>JBEEFX010000033.1:0-25702 GCA_041166365.1 Acidimicrobiaceae bacterium
AAGATCACCGTGACGGGCGATCGTCTCATCATCGACTACACCGGCAGCGACACGCGGCCGGAATTGCAGGCGTGGTCGACCTACGGGAACACCCGCGGGTACACAATCGCCCAGATCGCCGCGATGATGGATCCGGAGATCCCGAAGAACGAAGGCTTCTTCGACGCGATCGAGCTCGTGGTGCCTCCGGGTTGCGTGTTGAACCCGCCGCCCGGCAAACCGGTGTCCGCCGGTACGCACCATCCCGGCGCTGATGTCGGGGAGGTCATCGCCGTCGCGATGCAGGACGTGCTGCCGGACAAGGCCGTTCCTCAGACGTACAAGACCGGCATCCCCACGATCATCGTCGGCATCGACCCGCGTAGCGGGCAGTCGTTCACCGACCACTCGGCCGAGGTCTACGCCGGTTGGTGCAACGCAGCGCGCGGCATGGATGCGTGGGGCGCGCAGGCCGCAGCATTCGGGAACCTGTGGAAGGCCACCGCGGAGATCAACGAGTCGCTGTACCCCCATGTGCAGTGGGAACGCGACTACCGCACCGACTCCGGCGGCCCCGGTCAGTGGCGAGGGCTGTGCGGCAGCCACTACGTGAAGGAAGTTCGCGTCGACGCCAAGGTGTACACGTACGTCGTCGGCATGAAGTACCCGATGCCCGGCATCTGCGGCGGCCGGCCCGGCGCGCCGAACAAGCTCACGATCCGCTACGAGTCCGACGATCCGTTCGTCGTGCAGCACACCGCCGACTGGGTGCCGATGGCCGCGGGCCAAAAGCTCAACTACGACTACGGCGGCGGCGGCGGATGGGGCAACCCGCTGGACCGCGATCCGCAGGCCGTGCTCGACGACGTGCTCGACGAGTACGTGTCGATCGAAGGGGCCGAGCGCGACTACAGCGTGGTGCTCACCGGCTCGCTCGACGACCTCACGCTCGCGGTCGATGTGGAGGCAACGGACTCGTTGCGTGCCAGCCGGCGGTGACCGCCGGTTATCGAATCGGTTGTGACGTCGGAGGGACGTTCACCGATCTGATCTGCGTCACGCCCGCCGGCGAGGTCGTGCTCGACAAGACGCCGACCACGCTCGAGGACCAGTCGATCGGCGTCATGAACGGCATGCGGCAGCTGGCCGAGCGGTTCGGGCTCCCGCTCGAGGACTTCTGCCGGCAACTCGACATCGTCGTGCACGGCACCACCACCGCCGACAACACCATGATCGAGATGAACGGCGCGCCCACCGGCCTGCTCGTGACCCGGGGGCATCGCGACGAGATCGAGATGCGCCGAGTGCACAAGGAGGAGATCTGGGATCCGTCGTACCCGGCGCCGATCCCGATCGCCCGCCGTCGCGTCCGCATCCCGATCCCCGAGCGGTGCGCGTACGACGGCGAGGTGCTCCAGCCGCTCGACGAGGACGCGGTGCGAGCCGGCATCCGTCGCCTGAAGCAGTTCGGCTGCACGTCGATCGCGGTGATGTATCTCTTCTCGTTCGTCAATCCGACGCACGAGCGCCGCACACTGGAGTTGATCCGCGAGGAGTTCCCCGACGTCGAGCACGTCTCGCTCTCCCACGAGGTGATGTCCGCCGGGCCGGAGTTCGAGCGCGTATCCACCACGTTGGTGAACGCGTACGTCGCACCGAGGATCGCCCGCTACACGTCGCACCTGGTCGACGCGCTCCGCTCCGCCGGGTTCGCCGGGCCGGTCCTGATCATGCAGGCGACCGGCGGGGTGATGCCGCCCGACTACGTCGCCAAGCGGGCCGTCACGCTGCTCGGGTCGGGCCCGACCGGTGGTGTGATGGGCTCCGCCGTGGCGGCCGGCGCCGCGGGCGCGCCCGACTTCGTCGCCGTGGACATGGGGGGCACGTCGTTCGACATCTGCCTCGTGCGCGGTGGCCGGCCCGAGGTGAAGACCGATCGCAACTGGCGGTACCGCTATTACATCGGCATCCCCATGGTCGACGTCCGGTCGGTCGGTGCCGGTGGCGGCTCGATCGCGCGTGTGCGCCAAGGCGCCTTGCTCGTCGGTCCGGAGTCGGCCGGATCGTCGCCCGGCCCCGCGTGTTACGGCCGCGGCGGTACCCACGCCACCGTCACCGATGCCGACGCGGTGCTCGGGTACCTGCCGGTCGACAACTTCGCCGGCGGACGAATGACGCTCGATGTCGAAGCCTCGCGGGGCGCGATCGCCCGCGACGTGGCGGAGCCGCTCGGGCTCGAGCCCATCGAAGCGGCGTGGGGCATCGAGCGCATCGTCAACGCGAACATGGCCAACGCGACGCGGCGCGTCCTCGCCTCCTACGGTGCCGACCCGCGCGACCTCGCGGTCATCGCCTATGGCGGCAACGGCCCACTCCACGCGTGCGCGCTCGCGACCGAGCTCGGCGCGGCGCGTGTGCTCGTCCCGAAGGCCGCGCCGGCGTTCTCCGCGCTCGGGTTGCTCGTGGCCGACTACGTGGTCGACGTGCTGCGCTCGTACGTCGTGCCGATCAGCCAGGTCGAGGTCGACCGGCTGCGCGGCTTGATGGCAGAGGTGGCCGACGAGGTCGCAAAGGAGCTCGCACCGGCCGGACTGCCCGAGGGCGCGGCCCACACCGAGCTCTACGTGCAGATGGCGTACGGCGGCCAGAACTCCGACATGTCGGTGCCCTGTCCGGAGGGGCTGTCGCTCAACGCCAGCGGTCTGCTCGACCTCACGCAGCGCTTCCACGACCTGCACGAATCCGACCGTGGGTTCGCCTTCCGCAATCAGCAACCACAGGTGCGCGGCGTACGGCTGATCGCCCGCGGCGAGACCACCAAGCCCGGCCATCTCGCGGAGCTGGGCACGGTGTCCGACGCCGCCGCGGCACGCAAGAGTGTGCGGCCCGTGTACTGGGGCACCGAGTTCGTCGACACCCCCGTGTACGACGGGCGCGTGCTGGCGGCGGGCGCCTCGATCGAAGGTCCGGCGCTGATCGAGGAGGCATTCACCGTCGTGGCCGTCGCACCAGGATGGCGCTGCGAGCTCGACCGCCATGGTTCGTACGAACTGACGAACTGACGAACTGAATGCCGGTGTACTTCAGTGAGGCGGATCTGGCGGTCGTCGCCGCGGCGGTGGATCGACTGATCCCGCCCGACGATGCCGGATGCCCTGGCGCGGCCGCCGCCGGCGTGCCGGACTACGTCGACCGGTTCCTCGGGGCGTTCAGCGTCGATCCGCCGCGCATCTTCGCGGGAGGTCCGTTCTCCGGTCGGTGGGGCGGTGAGGCGAGCTTCGGTGAGTGGCTCCCGCTCGGGCCGATGGAGGACCTCGCGTGGCGCACGCGCATCGAAGGATCGAACGGGCGGGCCGAGCGCGAGTTCAACGGCGAGGTGCTCGGACTGCAGCAGATCTATCGCGACGGCATCGCCGCGCTCGGCGCCGACTTCGTCGATGTCGACGGGACAGCGCAGGACCAGCGACTGAGCGCCGTGCCCGAGTTCAAGCGCCTGCTGTACCAGCACGCGTGCGAGGGCATGTACGGCGACCCGGTGTACGGCGGCAACAAGGACGAGGCCGGCTGGAAGATGATCGGTTGGCTCGGCGACATCCAACCGCGCGGCTACACCGACGAGGAAGTCGAGAGCCGCGAGAAGCTCGAGATCCGCCGACCGAATGGCAAATCCAGTGCATAGCGACACACTTTTGTGTCGTAGTGCACTGGATTTCGGGGGGAGGGGCGGCGGTGGCTGATCTCGACTGCGACGCCGTCATCGTCGGGTCCGGACCGGGCGGGTCGACGATGGCGGACGTACTCACGGCCGCAGGTTGGTCGGTGATCGTCCTCGAGAAGGGACGCAACCATCTCGTCTCGCTGGAGGCGCCGTTCGAGCCGTCGGGCGACCTGTCGAACGACGAGATCAAGTTCCTCCGCCGCCACTTCCTCGGTCCCGACCCGTTCCTCGAACCGCGCACGTATCGCCGCACCTCGGCCGACGGCGATCGTCTCTTCACCGGCGAGGTGAACAGCCTCCCCAGCACCGTCGGCGGTGGCGGGTTCCACGCCGACGGGAAGTTGCCGCGCTTTCGTGAGGAGGACTTCCACCTGCTCTCGGCCCGAGGGCCGATCGACGGTGCCGCGATAGCGGACTGGCCAGTCCAATACGACGAGATGGAACCGCATTACGCGATCGCCGAGAAGCTCATCGGCACCGCAGGCGACGCCGGCAAGAACCCCTTCGAGGCTTGGCGCAGCGGGCCGTACCCAATGCCGCCGGGTCCCGACATGTTCGGCGCCATCCTCACCTCTGAAGCCGCCGCCAAGCGCGGGCTGCATCCCTACCGCGCGCCGACCGGCGTGAACTCGATCTTCTACGACGACCGCCCGCCGTGCAACAACTGCGGATTCTGCGGTCACTTCGGATGCCCGATCCATGCGAAGGGCGATCCGATCTCGTCGTTGCGGCGCGCGCTGCGCACCGGGAAGTGCGAGGTGCGGCCCGAGTCGTACGTGAAGGAGGTCGTGCTCGACAGCCGCGGCACACGAGCCACTGGGGTGCGCTACCTCGACATCGCCAACGGCAACACCGAGCGGGAGGTGCGGGCGTCCTACGTCATCGTCGCGGGAGGCGCCTTCGAGACGCCCCGGCTGCTGCTGCGCTGCGGCGTGGGCAACTCGTCCGATCTCGTCGGCCGGAACCTCACGTACCACTTCCAGACCTTTTCGGTCGGCATCTTCCCGTTCTCCATCCACGGTGAGCGGGGGCGCAGCGTCACCCACCACCACGACGACTTCATCGTCCCCGGGCCGGACGAGATGGCCGCGGCGCGTGCGGCTGGCCTCCCCTACTTCCGGGGCGGCACCGTCGAGCATGGCGGCGGCGGAACGCCCTTGCAGGAGGCGTCGTCCTATCCGCCCGGGCCACAGCACGCGATGTCGATGCGCGACTCCGCGATCCGCGATCGTCTCTTCGCGTTCACGCTCCAGGCCGAGGATCTCCCGCAACTCGACAACCGCGTCGACCTCGACCCGAAGGTCGTCGACGCGTGGGGATTCGCGGCAGGACGGGTCACCTACGCGCCACACAAGCACGAGCTCGTCGCGTCGGATCACTTCGCTCCGATCCTCGAGCAGTTGATGCGGGACGCGGGCGCCGACTTCGCGTTCTCCACCACGTCGCCACCGCAAGGCGACCTCGACCTCCACGACGTGAGTCCTCTCGGCATCGCGCCGGCATCGCGTCACACGATGGGCACCTGCCGGATGGGCGACGATGCCCGCACCTCGGTGGTCAACGGCGAGGGTCGTTTCCACGACGTCGAGAACATGCTGTGCGCCGACTCGTCGGTCTTCGTCACGTCGACGGGCTACAACCCGACGCTGACGCTCGTAGCGCTGGCCCACCGCGCGGCGTGCCTGCTCGCCGGCGTGAAGGTCGAGCCGACGACGCCGATGGAGCTCTAGTGCCGGAGGTCGTGCTCGCGCGGGAGGACGGCCGGCTCGAGGTCCTTCGGGGCCGCGGGTCGTTCTCCCCTGACGGCGCGGCCTGGGTGCTCCTCGACCGCAACGACGGCTTCACCACCACGGGAGAATCCGCGCTCGTCGCGGCCGGCGACACGTACGCCCTCGACGACGACGTCTCGTGGATCGCCGTGGTTCGCCCCGGGGCGACCGTCGCAACGCAGACGATCGATCCCCGTTCGGTGGCGATCGAGCACCGCGGGGAAGGACCGACGGCCCGAACCGTGCGTACCTACGTGAGCGAGGGGCCGCTGATCTGCGGCGAGACCATCAACCCGCCCGGGGGATGGTCGAGCTGGCCCCCGCACCGCCACGAGCACGAAGAGGTCTACCTGTACCGCTTCGCTGCACCGGAGGGCTTCGGCGTGCAACTCGTGTACGAGGGCGATCCCGCGCAGCCGTCCATCGTGCGCGACGGCCACATCGAGCGCATCCGGGGGACGTACCACCCGGTCGTCGCGTCGCCGAAGTCGTCGATGCTGTACGTCTGGGCCCTGGCCGGTGAGTCGATGACACTGACGCCTGAGCCCGATCCGCGCTACACCTGACGCATGGACTACCTCGAAGCGATTCGTCGCGAGGGCGACCGGTTCTACGCGACTGCGGACGCGGCCGACCCCACCCTTGGCGTGCCGAGCTGCCCCGGCTGGGACATCGCCGACCTCGTGTGGCACCTCGGCGAGGTGCACTGGTTCTGGACCACGGACGTCGAGCTCCGAGCCACCGATCCCGACGAGGTCGAGCAGGCCAAGCCGCAACGACCGACGGAGTACCCGGAGGTCATCACGTTCGGTCGGTCGCAGCTCGACCGGATGATCTCCGTCCTCGCCGCGACATCAGATGACGTGCCGGTGTGGACGTGGTCCGATGACCACACGGTGGGCTTCATCCGCCGTCACCAGGTGCAGGAAGCCGCGGTCCATCGGTGGGACATGCAGAACGCGGCGACGCACGATCCGCCCGCGCCGATCGATCCGGCGGTGGCATCGGACTCGATCGACGAGCTCCTCGTCTCGACTCTGCCGTGGGGCGTCAATCAGGAGAAGCCGTTGCCGGGCACCGTGCACGTCCACTGCACCGACACCGAGGGCGAGTGGTTCATCCATCCCGACGGCCGGGTCGAGCCCATCCACGCCAAAGGCGACGTCGCCCTGCGCGGCACGGCATCCGACCTGCTGCTCGCGATGTTCACCCGCGTCGGCATCGACACGCTCGACGTCATCGGCGACGAATCACTCGCCCGCAAGCTCATCGAGGCCATCAACACCGAGTAGCCCGCACCCCTCCATTTTCCCTGGCAGACCGACACGTTTTTGTGTGCGTATGCCCGGGAAAACCCGTCAGCAGTTCTCGTAGCCGCTACCCGGATTGGGGACGTTCGGGATCGAGGGGTCGACGACCTCGATGTGCACGTGCGGCCATGCGGGATCGACGGTGCGCAGCTCGTCGACCTGGGAGGCGAACGGCAACTGCCGTGCCGTCGGCGCGATGACCGTCTCGCCTTGCACGACGCGATCGCCGTTCCCGACGTTGAGGCCGGTGATGTGCAACACCTTCACGCGGTATCCCGGATGGTCGTCGGGCTCGATGTTGATGAAGTAGTCGAACAGGCCGCAGTAGAGGTCGTAGCTCCCCGAGCTCACGACGGTGCCCGAGACCGGCGCGCGGATCTCGGACTCCGGATCGACGACCACGTCGGCCGAGCTCTGCGGATCCGACAGGCGGTCACGCGTCTCCATGGGGGTCGCCGGGATGCCGGTGTCGAGCGCCTCGATGCGACGAGCACCTTCGTTGTTCGACTGGTGGAAGCCGATGCGCTCGACCCGCGGCGACGGGTAGTGCAACGTGACATCGTCGGCCACCCCGAAGGCGATCCACTGCTGTTCGATGACCACCCGCGTCGGAGGCGGCGGCGCCGTCGTCGTGGTCGTCGCCGGCTCGGTCGTCGTCGTGGTCGTGCTGGCCAGGGCGGCGGTCGTCGTCGGTCCGGCCGCGTTGCCGCTGGCCGAGGTGCACGCCGCCACCAGCACCAACAGACACGCGGCAGCCCGGCTCATCGCCTCCAGGTTACGTAGGGTGCGGCCATGAGCGAGATCCTCTACGAAAGCGATGCCGACCTCGAGGCGATCGCCGGCCAGCGCGTCGCCGTCGTCGGCTATGGCAACCAGGGGCGTTCGTGGGCGCTGAACCTCCGGGACTCCGGCGTGGACGTTGTGGTGTGCGTGCGGGCCGACGACACCCGCGCCAGCGCGGAGGCCGACGGGTTCGCGACCAGCGACGTGGAAGCGGCGAGCGATGCCGATGTCATCTGCCTGCTCGTGCCCGACGACATCATCTCGACGTTGCCGATCACACCGCGGGCCGACTCGTTGGTGATCGTCGCCAGTGGCTACACGCTCGCGTTCCAACGGCTCACTCCACCCGGCGACGCCGGGATGGTGGCGCCGCGCATGCTCGGGCCGGAGGTGCGACGCTGTTACGAGGAAGGCGTGGGCTTCATCACGGCCATCGGCATCGAGCGTGACGCCACGGGCACGGCGCGCGCTCGCACGCTGGCCATCGCCAAGGCGATCGGCGGTCTGCGCCAAGGTGCGCTGCCGCTGACACCGATGCAGGAAGCGGTGCTCGATCTCGCCGTCGAGCAGGCGCTGTCGCCGATGCTGCGCAAAGTCAACGAGTCGTTCATCGGCGTGATGATGGAACAGGGCATCCCGATCGAGGCGATCCTCACCGAGTTGTTCCTCTCCGGCGAGGTCGAGCGCACCTATCGTCTCGTCCGCCTCGAAGGGGGTGCGGCCCAGACGCTGCACCACTCACCGACCAGTCAATACGGGCAGCTCTCTCGAGTGGGGCGGTACGACCACCTCGACGTCACATCGACGATCCGCGAGCTCGTCGACGAGATCACGTCCGGTCGCTTCGCCGACGAGTGGGATGCCGAGCGCGAGGCCGGCTACCCGGTGCTCGAAGCACTGCGGAACAAGGCGCTGGCACCCGAGATCCTCGAGTTCGAGGAGGACCTGCGGACGAAGCTCGGGGAGCGCGCCGTCCGCCACTGACTCCTCGACGTGACCCGGCGTGTGGCCGCGCTCACTGCACCTGACGCGGGGCGTAGATGGCGGTGTGCGCGACGCGGACCGCGAGTTCACCCTCAGCGATGAGCGCGACGTCCAGCGTCACGAATCGATGGCCCTTGTGCTCCCACTCCTTCGTCACGATGGCGCGGGTCGACACGGACGCGCCGTCGTTGACCAGACGATGGTGCTGCGCGGCGGACTCCACGTGGATCCAAGGCCCGAGACGGACGTTGCGCGACAGCACATAGTTCGCGTCGCGCAGCAACCATCCGGGATGGGCGACGCGCTCCGTGCGATACAGCGAGAGGGTCTCGCGCACATCGTCGAGGTACTCGTCGGCCCGGCCGGCGTGGAAACCGTGACGGGCCAGGCCGAACTGTCGACCCACGGGTAGGGACGCCGGCGCTGCGAGCGGAGGAGACTCGACCTGCGGCACGTCGGACCACAGATCGAGGTCCGGCGGAGCGGTCGTGGCATTCGGCAGCGCGGCCTCGGCCGTCGCGCACACCTGGTCGTCGGAGTTGCGCAGCTCCAGGCGTGTGCGCACACCCTCGCCATCCTCGCGGTGTTCGACCGGCAGGACCCGGACGGTGTCGCCCTCGTAGATCGGTCGCGAGAAGCGCGCTTGCATCGTGCCGCGCTGGAGCCAGTCGAGACCCCAGGCCTCCGCCGGCGGATGGGTCAGGTACGCATACAGGTCGACACCGGGAACGAGACCGCCGCCGAAGCCGAACCGGCGCGCCACCTCGTCGTCATGGATCTTGTTGCCGGAGTGCGTGGCGGTGTTGTGGGCCTGGAGCTCCCACGGAGCGAGCATCGACATGTCAACCGTCTCCTAGGTGCTCGGCGACGACACGTTTCGGAACAACCATGCGCCAAGCGTCGAGCACGAGCTCTCGCATCTCCGCTCGGTCGATCGCGGCGAGCCGAACCTCCACCCAGTGGTAGCGCATGTCCGACTGTCGCGGCAGCAGGAACTTGTCGGGCTCTGAGTCGACGAGCGCCGACCGCTCCTCCTTCGGGAATGCGAATCCCATCTGCGTCTCGTCGCGCGAGAACGCCAGGTACACGATGCGGCCGACCCGGAACTTCACTCGATCGCGCACGAACGCCTCGTAGCTGCGGGGAAGGGTGAGCGCCAGCTCACGCACGTCGTCGATCGTCACCATCGCGTCACGAGCTTGTCACCACACGTCGCCGAAGCGATGGTCGCAGGTGATCGCGGCGTCGAGGTCGATGGGCCCCGTCCTCGGCGTCCGCAGCACCAACACGCCGTCGTCGTCTTCTTCGGTGCGCAGCCGGCCCTCGGGAACGTTCACGAATGTCATCCCCCGCCACCGCTCCCATCCGAACGGGAGGTAGAAGCTCGGAATCGCCGTGGAGAGCGCGCCGATGTCGTAGGTGCGCGGGATGACCTCGCCGATTCGTCGCATGACCGCCGCTCCATGACCGCGCCGCTGGAGCGCCGGATGCGTCGCAACCGCCTCCACGTACCCGGTGTGCAGCACTCGGCCTGGCAGCTCGAGCCTTCGCGGGATGACGCTGGCGTGCGAGACCACGAGATCGTCGATCTCCACGACAACGTGCGTGCCGCCGAGGGCGTGATCCCAATCCTCGTCGCTGAGGTAGCCCTCGAACGCCACATCGAGCATCGCCCGCAGGCGTATCCGCTCGCCGACCGTCAGCTCGGCGGTCGAGACCTCACGGAGCTGCACCTTCATTCGGCGGGCTCAACCGCGCGGTAGGCCGAGCATGCGGTCGCCGATGATCGTGCGCTGCACCTCGCTCGTGCCGCCGGCGATCGACGATGCCTTCGACCAGAGCCACTGACGCTGCCACGGTCCCGTGAGGGGTGCACCCGCGCCCTGGAGGAGGAGGGCGGCCTCCGACAGATGGAGGGTCATGTCGGTCCAGGTGAGCTTCACCAGGCTCGACTCTGGCCCGGGCTCGATGCCCCGGCCCAGGCGAGAGAGCGTGCGCCAGTTGTGCAGCCGGAGGATGCGTAGCTCGATGTACGCCTCTGCGAGTGCGTCGGCGACATCGACGTCGTCGAGTTGCTCGCGGTCGACGGCAAGGCGGTACAGGTCGTCGAGATACGACTCGTGCACGACCTGTTCCTTGAACGGGAACGACGTGCCGCGCTCGTGCGCCAACGTGGTGTTCGCCACTGCCCAGCCGTTGTTCAGGTCGCCGACGAGGTGATCGCTCGGCACGAACACGTCGTCGAGGAAGACCTCGTTGAACTCGAACTCGCCGGTGATCTGGCGCAGGGGGCGTACCTCGATTCCCGACGACTGCATGTCGACCACCAGGTAGCTGATGCCCTTGTGCTTCGGCGCGTCGGCGTCGGTGCGCGCGAGGCAGATGCCCCAGCGCGCCTCGGCCGCGTACGACGTCCACACCTTCTGCCCCGTGAGCAGCCAGCCGTCGTCTGTCGACACTGCTCGGGTCGCGAGCGAGGCGAGGTCGCTGCCGGCACCGGGTTCGCTGAACAACTGACACCAGAGCTCGGTGGCGTCGAGGATGCGCGGCAACCAGCGCGCCTTCTGCTCGTCCGTGCCGTGCGCGAGCAGCGTCGGGCCGGCGAGGTTGATGCCGACACGGTTCACCGGCTGGGGGGCTCGGCTGCGGGCATATTCGAGGTTGTAGAGGGCCACCTGCACGGGGGTCGCGCTCCGGCCGCCGTACTCGGTCGGCCAGTGGATACCGACCCACCGATCCGCCGCCAGCTTGGCCTGCCAGCGCCGGCCCCATTCGAGGTCGTCCTGCGGCGGCTCGACGTGGGCGCGCAGCCACTCACGGATCTCGGCGGCGAACGCTTCCTCCTCTGGCGTGAACGCGAGGTCCACGACTAGAGGTCCCAGAAGCGAATGCGGCCGGCGCGCTCGAGCGCAGCGCGGAGCGCGGCCTCGTCGTCACTCGTGAACACGCGATACGCGTCAGCGCCGCGGTCACGCACGTACAGCGCGTCGTCGCCACAAAGATCACGCCGGTACTTCTGCCGGACGAGCGCGCGCTTGACGATCTTGTTCGTTCCGGTGGTCGGGAACTCCTCGACGACACGCACGTAGCGGGGTCGCCACTTCGGTCCGACCTCCGGCAAGGCGTCGATCGACGCCGCGAACGCGGCCGGGTCGAACGTCGCGCCGGTGCGCAGCCGGACGGCGACCATCACCTGATCGCCGGCGTGTTCGTCGGGGACGCCGTACACGGCCGCGAGCACCACATCGGGATGACGGCCGATCGCGTCCTCGATCGGTCCCGCGGGAAAGTTCTCGCCGTCCACCCGCAACCAGTCGGCGGTACGGCCGGCGAAGAACAGGAACCCGTCGTCGTCGACGTAGCCGAGGTCGCCCGACCAGTACCACCCGCCGCGCAACGTCGACTCCGTGGCCTCGGCGTTGTTGTAGTAGCCCTCGAACGGGCCGGCGCCCGCGGTGTTGACGATCTCGCCGACGCACCGGTCGGCGTTGACCAGCGAGCCGTCGGCGTCGAAGCGTGCGGCCGGCAGCTCGGTGCCGTCGGGATCGACGACCTTGACCGTCTCACCGACCTTGCCGACCGAGCCTTGCTTCATGCCCTCGTCGCGGTTGACCGCGATGCCGCCTTCGGTCGCTCCGAAGGCATCGATCACCTCGACACCGAACCGCCGGCCGAAGGTCTCGATCACCTCCGGCGATCCTTCGTTGCCGAAGGCGACGCGCAGGGGATTGTCGGCGTCGTCCGGTTCCTCGGGCGTGGCGATGAGATAGGAGAGCGGCTTGCCGGTGTAGTTGAAGTACGTCGCGCCATGGCGCCGTACATCGCCGAGCCAACTCGACGTGCTGAACTTCCGGGCCAGCGCCACCGACGCGCCCGTCACGATCGACGGCGCCCAACCGACCATCAGTGCATTCGAGTGGAACAGCGGCATGCACACGTAGCCGATGTCGTCCGGGCCCAGATCCATGATCGCCGCCATGCGGGTGCCGGTCTGCAACAAGCGGCGCTGCGTGCAGATGACGGCCTTCGGCGCCGACGACGTGCCGGAGGTGAAGATCAAGGCCCAGCGAGAGCTGACATCGGGCTCGATGCCGGGATCGCTCGCGGATTGTCCTGCGAGCGCGGCAGCAAGGTCGTCCTCCGCAACGAGCATCGGCGGCAGGCGGTCTGCAATGGATTCGAGCAAGGGCAGGTGCCGCGACTCGGTGACGATCAGCCCGATGTGGGTGTGCTCGATGTCGCGCCACAGGTGCTCGTCGCGCCGCGTGTGGTTGAGGCCGACGACGACCGAACGGCTGAGTGCCGCGCCGCCGAGCGCGAACAGGTACTCCGGCGTGTTGTCGAGGAGGACGCCGACGTGCAACACGCCGTCGGGCGTGCTCGCCGGCTGCGCAAGGAACAGGTTGGCCCAACGGATCGACTCGGCCAGGAACTCGGCGTGGGTGATCACACGGTCGTCGAACCGCACCGCGGGGCGCGTCGCCAACGATGGGTCGGTGCCGTTGCGCCGCAGCAGTGCCGCGGCGTTGGCGGCCGGCAGTTCGGCCGTGCCGGGCGCGGGGATCGAGCGTGCAGCCACCGCCGGCGAAGCTACCTGACGCCGCCGTCAGGTCCGGTAACGTCCGTGCCGTGCCAAAGGCGGCGGCCACGCCCAAGAAGACGCCGTCACGCGTCGGCAGCCCGGCGAGCGGCCGCGAGCTGCGGGCACGAGGACAGCGCACGGTGCGCAAGCTGCTCGATGCGGGCATCGAGGTGTTCGGGTCGAAGGGGTACTTCCCGGCGCGCGTCGACGACATCGTGAAGGTGGCCAAGACGTCGCACGGCACCTTCTACCTGTACTTCGCGAACAAGGAAGACCTGTTCCGCGCATTGGTGCTCGACGTCACGGAGGAGATCGGCGAGCTGGTGGAGTCGCTCGGTCCGCTCACGCCCGACGACGAGAGCTTGGAGATGTTGCGCGAGTGGCTCGGACGGTTCGGCGAGATCCACGAGCGCTATGGCGCGGTGATCAAGGCGTGGACCGAGGCGGAGATCGACAACAGCGAGTTCGGACGTATGGGGTCGAACATGCTCGGCGACTTCGTGATCAAGCTCGGGCAGCGCATCGCCCGGTCGCCCGCGGTCGTGGCCGACCCGCAGCTCGCCGCGCTCGCGCTCGTCGCGATGATCGAGCGCTCGAACTACTACGCCATCAGCGGGCAGATGGGCAACGGCAAGGGCGACGTCACCGACACGCTCGCGGAGATCGCCTTCGCCGCGTTGTTCGGTGCCGAAGCCCGCACCTGACCCCGACCGAAATCCCACTCAGAACTACCCACTTTTGTGGATGTGTGCGTGAGATGTGCGGAGGAGGCGTTTGAGGATCTTGCCGTTGGGGTCTCTCGGGAGCTCGTCGACGAAGGTGAATCGCGCCGGGCACTTGAAGTCGGCCAGTTTGCTGCGCACGTGGGCCGCGAGATCGTCCTCGGTGACCGGGGACCGCGTCTCCACCACCGCGTGCAACACCTCGCCGTGACGTTCGTCCGGAACGCCGAACACCGCGCAGTCGACCACCGCCGGGTGGAGGTACAGCACGTCCTCGATCTCGCGCGGGTACACGTTGACGCCGTCGCGCAGCACCATGTCCGACACGCGGTCGGTGATGTAGAGGTAGCCGTCGTCGTCGAGCCGGCCGATGTCGCCGACGGTGAAGGCGCCGTCCTTCCAGGCCGCGTCGGTCTTCGCGCCGTCGCGGTGGTAGTGGAAGGTCGCGCCGCCCGCGGGCTTGATGTAGATGACGCCCTCATCCGAGTCGCCTTCGCCGTCGATGCGCACCTCCACACCGGGCCACGGCTTGCCGACGGTGCCCGGGCGCTCGAGCCACTCCTGGGGCGACACGCGCGTCGCACCACCCTCGCTCGCGCCGTACAGCTCCCACACCTCGGTGTCGGGCAACGCCTCGATGATGCGCCGCTTGACCGGGACCGGACACGGCGCGCCACCGTGGATGATGAGCCGCAGGCTCGACAGATCGAAGGCGCGCCGTTCGTCCTCCGCCACCTCGAGGATGCGGATGAAGTGCGCGGGCGTCATGAAGGTCGTGGTCACCTTCCGCTGGTCGATCAACGCGAGGGCATCGCGGGCGTCCCACGCCGGCAGGATCGCGACCGTCCCTCCAGAGAACAGCGTCGTGAACGCGTAGCCGCCGGGGCCGGCGTGATACGCGGGCCCGGCCACGATGTGGACGTCGTCGGGACGGAAGCCCCACAGCGCCGTGAGTCCTTGCTGCGCGAGCGCCATCGTCTCGGGCTTCAACCCACCGTGCACGACACCCTTCGGGCGACCGGTCGTACCCGACGTGTAGAAGATGAACGCGGGCGCCAGCCAACCGTCGGTGGGCCACGGTGACGCTTCCGCGATCGCCTCCTCGTAGCCGTCACCCACGAGCAGCACACGGCAGCCGGGCGCCTGCGCCACCGCGGCGTCGACGAACTCTCTCAGGCTCGTGTGCGCGACCAGTACCTGCGCTCCAGAGTCCTTCAGGATCCACCCGAGCTCGTCGCTCTTGAGATGCCAGTTGACGGGAAGGAACCGCGCCTCGACCCGGCACGCGGCGGCCGCCACCTCGAAGAACTCGAAGCCGTTCGGCACCATCGCCGCCACCGCGCCAGTGCCGTCGCTCGGCACGCCGAGATCGTGCAACACGGTCGCGAGGCGCGCGGCCCGCGACGCGAGCTCCCCGTACGTCCTGACCCCGTCGCCCGACAACATCGCCGGCTTGTCCGGCGTCGTGCGGGCGTGGGCCGCCATCCCCCATTTCTCCACCAATGCATCCTGACACGCGTGTCAGGTACGATCCCGCCCGCATGCGGGAACACCGGTACACCCTCGAGATGCCGCACTCGCCCGAACGGCTCTGGGCCCTCTTCCAGGACTACGACCACTGGACGGCGTACGCGCCGATGGTGATCGAGGTCCAGGTCGTCCACCCCGGTGACGCCGGAGGCAACGGCTTGTTGCGTCGGGTCATCTACAAGATGCCGCTCGGGCGGCGGGGTGCGGCTCTCGAGCTGGTGACCGACGTGACGCCCGCGCGGGGCTACACGTTCACGATGCTCAGCCACGAAGCCGGCCAGGACCAGACCGGCAAGGTCGGGCTCGAACGCATCGGACCGAACCGCACGCGCTTCTCGTTCGAGGAGCGTTACCACCTCACGAAAGCGCCGTGGAAGTGGTTCGAAGGGCCGATCTACCGGTTCATCAACAAGAAGAACGAGGAGTCCATGCAGCGAGCGTCCGACTGGCTGACAGCCCATCCCGAGTACCGGCCCGACCTGGTCGACGACGAGGTCGAGGTCACGGCACGGTGACGACGATCCCCGACACGATGTCGGCTGTCGTCTATCAGGGAAAGGGCGAGCTCACCGTCGAGGACATCCCAGTTCCCGACGTCGGGCCGAGCGACGTGCTCATCGAGGTGAGTCATTGCGGCGTGTGCGGCAGCGACCTGCACATGGTGCTCGACGGGTGGGGACAGCGCGGGTCGATCGAAGGCCACGAATGGAGCGGCGTCGTCGTCGCGGTGGGCGACGCGGTGACGTCCTGGGCGGTCGGCGATCACATCGTCGGCGGACCGAGCCCGCGGTGCGGTGAGTGCGAGCCCTGCCGTACCGGACACCCGTCGCTCTGCTCGAAACGGGGAACGCCGGGGATGGGCGAGGGCGGTCAGGGAGCGTTCGCCCGATACATGAAGACCCAAGAGGACGGCATCCTGCGCATCCCCGAAGGCCTGTCGCTGCGCGACGCCGCGCTGGCCGAACCACTCGCCGTCGCGTTGCACGGCATCACGAACTCCGGCATCCAGCCAGGTGAGCGGGCGCTCGTGCTGGGTGCCGGACCCATCGGCGCGCTGACGATCGCCGCGCTGCGCGCGCTCGGCATCGACGACATCAAGGTGAGCGAGCCCGCGCCGGTACGACAGGACCTCGCCCGCCGCCTCGGCGCGTCGGTCGTCCTCTCCCCCGACGAGCTCGAGGGCCCCGGACCATTCGATCCGGGCCGCATCGTCGACGACGCCGTCGACGTCGCGCTCGAGTGCTCCGGTCATGGAGACGCGATGGAGGCGGGTCTGGCGCAGCTCAAGCGCCGCGGTCGACTCGTGCTCGTCGGCGCGGGCATGGCGGCGCCGCGCTTCGACCCGAATCGCATCCTGCTGAACGAGCTCACGATCACCGGCGCCTTCTGTTACGACGCCGACGGATTCGAACGTTCGCTCGCGTTGCTCGCATCGGGCAAGCTCCCGCTGCAGGAGCTGATCGACCCCGTCGACGTGCCGCTGTCCGGCGCGCTCGACGCGATGCACGCGCTCGCATCCGGCAAGATCGCCGCCAAGGTCCTCATCGCACCGGGAGCCGCCTCATGAGTACACCTCGAATGCCGCGCCTCAACCACGTCGCCATGTCCATGGCCGCCGACGCGCTCGGTGCAGAAGGACGAAAGGAGATCACCACCTTCTACGGCGACGTCTTCGGATGGATCGAGTACGACATGCTCACCGAGGATCGCCATCGCCTCGTGATGCGTGTGCACTCCGATGAGCAGTTCGTCTTCCTCATCGCCGAGGAGGAACCGATGACGTGCCCGCGCCTCGACCACTTCGGGATGTCCGTCGGCAGTCTCGAGGAGTTCGAGGATCTCTACAAGAAGGTGCAGGAGAAGGCGGCGGCCGATCCCGACGTCGACGTCGTGGAGCGCGAGGTCGAGTCGTACGAGGGCTACCTCAACCTCCACAACTTCTACGTGCGCTACAAGCTGCCGCTGATGGTCGAGGTGCAGCACTTCGAGTACACGCACAGCACCTAGCTCAGTGAAGAAGCTGGCGGATTACGGGGTCGACGATCACCCGGCAGACGATCCGGAGCGAGCGCAGATCGCCTGGGCGGTCGCGGCATTCGACGACTGCGACGAATGTGGCGACCTCCGCGTCGAGCTGACCGTCGAGGAGGCGGGACGTCCCGGTACCGGTCTGGTCGGGCACCTGGCCCCGGCAAACGCGCGAAAGTTGCGCGCCGCGCTCGCCACGGCGCTGCGCGAGATGGGAGAAGAGCCGTGATCACTCGACGCACGGGCTACTTGACGATCTCCGACGATCCGCCGTCCGAAGCGACCCGTCAGCTCCAGACCGAGGGTCACGTCACGCTGCCGGCGGTGTTCGATGCCGGCGAGGTGGCCGAGCTCATCGCGGACGTCGACCGCGTCTTCGACGAGTGTGCGCCCGACCAGCGGCAGTCGAGGTACCCGCCGGAGCACTGGGACCCGTTCCGCTACGAGATGCTGAACCGCAGCCCGGTCGTGCAACGGGCCGTCGCCAACCGCGCTGTCCTCGACGTCGTCGAGCCGCTCCTCGGCGAGGACTGCCACGTCATCGCCAACACTGCATGGCGCCAGCCACCGCGAGAGAACACGCACGGCGGCCAACGCTGGCACATCGACAGCGGGCCCCACGTGCCGCGGCCGGTCGGCATCCCGTGGGACGAGCGGATCCCCTACCCCGTGTTCGCCGTCGCGACGCACCTCATGCTGCAGGACTGCCCGCTCGAAGCCGGGCCGACCGGGGTGATCCCGCGCAGCCACACGTCCGGACAGTCACCGCCGCTCGATCGCATGACCGATCCCGATCTGGAATGGGAGGGCACCGGCGCGCTGCCGCTCGTCGCGTCGGCCGGCGACGTGCTGTTGTTCGTCTCCGACATCTGGCATCGGCGCCTGCCGCCCACCGACGGCGACCCGGGCCGCTACTTCATCCAGTGTCACTACGGTCGCCGCGATCTCGCCCAGAGGCTCCGGACGACGAGCGACGTGAACCACCTCTCCACCGAGGCCATCGAGCGTGCGACCACCAAGCGCGAGCGGGCGCTGATCGGCCTGCACGCGCCGTTCTTCTACGACGGCTAGGCACCCGTCCGTCAGGGACAGACCTGTGTAGGTTCGGACGATGCGCTTCGTGCGGGTGGTTGTCGTCGCGCTCACCTTCACGGTGCTGACGGCCTGCTCAGACACCGCAAAGCCCGGCGCGACGGCGTCATCGACGTCGAATGCTTCAACGGGGTCGAGCACCACCGCGACCTCAGCGACCATTGCGTGCATCCGAGCGCACGCCGCCGGACAGTCGTCGGAGACGTTCGACTTCGCCGGCCAGGCGCGGACCTACCAGCTGTACGTGCCGGCGGCCTACGACGGAACCCATCCCGTACCCGTGGTCTTCAACTTCCACGGGTACGGATCGAACGCGGTCGAGGAGATGGCGTACGCCAACTTCAAACCGCTCGCCGACCGCGACGACTTTCTGATCGTGGCACCCGACGGGCAAGGCGACAACCGGCACTTCAACCTTCAAGCGGAGAGCGGGCTGCAGAACGACGTCGACATGGTCAGAGCGCTGCTGGATCACCTCGAGGCCACCCTCTGCGTCGACGCCAAGCGGGTGTACTCGACCGGTATGTCCGACGGCGGCGCGATGACGTCGGTGCTCGCCTGCACCGCATCCGATCGGTTCGCCGCATTCGGCGCCGTGGCGGTCGTCCTGTTCGTGCCCGGCTGCGGCGGTTCGCACCCGATCGCCATCGCCGCGTTCATGGGCACGGAGGATCCGGTGATCCCGTTCGACGGTGGTGCCGTGCGCTGTTGCGGCAATCCGGTCATCGGCAGCGCGTCGGACGCGACCGCGAGTTGGGCAGCCCACGACGGTTGCTCGGCCGACTTCGTCGACCAGCGTCTCGGCACAGAGGTCCGCAAACGGACATGGAGCGGCTGTCAGGCCGGCGGAGAAGTGGTCTTCTACATCATCGATGGCGGAGGCCACACGTGGCCCGGCTCCATTCCGATCGACCGCTTGGGTATGACGACGAAGCAGATCGATGCCAGCGCCACGATCTGGGACTTCTTCCAGGCGCACCCGCTGCTCTGACGGCACCGCTCGTGTCGCGGGCGTCTACGGGTTCGAGCGCGGTGAGGATTGCGGGGACCACTCCCAGTCGAGCATCACCTGATGTTTCCGTGATCCTCCCGCCGAGGTGTACGTGGCCAAGGCAGCCTCGTTGTCTTCGTCTGTGAGGACCCACATCCCGTAGCAGCCGCGCTCGTATGCCAGATCGCGCAACGCGGCGACAAGCGACTTGCCCACACCCCGGCGCTGCCACCGATCATCGACGGCGAGCTCGTAGACGAACATCTCGGCGCCCTTGTCCGGGTGGATCATCTCCACGCCTGACACGAAGCCGACGATGTCGTCGCCTTCGCGCGCGATCACCAGATGATGGCGGTCGTCGAGCAGGAACCGTCTCGCGTGCTCAGCGACGGCCGGGCCGTCGAACAGGCGCGACATCTCCATGACCACGTCGTCATCGCCGGCTGCGAGTCGAAGGATCTCCACGTCGTCAGTTCACCGGGGCGGGGCGCCTGGTGGTCGCCGCGAACACGCCGAGGCCGATGAGCACGAGGCCACTCCATTGCCGGCGCCGCCCTCGGGTCCTGGCCCGTACGCGGAGGCGGCGGCCGATCGTGCCGGCGACGAGCGCGTAGGTGGAGTCGCTGCACAACCCCAGCACGACGAACACGGCGCCGAGCACGAGGATCTGCACCACCACCGGGCCGTGACCGGAGGAGAGGAACTGCGGGAAGAACGCGACGAAGAAGAGCGCCGTCTTCGGGTTCAGCAAGTTGACCACGAACCCTTGCCGGTAGATGCGTCCGAGCGAAGCTCGCTCCACCGCCCGTTCAGTGGGCGCGCTGCGCTTCACGAGCCGGGAGACCCCGAGGAAGATCAGATACGCCGCACCCGCGAGCTTGACGGCATTGAAGAGCGAAGCGGAGGTCAACAACAGGGCCGACAGTCAAGTTGCGGACGCCGCGATGTGAACGAGCGTCCCGGTGTGCAGGCCGAGCACCGACACGAGGCCGGCGCGCCGGCCCTGCTCCACGCTTCGGGTCACGACGTACAGGACGGATGGGCCGGGAATCACCAGCAGCGCGAGCGCGGCGATCGCGAACACACCGAGAGTCGAGGCGGACGGCACGCCGTCATCCTGACAGGCACTGCACGGCGACCAATCTGGTTTACGTCAACGGCTCGTTGAGGCCCGAGAGCTCGATGGCGCGCTTGACGTGCGCCGGCGCGCCCTCGACGAGCAGCGTCGCGCCCTTGTTGATGGCCTGGGCCAGGAGTCCGATACCTGTCGAGTCGATGAACGTGACGTCTTGCAGGTCGATCACGACATCGTCCGAGAGCGCGGCAGCACGCGCGAGCTCATGGACGACGTGCTCGACGGCACTGATGTCGATCTCGCCTTCGAGGCGCACCACGACCGGGTTGTAGTCGGCGCTCGGCATCCTGCGGCTCCTTGCCTCGACGTTCAGGTCGGATGGTCGGCTGCCCAGCGAGCGAGGAGCCCGCGGGCGATGACGATGCGTTGGATCTCGTTCGTGCCCTCACCGATGATCATCAGCGGCGCGTCGCGGTAGTAGCGCTCGACGGGGAACTCCTGCGTGTACCCGTAGCCGCCATGGATGCGCATCGACTCGGTGGCGAGCTCGAACGCGGTCTCCGAGCAGAAGAGCTTCGCCATGCCGGCCTCCACGTCGGCCCGCTCACCCCGTTCGAACTTCTCGGCCGCCGAGCGGACGAGCAGCTTCGACGCCTCGAGCTTCGTCGCCATGTCCGCCAGCTTGAACTGGATGGCCTGGTGCTTGTTGATGGGGACACCGAACGTCTCGCGCTCGTGGGAGTACTTCATCGCCGCGTCGAACGCCGCCCTCGCGACGCCGACGGCGCGAGCGGCGATGTTGATGCGTCCGAGCTCGAGCGACCCGAGGATGAAATGCAAACCCTTGCCGAGACCCTCCTCGCCACCGAGAACCGTCGAGCGCGGCACGCGGTGACCCGTGTACGTCATCTCGACGGTCTCGATGCCCTTGTAGCCGAGCTTCGGGATGGTCTTCGAGACCGAGATGCCGCCGAACGACGGGCCCGGATCCTTCTCCACGATGAAGCACGTGATGCCCTCCGGCGCTTTCGCGGCAAGCGCCACGAGCCCAGCGCGCTCGCCGTTCGTCACCCACATCTTCGTGCCGTCGAGGATGTACTCGTCGCCGTCGAGCACGGCCTTGCACCGGATGGCCTGCGAATCACTGCCGGCGTCGGGCTCGCTCAAGCTGAACGCGGCGCGCACCTCACCGGTGGCCATGCGCGGCAGATGCGTCTTGCGCTGCTCGTCGGTCCCGAACCGCTCGATGAGGTTCGCGGCGATCGTGTGGGTGTTCAGCACACCGGCGAGCGACATCCATCCGTACGACAGCTCTTCCATCAAGCGGGCGTACGTCATCACGTCGAGCTCGAGGCCGCCGTACTCCTCGGGGATGCGGGAGCCGAAGAGCCCGAACGCCTTCATCTGCTCGACCATCGGCTCCGGATAGCGATCGGCGTGCTCGTAGTCCGACGCAACCGGGATGACGTCCTTGCGCACCCACTCGCGCACCGTCGCAACGAGCTCGTCGGCCAGTTCGGGGTCCGTCGGCATTGCGCTATCCAAGCTCAGATAGGGCGTCGGCCACAAAGGCCTCGCGACCCCGCTGGGCCCTCGGGCCCGGCAAGTCGCTGTCGCCGTAGTCGCAGCCCATGACGATGTCCCAGACCGGGTCGACGTCGATGCCCGGGCACCTGGCGTAGCGCCGGGCCGCCCCGATTCCCATCCACGCCGTGAGATTGGCGCGGACGTGGGCGAAGTCGACCGCCGGAGGCCCGATGCACGCCGGTTCCCAGTCGATCACCCCGACGACGCGCCCGTACGACCAGAGCACGTTGCCCGCGTGATGATCACGGTGGATGAACCGTGCCGTGGACTCGTCCACCCGCGCCGCCTCGGCCACCTCGAACGCGCGCTCCCACAGCTTCGGCTGCTTCGACCACGCAGGAGGCTTCAGCGCGGCGCCGGTGTAGTAGCGGTGGAAGCGCCGGAAGCTCCGAGGCACCCGCACCTGGTGGATCAATGGCGCGACCGCGGCGAACCGCTCGATCGACGGTGGCTTCCACTCCTCCCGACCACCGAGGTGAGACATGAGCACCGCCGGCGAGCCCGCCGCGCGACCATCGGGATCGACGGCGACGAGCTTCGGCGTCCGAAACCCGCGGTCCCCCTCCAGGAGCTGCAACGCCTTCGCCTCCCGCGAGGCCAAGTCGGGCTCACGCGCCAGCCACGCACGGTCGACGTAGCGGCGCAGCACCAGCAGGCGGCGAACGCCACGGTGATCGACCTCGAGCTTGTGCAGCATGACGTGCCCGTTGAAGTGCATGCGCCTGACGCGCACGAGCTCGGCCGCCGGCCCGAGCGAGCGCAGCGCCCACTCCAGGTCAGAACGCACGCGTGACGGCTCGCGTCGGTCCGAAGCTGTGCAGCGCGAGCGCGTGCAGGTTGCCGAGACCGCCGCAGACGAGTACGAGCAACTGCTCGGGTGTGTCGACCACGTGCACGAGACCCTGGCCGTCGACGCGGCCGTTGTCCTGCAGCGCGCGCTGGTGCGGCGCAGGCCACATCGACACCGGGAGCGCAGCGTTGAGCCACATCTCGGTGCACACGTCGTCGAGGCTCGCGAACGACGACGCGATGAGATCGGCCCACGGCGGCGCAATCGCGATCATGAGCTCTGCACCGTGATGCGAGCCGATGAACGAGTTGGTACCGAGCACCGCCAGCGATTTGCCGATGACGGCGACGAGATCGCGGCCATTGTCGGCCACGATGTCGGCGACGTCGATCGTCCCCGTGCAACCGTGGACGGTCACCGCATTGACTCCCGCGGCGACACCCCGGCGCTCGGACAGCGACGCCCACGGCGAACGCTCCTCCCATTCCCCCACCACGATGCCTGTCACGCGGCCCGGCTGGCCGAACACGCTCTTCGACGACTCACCCACCACCTGACCGCCGACGTTGCGCATCAGCAAGCGCAACGCGCGTCCGATCGCCGGCGCAGGTCCGGCAACTCCTCCGAAGCAGCCCGGTCCGTACGGGATGCCCAGCTCGTCGCGCCCCGGTCCGTTCACGAAGATCCCCGGCACGACACACGACGTGGTCGTGTTGAGGGCGAACAGGTTGAAGTCGGGATCGGTCATCGCCTCCACGGCCGCGCACAGAAGTGGCATCGACTCGGCCGGCGCGCCGGCCAGCACCGCGTTCACCGCGACCTTCTCGACCGTGCACCGTCCGTTGCGCGGCGGCAGCTCGGCCAAGAGGTCGTCCGGGAAGCGGCCCGATGCCGCGCAGCACTCGCGCACGCGCGCCTCCGTCGGTGGGACCACCGGCAGGCCATCGCCCCAACCGGCATCGGTGGCCAGCTTCGTGAACGCGACGACGTCGTCGTCGGCCACGTCGAGCCGCGCGCTCGTCAGCCAGGTGACCTCACAGCCGGATGGACCGCAGGAACGATCGCCAATGCTCTCGGGCAACGCTGCGCACCTCCTCCTCAGGCCTGGTCTCGAGCGGATACGGCAACACGATCACTCGCAGACCCGGCCGGCCGGCGTTGGCCGCCATCGTGTGAGCCAACGCTTCGAACTCCTGCGTCACGACGGCGACCGCCGCCTTCCCCCCGGACAGCGCCGCGACCGCGTCGTGGACCGTCCAAGAGGTGCACGAGCCTCAGTTGCCGAGCCCGACGACCGCGAGGTCCGCGGTGTCGACGAATGCGCCGAGCTCCTCGCGTGTCCGCTCGCCTTCGTCGCCGATGCGGTTGCCCGACACCCACCGGCGCACGGACGCGCCCTCATCGACCAGGAGGCGCTCCCATTCATCAGCCACCCATTCGAAGCTGCGCCAAGTGCGATCGGAGCGAATGCCGACGACGAGACCCGAGAGGGCACCCACATCGGGTCCGGGATCGTTGTCGGTGTCCGGCGCGGGAGCGGTCGGATCGAGGATCGTGATACGGGCCATCCACATAGTGTGCTGCGCGATGCAGGCCGAGGTCGTGGTCGATGGCGTGCCCTTCGGTGAAGGACCGGTCTGGTGCCCGGATCAGACCCTCGTGGTGACCAGCGTGGCCGAGGGCGCGCTGTACCGGGTGTGGCCGGACGAAGGCCGGGCCCAGCGCATCGCCGACACGGGTGGCGGCGCGAACGGTGCGGCCCTGGCGTCCGACGGCGGCTTCGTCGTGACGCAGAACGGCGGATTCGATTTCGCCGCCACCGGTCTCTTCACGGATCCGCCGCCGTTCCGCCCCGCGCGGCCCGGCCTGCAACGCGTCCTGCCCGACGGCACTGTCACGTACCTCACCCCTGAGCCCCTGCAGGCCCCGAACGACCTCGCCGTCCGGGCCGACGGCACGATCGTGTTCACCGACCCGGGCCCGTTCCCCCCGCCCGATCCGACGATCGCGCGTGTGCTGTCGTGGACGGCCGACGCCGGTGTTCAGATCGTGGCCGACGGCTTCTGGTACGTGAACGGCATCGCGTTCGAGCCCGACGGCGGTGTTGTCGTCGTTGAGCGCTTCGGCCTGCTGCGTCTTGACCTGTCCGGGGCGCGCCAGCACGAGTGGGTCATCGAGAATCTGGGGCCGGGCGGCGGCGACGGATTCTGTGTCGACGTCGATGGTCGCTTCTATGTCTGCTCGACCATCGAGCACGTCGTTCTCGTCATCGACCGCGACGGCTCGATCGTCGATCGCCTCACGATCGAGGGCGAAGGACTCACGACGAACTGCTGCTTCGGTGGCACCGACGGCCGCACATTGTTCGCCACCGACGCGCTGCCGGGCCGGGTGGTCGCGTGGGAAGGCATGCCCGCGGCCGGGCTCGCGTTGCCGCCGTGGCCCGTGTCGACGGTGAGTATGAACTCACGCTGAGGGGGAAAACAGACCGCAGCTCCCGATCGACAGGAGCGACCAACAGGAGGTCCCCCACGATGAGTGCTGTCCTACTGCTAATCCTTCTCGCGTTGCTGCTCGGTGGTGTCGGACTGGCCGTCGAGACGTTGCGGTGGTTGCTGATCATCGCTGTGGTCCTCTTCGTCGTCAGCTTCTTCACGGGCTACCGCGGACGTAGCACCGTGTGAGAGCGCAACATGCTCGGCGGGCCCAGCTCGGATGAGCCGCTGGGCCCGCCGAGAGCGCGTTTGTTCTCGACTGGTGGG
>JBEEFX010000034.1:0-4893 GCA_041166365.1 Acidimicrobiaceae bacterium
CGATCCGGCACTGAACGCGTGTGCCCTCGCATACATGTCCGACGATTTGCCGACCGATGCCGTGGTGGCGCTGCTCTATCCGGAGCGCAAGGCGGGGGAGTGGGACACCGACTTCCCGTTCTGGAGCGCGTCGCTCGATCATGCGATCTGGTTCCACCGGCCGATCCGCGCGAGGGACTGGCATCTCCAGGAGTTCACCTGCCACGGCATCATGAGCTCACGAGGACTCAGCTTGGGCCATGTCTTCGATGAGGAAGGCGTCCACCTCGCCACGATCAGCCAGGAGGTCCTCCTGCGCGACCTCCGCTGACGAACTCCAGTGCATACGGACACAGAACTGTGTTCCTATGCACTGGATTTGGGGCGGTTCTCCTTGCGCCAGACGACTCGCAGGCCGGACCAGACCTCGTCGATCGCGCACACCTTGTTGTCGACGAGGCCGAGCGGAAGGAAGACCTCGCGCACCGTGTCTTCGCTGATGTCGGTCGGCACCTTGCTGGCCTTCTTGGGCCATGCGATCCACAGGCCACCGTTCACGTCGAGCGCGTCGAGCAGCCGCGGCACGCGCGCTTCGAGGTCGGCTCGCTCGGTGTGGAAGGAGACGATCACATCGCTCGTGCCGCGGGCGGCCGTCCCGATCTTCACGCCCTCGGGCAATCTCTCGAGCGCGCCGGTGAATCCTCTCGGCGCTCCCAGCAGTGCGATCGCGTGGCCTTCCTTGATGCCGAGCTTCTTCGCCAGCGGCGTTCCCGAGTATCCCGACGGCATCGCTACTCCGTCGCGATCGCTTGGAGGACGTCGAGCTTGGCCGCTTTGCGGGCGGGGCGGATCGCCGCAGCCACACCGGCGAGCGCTCCCACCACGAGGATGACGACCAAGAGCGACACGGGTGGTGCGAACGTGATCTCCGATCCACCGGTGCCGACCACCACCGCCCACCCGAAGAAGAATCCGAGCACGAGGCCGCCGAGCGTCCCGAACAACGAGATGATCGCCGACTCCCACCGGATCGACGATCGCACCTGCGCACGCGTCATTCCCACCGCTCGCAGCAAACCGAGTTCGCGCGTCCGCTCGTAGACCGACAGCCTCAAGGTGTTGGCGATGCCGAGGAGGGCGATGACGATCGCGAGGGCAAGCATGATCAAGATGAGACCGAACAGCGCGGCGATGCGCGACTCGAACGTCTGCTTGAGCTCGTGGAGGTCCTGCACCTTGGCCGTCGGGTAGGGCTTGGCCGCCTGCTCGATAGCCGCTCGGCCCTGGTCGAACGGAACGCCCGGCTTGAACTTCACGAAGATGAAGGCGTCGAGCGTGTTCGGTTGATTGGCTTGGAGCGCCTGTCGACTGATGAGCACCTCGCTCGTGACCGTGCTCCGATGGAAAAGGGCGCGCACCGTGAACGTCTTCTCGCCGGTCTCGACGAAGGTCATGACGTACTTCTCGCCGAGCTTGGGGTGCACGATCGTGCCCTTGCTGTCCTTGACGTCCTTCGTGTCGAGCAAGGCGACGCCGTCGGTTCCGAGACTGGAGATGTCGCCCGCGGTGATCTGCACGTCGATGACCTTCGAGAACGTCGCGGGGTCCACGCCGGTGACGACGGTGCTGGTGTCGCCCTGACCGGACAGTCCGAGCTGGAGCGGCGCGGCGGCTTCGACCTCGGGGAGCTGATTCAGCGACTCTGCCAGCGTGGGGCTCACCCCGCCTCGGCCGAATCCTCCGGAGGTGACCGTGACATCCCCTGTGAACGCTTCGGATATCTGGTTGTCGATCGACGTGCGCAACGACCCGTACAGCACGGTGATCAAGCTCACGATGCCGACACCGATCAACAGCGCGTTCGCCGTCGCCGCCGTGCGCCGCGGATTGCGCATCGCGTTCTCTCGGGCGAGCGAGCCGGTCATCCCCTTCACCCTCGGAAGCGGCCAGCCGAGGACTCGGCTCACCGGCTTGGCCACGACGGGGCCGAGCACGACCGTGCCGATCAACGTGCCCACGACGCCAAGCCCCACCGCCCCGCCCGAACCGCTGCCGATGGTGCCGCGGACGACGTTGAGCACGCCGAGAGCCGTGAGCACGGAGCCGGTGATGATGCGGCTCCGCTTGAGCGGCGACTTCTCGACCGCGACATCGCGGAGCGCGGCGATCGGCGGAACCCGGGACGCCTTCACGGCGGGGAAGATCGCCGCGACCATCGTCACGGTCAGACCGACGACCATGCCGGCGACGATCGTCGAACTGCGCAGCACCAAGCCGGTCGCCGGGAGGTCGAAGCCGATCGCGGCGAACAACGCCTTCAGCCCGGCGCCCACCGCGAGACCGCCGACGATGCCGAGGACAGATGCGAAGACGCCGACCACGAGGGCCTCGAGCACCACCGATGTCAGCACCTGGCGCCGCGCCGCCCCGATCGCTCGCAGCAGCGCCATCTCACGGGAGCGCTGGGCGACGATGATCGAGAACGTGTTGTAGATGACGAAGCCGCCAACCACGATCGCCACCACCGCGAACGCGGTGAAGAAGATCGAGATGAAGCTGATGTTCTTCTCGATCTCGTTCTGCTGCTCCTTAGTGATCTGGTCGCCCGTCAAGGCCTCCGTCTCCGGCGGCAGAACGGCTTGGATGCGCTCCGCCAGTTCTTGCTGCGTCACGCCCGCAGCCGCCTGGACCCTGATCGCATCGATCTTGCCCGGCTGCGTCAGCACGCGCTCCGCGGTGGCAAGAGTGAACAGCGCGTAGCTCGCGCCGAGGGGACTGTCCGCGGTACCGAACTTCACGATGCCGACGAGATGAAACTGTTGGGGCGCGGTCGCCGTTGGCAAGACGATGGAGATCGTGTCGCCGACCTTGAGATGACCCTTCGTCGCGCTCGACTTGTCGATCACCACCTCGTCGTCGGCTGTCGGCGCGCGGCCGTCGTCCACATGAAACGGGTTCAGCGTGGCGTTGTCCGACCACGCGCCGCCGAATGTCGGGGCGCCTTGCCCTGGATTGCCGATCGCCTTGCCATCCGACCCGACGACCTGGGTGTTGTCGGCCGTGATGTCGCCCGCGGCATCGGCGACGCCGTCGACGTTCTTCACCGTCTGGACGAGTGAGTCGTCGATCCGCTTGCGCAGATCGTCGGTCTGGTCGCCGGTGACCTTCTGGGTGCTCCGCACGTAGGCGTCCGTGCCGCGGTACACGTCACCGAACAAGTCGTTGAAGCTCGTCTTGATCGTGTCGGTCAGCACCAGCGTGCCTGCAAGGAACGCGACACCGAGGAACACCGCAAGGAACGTCGAGACGAATCGCGTCTTGTGTGCGATCAGGCCCCGCAGAGTGACCTTGAGCATCCAGTCAGTCCCCGAGTTGCTTGAGCCGGTCGAGGACCTTCTCGGCGGTCGGTTCGGACATCGAGTCGACGACGCGCCCGTCATTGAGGAAGACGGCCGTGTCGGCATACCCCGCGGCGACGGGATCGTGAGTGACCATCACGATCGTCTGACCGAGATCGCGCACCGCGTCGCGCATGAACGTGAGGATCTCCGCGCCGGCGCGCGAGTCGAGGTTTCCGGTGGGCTCGTCGGCGAAGACGATCTTCGGCCGGCTGGCCAGGGCTCGACCGACCGCCACCCGCTGCTGCTGGCCGCCCGAGAGCTCGGACGGACGGTGTGAGAGGCGATCGCGCAGGCCGACGGTGTCGACCACCGTGTCGAGCCACGCTTGATCGGCCTCGCGTCCGGCGAGAGCCATCGGCAGTGTGATGTTCTCCAGCGCCGTGAGCGTGGGGATGAGGTTGAATGCTTGAAAGACGAAGCCCACGCTCTCTCGGCGCAACAGCGTGAGCTGTTTGTCGGACAAGTGCGACAGTTCGACGTCGCCGATGTACACCTGACCCGAGGTGAGTGAGTCGAGTCCGGCGATGCAGTGCATCAATGTCGACTTGCCCGACCCCGAGGGCCCCATGACCGCGGTGAAGTGCCCCGCTTCGAGCGACATCGTGACGCCATCGAGGGCTCGCACTTCGGTGTCACCCGACCCATAGATCTTGACTGCGTCGACGGTTCGTGCAATCGCGGTGACGTTGGTCACCGCGACTCGGGTGTCAGCGGGAGACATGCGGCCCAACCTAGGGAGGCCAACGGTGAAGGACAATGCGGTATCACCCTGAGATCGACTCTCAGGGACATTCCTGATGGATTCACTGAGGTAATCCGATGGTCCGTCGCCGTACAATCCTCACGTGACCTGCCCGGCGTGTGGGGCGCCTGCCGTAGACGGATCACGCTTCTGCGCGTCTTGCGGTCAGCCGTTGCAACATCGGTCTGACGAGCGCCGGGTCGTCACGGTCCTTTTCGCCGACCTTGTCGGATTCACGTCGATGGCCGAGACGCGCGACCCCGAGCACGTGAAGAACCTCGTCGATCGCTGCTTCGAACGTCTCGTGCTCGACATCGCGGCCTTCGGTGGGCGGGTCGACAAGATCGTCGGTGACGCCATCCTCGCTCTCTTCGGGGCGCCGCTCGCCCACGAGGACGACGCCGAGCGCGCAGTCCGAGCCGGGCTCGCGATGCAGCGCACGCTCTCTGACTGGGCCACCACTGACGACGAGCGCGCCCTTCGACTGCGGATCGGGATCAACACCGGGGAGGTGCTCGTCGGTGCGCTACGCGCCGGAGGCGACTACACCGCGATGGGCGACGTCGTGAACAGCGCCAGCCGACTCCAGACCGCGGCCCAGCCCGGCCAGGTCCTCGTTGGTCCCACCACCGTGGCTGCCACCCGCGGGGTCGTGGAGTACACCTCCCTCGGGCCACTCACGGTGAAGGGGCGCGAGGAGCCCATCGAGGTATGCGTGGCCGAGAAGGTGCTGTTGCCCCCGGGCGCCCGACCCAACCGCGGGCGCGCACC
>JBEEFX010000035.1:0-6598 GCA_041166365.1 Acidimicrobiaceae bacterium
CGCGTCGACGACCTCCTCGAGGAGATCCGGATCCGGGCCGAGAAGAACGAGCGGGTGCTGGTCACGACGCTCACGAAGAAGAGCGCGGAGGACCTCACCGACTTCCTGGGCGAGGCGGGTGTGCGCGTGCGCTACCTCCACTCGAATGTCGACACCATCCAACGGATCGAGATCCTCCGCGATCTCCGCCTGGGAGAGTTCGACGTGCTCGTCGGCATCAACCTGCTGCGCGAGGGGCTCGACCTCCCGGAGGTGTCGCTCGTCGCCATCCTCGACGCCGACAAGGAGGGCTTCCTGCGCAGCGAGACGTCGCTCATCCAGATGATCGGTCGAGCGGCGCGCAACGTCGAGGGTCAGGTGATCATGTACGCCGACAACGTCACCGACTCGATGCAGCGCGCCATCTCCGAGACGAACCGGCGTCGCGGCGTGCAGGAGGCCTACAACATCGAGCACGGGATCGATCCGCAGACGATCCGCAAGGCCGTCACCGACATCCTCGCCCACCTCCGCCCGGACGGCGACGGCGTCGCGCCGTCACCCGGCCGCGACCGGCGTGGCCGGCTGCAACGGGCCCGCGACGAGCGACGTCGCAACGAGCTCGGCGATCTCGCGCCGTCCGAGCTCGGCCGGCTCATCCAGACCTTGGAGGAAGAGATGCACGAGGCCGCCGCCGACCTGCGCTTCGAATACGCGGCGCGGTTGCGCGACGAGGTCAACGAGCTGCGGCGGGAGCTGCGCGACGCCGGCTGACCTCGCCCGCTGTGTGAGCTTTGCGGGCGACACAGAGAATCGACGTGCCGATCGGCAACGACATCGTGTTCGTGACCGCCCGTTCGGCGCGTGACAGCACGAGCGCGGCTGCGTCGATGAACGGTGATCGTTGCTCGAGGCCGAGCTGACGCCGGCGATCGCTGACCAACCGGCGTTGGAGCCAGACGGGCAGCACGAGCCAGCTGAAGATGTGCGTCGACCGCTCGACGGTGAAGCCGGCATCCGTGAGGTGTTCGCGCAGCATGTTCCGGTTGTAGCGGCGGACGTGACCCAGGAGCTCGTCGGCGCCGCTCCACAGCGACTCGTGAGCCGGCACGGTCACCACGAGAACACCGTCGCCGCGGAGCACGCGCGCCGCTTCGCGCAGTGTCGTGATCGGGTCGTCGAGGTGCTCGATCACATCGAGCAACGTGACCGCGGTGGCGCAGCCGTCGCGCAACGGGAGCGACTCGCCCAGCCCGACGGCGCCCAGGTGGGCGTGGCGCTGCTGCCCGATGCGGACGAGGATCTCGGCGCCGTCGAGCGTGACCAGACGATCCGGGCGCCAGCCCAGAACGGTGGTGACGCCTCCGGCGCCTGCTCCGACGTCGACGAGGAAGCCGTCACGATCGAGATGGGCCTTGCGGAGGGCCCCGGCCACGAAGCTGCCCTTGCTCCGGAACCACCAGTGCGAGGTGTCGGACTCGACGAGCGTGCTCGCGAGCGCATCGCTGAACACCCCGCTGGACTCTGTCGCGGCATGCGTACCCGGGGCGATGCGCCCGACGTGGCGCACGATGCGCGGCACCGCCATCACCATGGCAGGGCCATCCCGGCTCACCCGCACGCGCGAGCGATCGTCGTGCCGCCACTCGATCGCGATCTCCTGCACGGTGTACCCGAGGCGGCGGGCCACCGCGACGATCTCGCAGTCCCAGGCGAAGCCGTCCTCGTTGCTGTTTCGGAGCACGTCCCGCCAGAGCGCGATCCTGGCGACCTTGGCGCCGCACTGCGTGTCGGAGATCCCCGGCGCGAGCGTCAGCTGGATCAAGCGGTTGAAGGCCTTTCCCAGCACCTCACGCACGAGGCTTTGCCGTTGCAGGAGTTGTGACGCGGCCACGTCGCGCGAGCCGATGGCGAGGAGCGAGTTGCGCGCCGCCGCCGCCACGATGATGTCGAGTTGATCGAGCGGCGTCGACAGGTCGACATCGCAGAACCCGGCGAGCGGGGCGCGGGCGTCGAGCAAACCGGCCCGCACCGCGGCTCCCTTCCCGAGATGCGGGTTGCGAAGGGAGCGCGCCGGCACCGACGGGGCCGCGGCGATCGTGCGCTCGACGAGATCGGCGGTGCCGTCAGTGCTGCCGTCGTCCACGAACAACAGCTCACTGCCCGGCTGCTGCCGTTGGATCCAGGCCGCGAGCTGCGGCCACGCCTCGCCGAACCGCTCGACCTCGTTGAACATCGGCACGACCATCGTCAGCGCGAGCGCGTCAGCGGCGGGCGTGACCATGACCGCAGCACGGTACCGGTCGAGCCGCGCCCGCACAGGCACCGTCCCGAGGGGCGGATGACCGCGCTGTTACGTTCGTCGTGTGCGACGGCTGGCCATGATCGCCCTTGCTGTCGCGCTCGCGGGCGTGTGGCCGGTGTACCGGTCCGTCGCCAACCACAGCTTCACCGCCATCATCGGAGCGGGGGTCGTCGGGCCGAGCACGCCGTTGATCGCGCGTGAGGTGCCGGATGTCGTCGTGACCCCGAACGCGGGTCACGACGGGCAGCAGTTCTACGCGGTTGCCCGGCATCCGTTCGATCCGGAGGCGTCGGCGCCGTACCTCGCCAACCCGGTCTACCGCTACCGGCGCATCGTCTTTCCCGTGCTGGGGTGGCTGTTCGCACCGACCGGCGGAACGCGGCTGATCGCCGCGCTGCTCATCGTCGGCTTGGCCGGCGTCGCGCTCGGCGCCGCGGCGGTGTCGTTCCTTCCTGGCGCGCCGAAGTGGCTGCCGCTGACCGTGGGCGTGACCCCTGGCGTCGTCGCGGCACTCGGTCTCACGCTGGCCGACTCGCTCGCGCTCGGCTTCACGCTCGCCGCGTTCGCGGCCAGCGCGCGCCGGCGGCCGCCCCTGGTGCTCGTCGCGCTGGTGCTCGCCGTGCTCACGCGTGAAACGGCACTGCTCGCGGCGATCGCGCTGGCAGCGGCGCCCGACGTGTCGTGGCGATGGCGGGCGGCGTACGTGGCCGTGCCGGCCGCGCTTCTGGGCGCGTGGGTGCTGTGGGTGTCACACGTGCTCGGGATCCCGGTGAACGACGGCGCCGCCGACCAGTTCTCGTTCCCGTTGGTGGGCTGGCTACACGCGAACAGCGAAGGCATCGGCCTGTTCATCGCCGCGCTGCTCGCCGCGCTGCTCGTGCTCGGCGCGGTGCGCACCCAGGACACGCCGGCCGTGTGTGCCTACCTCGGTTTGCTGCTCGTTCTCTTCGCGACGCTCTCGCCGAACGTCACCGTTTCGTGGGTCAACACGACCCGAGCGGTGATCGCCGGTCTTCCGCTCGCCGTGTGGGGGATCACCCGTGAAGCTGTCTGAGGATCGCGGGGGGCTGGCGGCCGCGGCCGGCCTGGCCCTGGTCTGCACGGTCGTCTCGTGGTTGCGCTGGAGGAACTTCTGGGCCGGGGGCTTCGACGTCGGGGTGTTCGACCAGGGCGCGTATCTGATGTCGAAGGGCCACGCACCCGTCATCTCGTTGCTCGGCCGTGATCTCTTCTCCGACCACCTGTCGCCGGTGATGGTGCTGTTCGCCCTGCCATATCGAATCGCGCCGACGGTGTTCTGGCTGTTCCTCGCTCAGGGTGTGTGCCTCGGCCTCACCGTGCTGCCGCTGCGCGCGATGGCCCGCGACCTGGGCGTCGATCAACGACTGGCGACGTTCTTGGTGGTCGTCAGCGCGCCGCTCGCCGCGGCGGCGATGTTCGACTTCCATCCGAACACCTTGGCCGTGCCGTTTCTCGCTTGGGCATTGCTCGGCGCTCGACGAGGTGATGTGCGGTTGACGGTGATCGCCTGCATCGCGGTGCTCGTCTGTCGCGCCGACCTCGGTTGGGTGCTCGCGTCGACGGCGATCGTCGCTCGTGACCGCACGTGGCGTCCGCTGGTGGTGCTCGGCGTCGCGGGGATCGTCGCGGGATCGGTCATCCCCGGCCTGCTGGGCAACCCCGGGACGTGGGTGCCGTACTACGGCCATCTCGGTTCGGGTCCCCTGGACTTCGCCCTGCATCCGTGGCGGCTCGTGACGCAGGGGCTCGGACGAGATTCCATGGCGACCTACTTCGGCTGGCTGCTTCCTGTCGGCCTCGTCGTGGTCTTTCGACCGCGATGGCTGCTCGCCATCGGCATCGCCGGCTTCCCGGTGCTGTTCTCGCGCTGGGCCGGCACGCAGCTGCCGTGGTTCCACTACGGGGCGCCGTTCGTACCGCTCGTGATCGGTGGCGCCCTCGAGGCGCTCGCACCGCGCGGCCGCGAGGTTCCGATCCACCGATCGCCCGCGGTTGCGGTCGGTGGCGCGGTGGCGGCGGCGTTGCTGTTCGGCCCGTTGGCGCCGCGTGCGCCCGACTCGGTTCGTCTGTGGTCGGTGGTCCGCGAGGACCCGACGTACGACTACGCGTCCGCCGTCGCGGCGGTGCATCCTCACGACGCGGTCTCGGCGACGAACCGCGCGCTCAGCCATCTGATGCATCGGGATCACGCCTACCTGTTCCCGCTGCCGTTCACGCCGATCAGCGGAACGTATCCGGCGGGGCTCGAGACGCCGCCGTCACGGAGCGACGCGCAGGATGTCGACATCGTGATCCTCGATCCCAAGGACGAGGATGCCGCGCGCCGTGAAGGGTTCACCGTCGTGACCCCCGCGCGGAGCCTGTACGTGGCCCGTCGATGAAACGGATCCTGGGCGCCCCGCTGTGGTGCCACGCCGCCGGTCTGCTGCTCGTCCTGCTCGCGCTCCTCCCGTTCGCGCGAACGGACACCGTGTTCTTCGCCGACGAAGGCTCAGCGCTCGCGCAGGCGCGGCAACTCGCCGACGGCGACGGTTGGACGCGTCCGCTGTCATTTCCGGAGGCCGACCCGGGCAACAAGTCGTTTCCGTTGCTCAACGGCACGGTGGTGGGCGACCGGCTGTCGCCTCTCGGGTATCACCCGACCTACTCGCTCGCGCTCGAGCCTTGGTACACGGTTACGGGCCGCACGGGCGGAGCGTTGCTGTCGATCACCGGCTTGGTCGTGGCGGCGTACCTGGCCGGCCGCCTCACCCGCAGGCTGCGTCCGGGGCTCGAGGTCGCCGCGTTCTGGGCGGTCGGCGCGGCGTCGCCGTTGTTCTTCGACGGCTATCTCACGGTCGCGCACACGCTGGCCGCCGCCGCGGCCGCGGCCGCCGCGCTCGCCATCGTGCGCTTCCTGAACCGCGAGCAACGGCCGGTCATGCTGACGGTCGCTGGCGCGTCCCTGATCGCGGCGGGACTCCTGCGGAACGAGGCGGTGCTCTTCACCGGTGCGATCGGAATCGTGTTGCTCGTCGAGGGTCTCCGCTGGCGCGATCGACCGGTCCTGGGGCTCGGGGTGGTCCTCGGCGTCGCGGGTGTTGCGACTCGCGCCGGGGAGGCCGCCATCCGGTCGCAGGTGCTCGGCACGAGCGTGTCGCAGTTCTCGGTGGCGTCCGAAGGCAACTGGATCAGCCATCATGCCGACGGCGCGTTCACGACACTGCTGTTGACGTCCTACGGCAACTTCGACCTGGGCGACATCTGCTTGATGCTCGGCGTCACGTGCGCGTTCGCCGCCGCGGTGATCGCCCGCCGCCGGCCCGACGACCGGAGCGGGCTGTTGCTGTTCGGCGGGCTGGCGGTCGCGCTGCTCGCCGCGCGCCTCGCGCTCACCCCGACGCCGGTACCCGGCATCCTGTGGGCGTGCCCGCTGCTCGGCGTCGCCACCGTGCTGATCAGCAAGGCGGTGATCGCGGGACGACCCATCCGGATCCTGCTCGGTGCCACTGCGGTGTTCGCGCTCGCACTACTGGCGACGCAGTACTCCGGCGGCGGTGGTCGCGAGTGGGGGTGGCGGTACTTCTCACTCGCGCTGCCGATCACCATCCCGATCGCGCTGATCGCGATCGTCGACGGCGCCGCCCGCCTGTCTTCGAGCGATCGCCGTGTCGCGGGCCGTCTCCTGGTGGGACTGTGCGTGTTGGTGTCGATCTCGGCGTTCCTGGCGCTCCGGGACACGCGCTCCGACAACCGCGCGATCGTCGACGGCATTCGTGCGGCGTACGAAGCGACGCCCGCCGCTGACGGCGGCAAGCCCGTCGTCGTCACCACCCAGTGGGGGACCATCGACCGCTTCAACTGGGACCGAGTCGACCAGACGCGATGGCTCGTCATCGCGCCCACGGATCGCTCGCAAGTCGCGGTCTACCTCGACCGGATCGCGATGCTCGGTGTCGGCGAGGTCACCTTCGTCACCACCGACATCGACGAGGACCTGCCGTTCGTGACCGCGCACGGCGACGTGGTGGCGGACGTCTCGCTCCCCAACGATCACCGCGTGCTGACGGTCCGCCTTCGGCGCCCTTAGCCGACCCGAGCGAACAAACGTTCCCCCCTGTGCCAGCCGCGCGGGGATAGGCTCAATCCTCAATGCCTGAACGCCCGACCTCCGACAAATTGGTGATCAGAGGGGCCCGGGAGCACAACCTTCGGAACGTCAATCTCGAGCTGCCCCGCGACCGGCTGATCGTTCTCACGGGGCTCTCCGGCTCCGGGAAATCCTCGTTGGCCTTCGACACCATCTACGCCGAG
>JBEEFX010000036.1:0-5547 GCA_041166365.1 Acidimicrobiaceae bacterium
TCGGGGCGTCGCTCAGCGCGGCCGCGACCCGGTTGCGGTCGAGCCCGGTGCGCGTCGCAGTGAGCTCCGCGAGCGTCGCGGTGTCCATGTTCAGCGGCACACCGAAGCGGTCGCTCAGGGCACGACGCGTGTCCATGCGCAATGTTGTCGCGGCGCGATCGGTGGCGCGACTGCGTTGCTGCAACCCGCCCACCGCACGCACGAACTGCGACCCGGCGATCGCGACAGGCTGCGGCTCGGTGACCGGGCGCCCGATCCGGCGCGATCGCCAGAGCGCGTAGATCATGAACGCGACGCCGATCTGCAGGATGGCCTGGAACACGCGATCGGCGACGAGATCGCCGAGCGTCGTGCGTCCGGAGCCGGCCGGGTTCGGATCGAGGACGGCGACCGATCCACTCTCCGACGGGAGGAGGAGCCGCACGGCGAGCACACTGTTGTCCGCCTCGTCCAGCACCGCGTTGGTGAACACCTCCGGGCCGCCGATCGTCACGATCGTTCCCTGCCCGAACGGCGCGCGCACCACGAAGGCCTTGCGCCCGTCACCGAAGCACGACTGCGCGCCGGCGCGCACCCGCAGATCGATGCCGAACGGAACGCTGAGCTGACTGACGTCGTCGATCCCCGTGAGGTCACACGTGCCGCGATCGGCGCGCCCGGAGCCCGAGAACCCTGTGGTTCCGGGGGACAACGGTGATTCGGGATCGGCCAGGACGAGCGTTCCGCCCGCCGACACCCAGGCCTCGAGCTGTTGGCGGCCGTCGTCGTCGAGGCCGTCGTGGAGGAGCAGGGCGAGGTGCGTGTTCGAATCCGGAAGGCGCTGACCGACGCGAACGTCGCCACCGAGCTCGCGCACCAGCAACACGAGAGCGCGCGTTCCGTCGCCCGACGTGGAGGACGGCGAGTACGGCGGGCCGCTCTGCGCCGAATCGCTGTCGCCGGCCACGAGACCGATCACGATCAGCGACACGAGCAGTCCCGCTCCGATGAGAAAAGGCACCCGGGACGACCTCGCCGCGACGGTCGCGCTCATACGCCGACCGGCTCGCGGCGGCGCGCGGCGGCCGCCAACTCGCGGAAGCGTTGGTTGTCCTCCGCGTCGGTGTCGACGCCGCCGTACCAGACCGCCTCGAACAGATCCGTGAGCTCGACGAACGAGCCGGCACTCTCGCGGCGGGCCTGAACGTACTCACCGCGGAATTCGCCTGTGGTCCGACCCGGCACCTCGTCGAGCACGCCGTCCTCGATCAACGAGCGCACGAGCTCGCGGTACCGAGCGCGCATGGCTTCCCGCCATTGCCCGGCGGCCTCGAACCGCTCCGCATCTCGGCGCCAGTCGATCGCCTCCCGCCCATCTTCGAGCTCGATCGTCAGCTCGGCGTCGGCCGTCGGCTCGGGCAGGCGCGTGCGGCCCAGCAGTGCCCGCACGAGCCACACCACCACGAAGCCGATGCCGGCGAGGATGGCCAGCGCGACGAGGTTGCCGAGGAATCCTGGTCCGCCCCCGAGGCCGAACGTGATCTTGTCGAACAGGTCGCCGATCCAGTTGATGGCGCGCTGCACGAGGCTCTCGTGCCGCCCGAACTCGGCCCGCTGCAGGATGTCGTGGGCGTGCTGGCGGATCTCGCCCGCGGGAGCATCAGCCCACACGATGGAAGTGCTCGGCGATGTCGAGCTCGAGGTCGAGGCCTTCCGCGCGGATTCGCAGATCGAGGTACACCAACGTGGTCGCGGCCGCGACGAACGGCTCGGTGACGAGCGAGCTCGCGGCCCGGCAGATCACGTCGATGATCCAACCGAACGACAGGAAGCTGAACGCCAGCCCGAGACCCGACAATGCGATCGTGAGCGCGGTCGACACCACGGCGATGAGCAGTCCGGCGCCGAGGACTGCGCCGTAGCGCACACGGGTCAGCTGCCACGAGCGGCGTGCGCCCGCCCACGGCCCGAGGCGCTCGATGACGATGGCGGGCGCCGTCACGAGAAACAGGGGCATGACGAAGATCGCCGGCACGACGAGGGCAAGCAGCGCCGGGACCTCGACCGCGTGCACGATGAACCAGGCGACGATCAACGCGGGCGCGCGGCGCACCGACGTCTTGATCGCATCGGCGGTCGAAGGAGCGCTGTCCGCGTACCACGAGCTGAGCAGGTGCGCGATCGCTCCGGTGATCAGCGACAGCACCAGTCCGGACGCCACGATCAAGCCGACGCCCGTCCACGTGAGCCCGCTCGATGAGGAGCTCGACGGCGATGTCACCGCCGAGATCGCGCCAGCGAACCCTCGGTCGGACAGCGAGTCCCGCTCCAGCCATGCCGTGAGGAGCTCGAGCGGGAGGATGAACGTCGCCGCGATCACGAACACCGAGCGAGGCGCCGCTTTGATCACCGCGATGCCCCCATCGAGGATGTCGGCGACGGTCATCGGTCGCAGTGGCATCGGCGCAGGGATCTCCGGCGCAGGGCTCACGTCGCGCTCGACTGGGCGCGGCGGGCTCGGACGGTCCACGGTGTCCGGCGGCCGCGCACCAGGGGCCAGCCACGGATCCGTCACGAGCGACGAGGGTACGCGGTCCCTGCCACCATCTGGGTATGGACGGTTACGGTCCGGCGAGCTACGGCGACGGCATCGCCGATGCGTACGACCGGTGGTACGGCGACAACCTCGATACGGAGGCAACGGTGGACGCGCTCGTCGCGCTCGCCGGGCGGACCAGCAGCAACCGCGCGCTCGAGCTCGGCATCGGCAGCGGCCGAATCGCCCTGCCCCTCAGGGCCAGGGGCGTCGACGTGTGGGGCATCGACGCATCACCCGCCATGATCGACCGGCTTCGGGAGAAGGAGGGCGGTGACGCCGTGCCCGTCGCCCTCGGCGACATGGCCGAGCTCGACCTCGACGCGCTCCCCGGTGGAGCGGACGCGCGATTCGGCCTGGTGTTCGTCGCGGTGAACACGATCTTCAACCTCACGACCCGCGACGCTCAGGCGCGTTGCCTGGTGCGTGTGCGCGAGCGCCTCGTCCCCGACGGGCTGTTCGCGCTCGAGGCTTTCGTGCCGGCGGTCGATGCCCCGACCAGCGCGCTCGACGCGCGCACCGTCGAGCTCGACCACGTCATCCTGACGGCCACCCGCCACGATCCCGAGACGCAGACGGTGAACGGCCAGCACATCGAGCTGCGCGAGTCCGGCATCCGGCTGCGCCCGTGGGTGATCCGCTACGCGCCGGTCGCCGAGCTCGACGCGATGGCCGCCACGGCCGGGCTCCAGCTGGTGGACCGGTGGGCCGATTGGAGGGGCACGCCGTTCACCGAGGACGGCCGCGTGCATGTATCCGTGTATGCATCGGCATAGATTGGCCCCTCGTGCTCCCAGGATCACACCGTTGAGCCAGCTTCGGCTCAATCCACTCACCGGCCGATGGGTCACGATCGCCGCAGAGCGTTCGTCTCGACCCGGCGATTTCGCTCCCCGGATGCTCGCCGTCGAAGCGGACCCCGCGCGCCCGTGCCCCTTCTGCCCTGGGAACGAGGAGTCCACCCCGCCGGCGCTCGAGACCTACGGCCCGGGCGGGCAGTGGCAGGTGCGCGTCGTCCCGAACCTCTATCCGGCGTTCTCGGGCGACGAGCCGATGACGGTGAGCAACCTCGGGCCGGTGTTCACGCAGGCGTCCGCGAGCGGGATCCACGAGGTGCTCGTCCTCTCCCCCGACCACAGCGGCAGCTTCGCCGACCTGGACGACCGCGCCGCGGGCCTCGTCATGGCGGCCATACGCGATCGCATGGAGGAGCATGCCCGGCACGCCAACGTCCGCTACACCCAGGCGATCGTGAACCACGGGCGGGAGGCGGGCGCGTCGATCGCCCATCCCCACGGACAGCTGCTCGGCATCCCGTTCGTGCCCGGTGAGCTCGCCGAGGAACGCTCGGGCTTCGTGCGCTTCGAGGGCTCGTGCCTGCTGTGCACCATGGCGGATGCCGAGGTCGCGGCCGGCCATCGGATCGTGCACGAGGACGAACGGGTGGTCGTGGTCTGCCCGTTCTGGAGCGGCAGCCCGTTCGAGATGCTGGCCGTGGCGAAGACGCACGAGACGCACCTGGCCCGGGCCACCCCGCAAGACGTGGTCGCCGTCGGCCGTGCCTTGCGCGACGTGCTCGGGCGTCTACGGCGAACCGTGGGCGACGTGGCGTACAACGTGGTGTTCCACACCGCGCCGCACCATCAGCACGACGAGCACTTCCACTGGCATGCGCATGTGATCCCGCGCGTCACGAGCATCGCCGGCTTCGAGCAGGGCACGGGCGTGCTGATCAACATCGTGTCGCCGGAGCTCGCCGCACAGCAGCTCACGGCCAGCGACTAGGCCGCGACGAGCAGCTCGGGCGGAAGGTGCTCCTCGGGGATGCACGGGCAGAGCGGGCTCAGCTCCGTGCACGCCACGTGAAAGCGGTGGAGGGCATGCGGCAGGTCACACGTGAAGTCCATGCACTCGGTGGAGCCATCGGCGTGCTCGATCGAGAAGCCCTGGCATTCGTAGATCTCGTCGGTCTCGCTCATGTCCCACATCATGCAGAAGGGGTGTGACACTCGCTTGGCCCGCATACGCGTTGCCACGACGATTTCCTTGCCACCAAAGGCCGTGTGGGCGGCGATCGAGGACGTCGACACGCACGTGGACTGGATGGACGATGCCGTCGCCATCCGCTTCACCAGCCGCCGGCACAAAGGGGTCGGCACGACGTTCGACTGCGACACGAAGGTCGGCCCGTTCGGGCTCACCGACAAGATGGCGATCACCGAGTGGAAGCCGGGCAAGGTGATGGGCGTCCGCCACGAGGGCCTGGTGAAGGGCGCCGGCCGGTTCACGCTGCGCAGGCGCCGCGGGGGCCGCACGCGCTTCACCTGGGACGAGCGCCTCGTGGTGCCGTGGCGCCTCGGCGGCCCGATCGCCGCGATCCCGGTCGCGTTCGTCCTGCGGCGCGTCTGGAAGCAGAACCTGCGCCACCTGAAGGCGCTCGTCGAGGCCTGAAGGCGCTCGTCGAGGCCTGAAGGCCTATGGGCGCGCCGAAACCGTCACGCTACGCGGACGCGCCCGCGGCGACGAGGGCGCCGACGAAACACAGCACTCCGAGGCCGCCACACAGTGCGACGGACAGCGTGGCGTTGTGCAACCGCGGGCCGAGCTCGTAGAGGATGACACCACACAGGTAGCCGCCGACCAATCCTCCGATGTGCCCACCGATCGAGATCCCCGGGATGCCGAACGTGAAGGCCAGGTTGATCAGCAGGATGCCGCCGAGGCCGCTCTGCCAGACGTTGACGCCCTGCGAGCGTTGCGCGGCGAGCGCGAGGCCGAGCAGGCCGAAGATGGCGCCCGACGCACCTACGGTCGGCTCGTGCGGCGCCTGGAGCATCACGCCGAGCGAGCCGGCGAGCAGCGCCGTGCCGTAGACCACGCCGAAGCGCAGGCGCCCGACCGCCGCCTCGAGCTGCGACCCGAGAATCCACAACGCGAACATGTTCATGCCGAGGTGGAGGATGTTGGCGTGC
>JBEEFX010000037.1:0-3640 GCA_041166365.1 Acidimicrobiaceae bacterium
CATCGAAGTCGCCCAGTGTTCGGATGAGCGACGCGAGCACCTGCCCCGACTCGCGCCGGAACAGGTGCTCGTACGTCAACGCGTCAGCCCATGTCCCGAACGGGACGAATCTCGACGGCGCCCGTGCGGGAGTCGGGGATCTTGGCCACGAGCTCGACGGCCCGATCGAGATCCTTCACGTCGACGACGTAGTACCCGCCGAGGACCTCCTTCGTCTCGGCGAAGGGACCGTCGGTCGAGGTGCGCTTGCCTTCGCGGACCCGAACGCTCGTGGCTGTCTCGGCGCCTTCGAGTGGGTCGCCGGCGACCATCTCGCCGCTGTCAAGGATCTCCTGGGTGAACGCCATGTACTCGCCATGGAGCTTCTCGCCGTCCGCAGGGTTCCAGGCCGTGGGGTCGGTGTAGATCAGCAGCATGTACTTCATCGAGGTCTCCTCTTGTCGGGTTTGTGCGAGTACGACGAACGAGACCGTCCCGATTCGACACCTATCTTCATCGCTATGACCACCAGCGCGCAGACCCTGTTCGACCTCGACGGGCGCGTGGCCATCGTGACCGGTGCCTCGAGCGGATTCGGCGACCGTTTTGCCCGAGTGCTGCACGCGGCGGGGGCCTCCGTGGTGGCGTCCGCCCGGCGCACCGACCGCTTGACCGCCCTCGCATCGTCGGTCGACGACGACGCCCGGTTCGCGACGGTCACCTCCGACGTGACCAGCGACGACGACTGCGAGCAGCTGGTCGCCACGGCCGTCGAACGCTTCGGCCGTGTCGACATCCTGGTCAACAATGCCGGCACGGCCGTGACGCTTCCGGCGGAGGTCGAGACCCCGACGCAGTTCCGCAGCGTGATCGACGTCAACCTCAACGGGTTGTTCGTGATGTCGCAGTGTGCGGGCCGCCGCATGATCGAAGCGGGATCGGGATCGATCGTCAACATCGCGTCCATGCTCGGGCTCGTCGCGTCGACGCCCGTGAAGCAGGCCTCGTATTGCGCGTCGAAGGGGGCGGTGGTCAACCTCACCCGGGAGCTCGCCGCGCAGTGGGCCCGCAAGGGTGTGCGAGTCAACGCGCTGGCGCCCGGATGGTTCCCGACGGAGATGACGGCCGAGATGGTCGTGGACGATTCGTCGATCGCCTTCGTCCAACGGACCTGTCCGATGGGCCGCTTCGGTGAGGAGACCGAGCTCGACGGCGCCCTGCTCTTCCTCGCCTCCGACGCGTCGAGCTACTGCACCGGCCAGACCCTCGCCATCGACGGCGGCTGGACCGCCCGCTGAGGGCGAGTGGGTTTCAGAGCAGCGAACGCAACAGCTCGCGGGTTCGGGTCTTCTCCGCGTCGGTCGAGCCGAACTCGGCGGCGAGGAAGTCGGTGGCCCCTGCTTCCTCGATTCGCTCGATGCCGGCGCGCACCGTCTTCTCGTCGCCGACGAGCGCGACATCCGCCGGACCGGCTGCGCCTTCGCGGTCGAGCATGGCGCGATAGCTCGGCAGCTGGCCGTAGATGGCGAAGGTGCGCGCCGCGAACTCGCGCGCCGCGTCGACGTCGTCCGTGACGCACACCGGCAAGCCGGCGACCACGCGAAACGCACTCGGGCGCCCGGCCTCCGCCGTCGCCGACTTGAGCGTCGGCACCGTGTGCTCCGCCAGTGTCGACGGACCCGTCATCCACGTGATCGTCCCTTCGGCCAGGCGGCCGGTCAGGCGAAGCATCTGCGTGCCCAGCGCGGCGACGAGCACCCGCGGGGAAGGAACCTCCGGAGCCACGGTCGACGGTGCGGTGGCCGAGAGTGACTCGCCCTTGAACTGCACGTTGCGGTCCTCGAACAGTGCCTTGAGGATCGTCAGGTACTCGCGCATGTGGCGCACCGGCTTGTCGAACGAGTAGCCGAACATCTCCTCGATGACGAACTGATGGGACAGCCCGATGCCCAGCGAGAGCCGATCGCCGATCGCCGACTGCACCGTGAGCGCCTGACTGGCCAGCATCAGCGGATGACGGGGGTACGTCGGGATCACCGAGGTACCCAACTCGATGCCCGGCACGTGGTGGCCGACCACTGCGATCGCCGTGAGCGCGTCGATCCCGAAGATCTGCGGCAGCCAGTAGCTGTCGAACCCTTGGTCGGCGGTCTCGTGCACTGCCTTCATGAGCTCGTCGATTCCTCCGGCGCTCTGACCGGCTTCGCCCCCGAAGATTCCTACGCGCATGCCTGCTGCCACCCCTTCGTTCGCCGTGATCGCTCCGGCCCGCTCAAGCGGCGCACGCTATCCAGGTGGAGGAGTAGAACGGCAGCCATGCGCGTGCCTTTGACGATCGCTGACCAGCTGGACCGAGCCGCACTCGTGTATCCCGAGCGCGTCGGAGTCGTCGACGAACCCGACCCGCCCGGCGGCGGGCTGGGCACGCTCACGTACGGCCGCATCGCCGAGCTGGCCCGCGCCCAGGCGGCCGCGCTCGACGAGCGGGGGATCGGCGCCGGCGAGCGCGTCTGCATCGTGAGCCACAACAGCGCTCGCCTGCTCGTCAGCTTCTTCGGTGTCAGCGGTTACGGACGCGTGCTCGTGCCGGTCAACTTCCGCCTGAACAGCGAAGAGATCGGCTACATCGTCGAGCACTGTGGCGCATCGATGCTGTTGTACGACCCCGAGCTCGAGGAGACGCTCGCCGGCATCGAGTGCAAGCACAAGATCAAGCTCGGAGCGGCCACCGACGGCGAGGTCTTCCTGGAAGGGCAGGCACCCCAGCCGTGGGAGACGCCCGACGAAGACGCCACCGGCACGATCAACTACACGAGTGGCACCACCGCACGCCCGAAGGGCGTGCAGCTCACGCACCGGAGTCTCTGGATCAACTCGACCACATTCGGCTGGCACACGTCGGTCTCCGATCGCGACACGTATCTCCACACCCTTCCGATGTTCCATTGCAATGGATGGGGGATGCCGTACGCGCTCACGGCAATGGGCGCGAAGCAGATCGTGCTGCGCAAGGTCGACGGCGCCGACATCCTCCGCCGCATCGACGAGCACGGCGTCACGCTGCTGTGCGGCGCGCCCGCGGTTGTCGCCGCGGTGCTCGACGCAGCCGCGACATGGGACGGCGACATCCCCGGGCGCGGTCGCACCCGCATCGTCGTTGCCGGAGCGCCGCCGCCGACGCGCACGATCGAGCGGGTCGAAACCGAGCTCGGATGGGAGTTCATCCAGATCTACGGCCTGACCGAGACCTCCCCGCTGCTCACGGTCAACCGCACCCGCGCCGAGTGGGACGGCCTGTCCGCCCAGGAGCGCGCCGAGAAGCTCACCCGCGCGTGACGTCTCCCCCCCAGGGGTGAGACGAGTTCAACGCGGCCCCTGAATCGGTCGATCTCCGAGTCGAGTGGCGCCCTCCCGGGTGCCCGGAATCGACAGAGCGGCCGTCGTTCCCACGGGAACGGCAGGGTTGCCGGAAGAGGTTCATCGTGGACAGCGGCAAGCCGAACTCGCTCGTGCGCGCGGCCCTGCGGGTCGCCGGCACGGGCATGGCCGCACTCCTGGCCCTCGGTCTGAGCTCCGGGGTCGCCGTCGCGGCCCCCACGAATGCGCAGGTCGCAGCCGCCCGGGCCGCGGCCGACGCCGCCACGGCCAGGATCGGCGAGCT
>JBEEFX010000038.1:0-24129 GCA_041166365.1 Acidimicrobiaceae bacterium
ACCCGGGCTGAGTACGCCGACGTGCACACCGGTGCCGTGCAGCTCGACTGCGAGCCCGTGCGACCAGCGCGAAAGCGCCGCCTTGGACGCGCCGTACGCGGGCTCTCCCGGTGTCGGGACATACCCGGACACGGATGTGACGTTCACGATCGAACCTCGCCCACGGGCGACCATGCCCGGCAACACCGCATCTGCGAGGTACACGGGGCCGTAGAAGTTCACGGCCATGACCGCCTCGACGTCGTTGGCGGCGTGGTGCAACGGATCTTCTGGTGGGCTGATCCCGGCGTTGTTCACGAGGATGTCGACTCGCCCGAAGCGCTCGTGAGCGTCGGCCACCACCTCCGTCGCGATGGAGCGTCGTGAAACGTCGCCTGCATGTGCGACGCAGGCGTCGTTGTGCCGGCGGCACGCTGCGATCGTTTCGGCGAGGCGATCCTCGCGGCGGGCGACGCCGACCACGGTCGCTCCCCGTTCCGCCAAGCGGACGGCCGTCGCGGCCCCGATACCCGACGATGCACCCGTGACGATGGCGATCAAGCTGTTGACCTGCACGGCCGAAACCTAGTGAGGTCGGCTTCTTAAGGCCGACTTGACCTCGGGCAGACACAGACGAGAGCCACCCGCCTGCACCATGAGCACACCCAATCAAGGAGTACTCGTCATCATGAATCGCTTCCTCAAGCTCCCCGTCCTACTCGGTGTCGGCATCGGAACGCTCGCCCTCGGCGGAGTCGCCGTCGCCGCCGCGAGCAGCTCTGGTGGGGCGTCAACCCGCCCCGCCGCGGTGGTGTCCCAGGACTCGACCTCGTCCATCGAGGATTCGTCGTCCACCGACTCCACCGCGTCGTCCAGCGACGACACCGCGTCGTCCAGTGACGATCCCGCCACGCACGACGTGAACGACGACAACGGCGTCGACGATCCCGCCACGCACGACGTGAACGACGACAACGGCGTCGATGATCCCGCCACGCACGACGTGAACGACGACAACGCCGACGATGACGCCGATGACACTCACGAGGACAACAGCGGCCCCGGGAACAGCGGCGTCGACAACAGCGGCCCCGGCAACGCCGACGACTCGTCGAGCTCAGACGACAACAGCGGCCACGGCGGCGACGACGGTCCCGGCCACGACTGACAAGCCCAGCGGTCCCCGCTAGCGAGCCGAGCTCGGGAGCGTCAGCGAGATGCTGGCGCCTCCGAGCTCGCTTCGCGTCACGAGCAATGTGCCGCCGGCCGATTCGGCGGTGCGCTTCGCGATGTCGAGGCCCAGCCCGGTGGACCGGCCTCCGCTGCGCCCGCGTTCCACGACGGCGTTGACACCAGGTCCGGCATCGTCGATCGTGAGCTCCGCGAACCCGTCGTCGGTCGTGTGTAGCGTGATTGCGAAGGCAGTGCCGTCCGGAGTGTGCTCGAAGACGTTGCCGAGGAGCGCGTCGAGCGCCGCTTCCAACTCTGCGCCCGTTGCGGCGACCAGCATCGGGCCAGCATCGAGCGCGGTGCGCAGCGAACGACCCTGATCTTCGGCGAGTGCGCTCCAGAACGTCACCCGTTGCGCGGTGATCTCGGCGAGATCGGCGCGAACGCCGACATCCGATCTGATCGGCCGGCGCGCTTCGGTGATCAGGGCGGTCACCGCCGCCTCGAGCTCGTCGGCCGCGGCGCACACGCGCTCGCGGGCGTCGGCATCCGCGAGAGCGTCGGCCTCGAGGCGCAGCACCGTCAACGGTGTGCGCAGTCGGTGTGAGAGGTCGGCGACGAGCTCGCGTTCTGCCGCGAGCAGCTCGCCGACGCGACCGGCGAGCAGATTGAACGCCTCCGCTACGGCGGCCACCTCCCGCGGTCCTTCGGGTTCGACGTGCTGTGCGAGGTCACCTTCGCCCAACCGCTCGGCCGCGCCGGCGAGTCGTCGAATCGGCCGGACCATCGACGCGCCGAGCCGATCGGAGACGGCGACGGCGCCGAGGACCAGCACGGCGCCGAGACCGACGAGGATGAGCGTCGCCCGATCGACGCCCTGCGTCAGAAGCGCGTCGGGAACCCATACCCGCACGACGCTCGCGCCGGCGTTGCTGACCACCGCGACGAAGACCGCGGTGCCGCCGGAATGCGACGCGGAGAACGAGTTGCCGCGCTCCGCCAACGCGAGGTCGGCATCGTGGACGATCGGAGCGCCGACTTCGTCGCCGTTGGCGAGCACGACCGTCAGCCGGCCTTCCCGACCGGCGTCGGTGGTGGCGACCGCGGTCGCGACGTCTCTCGGTGTCGTGGCAACTGCCATCGCGGGAGCGAGTGAGGTGGCGTCGCGTTCCGCGTTGTTGATGGCGCGGTCTCGGGCGACGGTGCGGACGAGGACGACGAGCGGAACGAGGAACGCGATCGTCACCATGACCGAGATCGCCGCGGCGACGACGATGAGTCGACGGCGCATCAGTCCTCGGGAACGACCAGCTTGAGGCCCACGCCTCGCACCGTGTGCAGGTAGCGAGGCGCAGCCGCGGACTCGCCGAGCTTGCGACGTAGCCACGACACGTGAACGTCGACGGTCTTGTCGCCGCCGCCGTAGGGCTGCCGCCACACCTCCGCGAGAAGCTCGCGGCGCGTGACGACCTCACCTTCGTGGCGAGCGAGGTACGCGAGGAGGTCGAACTCCTTGCGGCTCAACTCGAGGGGTTGGCCCTGCAAGGTCACGTCGCGACTGGTGGTGTCGATGCGGAGCGCACCGATCTGGAGTACCGGACTCGCGGCCGTTTCCTGTGATCGCCGAAGGACGGCTCGTAGCCTGGCTTCGAGCTGGTCGACGGAGAAAGGCTTCACCAGGTAGTCGTCCGCACCTGCGTCGAGGAGGCGGACGATCTCCGCTTCATCGTCTCGTGCGGTTGCGATCACGACCGGCACGGCGCTGACAGCGCGCAGCATCTTGAGGAGCTCACCACCGTCGAGATCAGGCAGACCGAGATCGAGCACCACGACCTCGGGGCTCCAATCGACGATGTCGCGCAACGCGTCCATCGCCGTACCTGTGGCGCGAACGGAATGGCCGCGTTCGGACAGCTCCCGCACCACCGTCTCGCGGATGCGCTGGTCGTCCTCGACGACGAAGATCGCGGCCACGACGTCACCCTAAACGGGCCGCGGGCAGAGGCACCGGACGCTTAGCCGCGATTTAGGGTGCCCTTGAACGTGGAGCCGCATGGCGTCCGCCATGCTGGCAGCATGCGCCGAACGGGACTCCTCATCGCCGGTTGGGCGCTGGCCACCGCACTCGCGCTCATCCTCGGGCTACAGGGTGTCAGCGCGATCTCCGATTCCGTTGCCAGTCATCCGAAGGCATCGCTGTCGTCGGTGTCGGTCAGGGAGGCGTTGGACAAATCGGCCTCGTCCGAGAGCTCGTCGTCCGACGACTCCTCGGATTCGTCCTTGGACTCGTCGTCGTCTTCCTCCGCGGACACTCGCGGTGGCCAGCCATCGACGTCGCCGGGCGGAGTGCTACCGGCGAGCAGTAGCAGCAGTGGTAGCAGCGGCGGCGGCGGCAGTACGAGCAGCAGCAGTAGCGAGTCGGAGTCGACGGACTCCTCCGTGTCGACGCCACCCGAAGACCGCACCTACCAACTCGTTGGCGGCACCGTCGGCGTCCGGTTCGAGAACGGCGAGGCCCACCTGCTGTGGGCGACGGCGAACGATGGCTTCACCGCCGAGTCGAGCGGCAGCTCCTCCAACGTCGATGTGCGCTTCAGGAGCGACACTCACGAATCGCGCCTGGACGCATACTGGGACAACGGTCCGCAATCCCAGATCGAAGAGAAACCCCGCTAATCCTCCGGGAACTGCGCCCACCACGCCGACAGTGAAGCTGCGGCCGAGAGGTAGAGGCGGCGCCGAGCGGGATCCGCGTTGGCCGCATCGAAGCAGGCCAGCGTGTACTTCACGAGGTGCGCATCGTGATGCAGCGCGGCTCTGGTCGCGAGCTCGGTGATGATCTCGTCGACCGTCTCCTCGGGTGCGTGCCACACGGCGGCCGCCGCGTCGGCCTGACCGCTGGCGATCGCCGTCGGCAGATCGGCGGTGGTCGGCGCCTCGGGCTCCCAGTTGGCGTCGAGCTTCTGCTCGCCGAGCGCCGCGCGGAAGCCGACGACGTGCGTCGCCGCGACCGCTATCGCGGTTCGCGCCTCTGACCCGTGGCCGGCCAGCGCGATGACCGCTTGAGGCATCGTGAGGCAATGACTCCACCCGTACGGCGCGTGGTCCGGCGACTCCTGGAGCATCGACAGCGCGGCGATTCGCGCCAGGTCGCGACCCGATGACTCGGCGTCGCCGTCGATGACGCCTCCGAGCAACTTGCGGGCGAGCCCGCTCTCCTCGGCCTGGTTCATGATCGGGAAGATGAAGTTGTTCCCGGGAAGTCCGAGCGCGGGAACCTCGAGGAGTGCGTCGACCAGCGTGCCCGAAGTCGAGACGATGCCATCGGGATCGTCGAACCAACGGATCTGCCAGTCGGGATGACGGGCGAGCTCGCGAGCCGGACCGCGCAGGATGCCGACCGGCACATCGGCCGCGAGCGCGACGCGAGGAAACAGGTACAGCAGGATGCTTGCGTGAGCGGCGGCCGCCAGCGAGGCGGCGACCGGCTGCGCCAGTAGTTGTCGCAGCTCGATGGCCGAGACGCGTGCCCCCAACCAGCAGGCCAGCGCGTCGACCTCGTCGAGCTCGCCCGCCTCGATGGCGGCGATGAGCCGTCGAGCGCCGTCCTCGACCGATTCCGCCTCGACGGGTGCCGGCGGCTCGACGGGATCGCCCGCCGCGGTGTACTCCGCGGCCAAGCCGCGTATCCGATCGCGCGCCTTGGCGCGATCGGCGGGCCGGACGTACGGCAGCAGACCGGCGCGTGCGAGCAGCTCGAGCGGAGCGTGGAGCACGAACGAGTCGGCCGGCGCGGCTTTCGGTACGGCGATGAGCTCGCCGACCTCAGCGACCAGTGATCGATCGTCGTGCACTGACCCCGACCGCGCTAGCTGGTCCAGGCGGAGGCGCCGATCTTGCCGCCGAGCTCCGGGCACTCGGGCGCGAACACGCCCCAACTGCACTCCCAGCCCGGTACCACCCAGTCGTGCAGCATCCAGATCCCGGGGAGCTCGTGTTTGTCGCCCCCGAGCGCGCTGCACTGGTCGCGGGTCATCTGCTCGCCCCCGATGACGGTGGTGCCCCTGAAGCAGAGCCCGCCGTTGGAGTTGTGCTGGTGCCAGCGGTCGTTCGGTCCGGCGAAGCCCGCCGGCTCGCCGCCGGGATTGAAGATGAGGTAACTGAGCCCGACGATCTTGGCGTCAGGGGTCGTGCCGTCGTAGAGCAACTCAGAAGGGGTGTCGAAGTTCAGCGCGCCGACGAGGCCGATGTTCGTGTAGTGCGCGCCGATGCACGGCACGTACGGCGCCGACAGGTGGTAGCCGGCCGCTTCGGCATCGGCCACGGTCGGGAACCGGAGTGCCGCGGCCCGAGCTCGCGCCTGCTGCTCGGCGAGCGCGACCGACGTGGGTTGATCGATCGGGAGTTGCTCGGTGGGCCCGCGATGGTTGTGGCCCTCCGAGTCCGTGGTCTGGCTGTCGGTCACCGGGGGACCGGCCTTCTCGCACGCCGTGTTCCCCGTGAGCACGGGAACCGCGGCGGTGCCCGTCGCGCCGGCGCCGGCGCCGCCGTGGTCGTGGCCGTCGGCGGCGACGCCCGTCGTGCTCACCGTGCCGTGCGTGTGTTCGCCGGCGTAGCGGGGTGTGAGCGCGGCCGTCGAGATCGCGGCGACGACGACGCAGCCGACCGCGGCACCCGAGACGAGCCAGCGTGGGCCGCGCTCGACGCGGAAACCGCGTCCGCCGCGCGATCGCCACAAGAGAACGCTGCTACCGAGCACGAGAACGGCTTCGAGCGCGGTGGCAATGAGATCCGGGACGCCGACGTCTTCGGCCACACCCGAGTTCGGGCCGAACGGAGCGCCGACTGTTCGCGAGATCACCCAGGTTGCGATGACGAGGATGTTCAACGTCGCCAGAGCAAAGACGCGTCGTGAGGGATGGGCCACGATCGCAACGGCCAGCGCCAGCTGCAACCATGCGACGACCGCGAAGAAGAGGCCGTGACTCCACGTTTCGGTCCAGTGTCCGGGCGTGAATGCGGCGTGCAGGAGCGCGGTGCCCAACGCGGCCGCGGCCAGCAGTACGAGCTCGGGGCGCAGCAGGAGCGCGGACGAACGGACCGGCGGGTGGCCAGCTTCGCGCTCTGGATCTTCCCCCAGCTCGGGTTCACGGACCAGCACACTCATCGGTGCGACTCCTCTCGAGCAGCCGCGACGGTACCGCATCGCCGATCTACGCTCCGGTCGTGAAACGACTCGGTGTATTGGTACCGATGCAGCCCGAGCTCCGACCATTGGCCAAGGCGGTGAAGCTCGAGCGTGAGCAGGTCGGCGATCGAGTGGTGCACTCCGGCAGAGTCGGCGATGTGGAACTGAGGGCGACCATCACGACCATGGGCACCACGGCGGCCGCCGAGGCGACAGAGTTCGTGCTCGACAACCTCGACGTCGACCATGTCGTCGTGATCGGCATCGCCGGCGGGCTCGGGCCCGATGTGCAGATCGGTGACCTCCTCGTTCCGGAGGTGGTCATCAGCTACGACACGGGCGTCGAGACCCACCCGACACCGCTCGGCGCCCACACGGCCAAGGGAAAGCTGCTCACGTCGGGTGCACTCATCATCGACCGCGCGGTGCTGCTCGCGCTGGCCGACGACGGCGCGGCGGCCATCGACATGGAGACCGTCGCCGTCGGCCAGGTCTGCGAGGCGCGCGGCGTGCCCTGGTCGGCGTTCCGCGGTATCAGCGATCACATTCGCGACGGCCTGGTCGATGGGGCGGTTGGAGGTTTGGCCAAGCCAGACGGATCCGCCGACTTCGGCAAGCTGCTTCGTTACCTCGCGCCCAAGCCTTGGCGTATGCGACAGCTGGCGAAGCTCGGCCGCGACATGAATGTTGCCGCGAGCGGCGCGGCGAACGCGCTCGTGAGGTCGCTCTAGCGACCTCGACGCTCGACGGCAGACGAGCAGGTCGAAGAGTCGGATGGGTCGCACCTTTCCGGATGGGTTGGATCGTCCGGGCACGCGTTCGCGTGGTTCGGTCCACACCGTGAAAGGCTGTGCCGCATGCCCGCTGTCCTCGTTCATGGCGTCCCGGAGACCCCCGTGCTCTGGGATCCGCTTCGCTCGCATCTCCAGCGCGACGACGTCGTCGCCCTCCAGCTCCCCGGGTTCGGCTGCGCCCGACCGGAGGGCTTCGGCGCCACGAAGGAGGAGTACGTCGCCTGGCTCGTTGGCGCGCTCGAGGGATTGCAGGACGACGGCCCGATCGATCTCGTGGGCCATGACTGGGGCGGCGGCCTGACGCTGCGACTCGTCAGCATCCGGTCCGATCTCGTGCAGTCCTGGGTGACCGATGCCGCCGGGCTCGGCGACCTGGACTTCGAATGGCACGAGTTCGCCAAGATCTGGCAGACGCCAGTGGCCGGTGAGGAGTTCTTCGCGCAGCAGATCGCCTCGTCGCCCGAGGAACAGGCAGGGGTGTTCGAAGCCTTCGGTGTGCCGCACGAGCAGGCGATGAAGATGGCGGGGCTCGACCAGACGATGGCCGACTGCATCCTTGCGCTCTACCGCTCGGCGACGAACGTCGGGAAGGAATGGGCGCCGGACTTCAAGGACATACCGAAGCCCGGCATGGTGGTCGTGCCCGCGGAGGATCCGTTCCTCGCCGAGAAGCTCGCGGAAGCGGCGGCCGCCAAAGCGGGGGCGCGCACGCATCTGCTGCCCGGCGTCGGCCACTGGTGGATGCTGCAGGATCCCGCCAACGGAGCAGCCATGCTCGAGGAGTTCTGGGCTTCGCTCGGCTGACCGTGACCGACATCTCGCTTCTGTCGCCTCAGTCGTTTGCTCACGGTCAGCCCCATGAGCAGTTTGCGTGGCTGCGTGCGAACGACCCGGTGCACTGGCATGACGAAGTCGACGGCGAAGGATTCTGGGCTGTCACTCGCTACCGGGACGTGAAGGCCATCGGTCGCGACGCTGCGACGTTCTCGTCGATCCCGACGATCATGATTCCCGACACCGAGGCCAACCTCGAGGTGGGCGATCACAAGATGCTCATCTCGTGCGATCCGCCGCGGCACACCGGATTGCGCAAGCTGGTTGCGAGCGACTTCATACCGAAGGCCGCCAAGGCCATGCGACCGCGGATCGAAGTGCTTGCACAACGCATCATCGATGGCGTCATCGACAAGGGCGAGTGCGACCTCGTAGAGGAGGTGGCGGGGTTGATGCCGTCGTACGTGATCGCCGACATGCTCGGCATCCCGCACGACGACGGCGTTGCGCTCTACCGCCTCACGGAAACGATTCACGCCGCGCCCGAAAGCGTGCCTCCCGGCGCGGGGATGGGCGCGGTGCTCGAGATGTTCAACTACGCCCGCGGCGTGTGGGAGCAGAAGCGTGCGGAGCCCGCAGACGACCTTGCGACGCTCATCGCGCTCGCATCGGTCGACGACCACGAGCTCGACCTCATCGACTTCAACCTGTTCTTCCTGCTGCTCATCGACGCCGGCGGCGACACGACGCGGAACCTGGTGGCCGGCGGGATGGACGCGCTGTTCGAACATCCCGAGCAGCTGGCCTGGCTCGCCGAGGATCTCGAAGGCCGCATGGCACCGGCCGTCGAGGAACTGCTCCGCTGGGTGAGCCCCGTCGTCTACATGCGACGCACGGCGACACGCGACACCGAGTTGGAAGGTGTGGCCATCGGCGCAGGGCAGAAGGTCGTCATGTACTACGGCTCGGCCAACCGCGACCCCGAGGCTTTCGGGACCTCGGCGAACGAGCTCGATCTCTCGCGTTCACCGAACGATCACGTGGCCTTCGGTGGGGGCGGGCCGCACTTCTGTCTCGGTGCGCACATCGCTCGGGTGGAGATCCACGCGCTGTTGCGGGAGCTGTTGACCCGACTCGTTGATCTCCGACCAGCGGGACCGACGGAATGGCTGCCGTCGACATTCATCTCCGGCCCGAGGCACCTGCCCGTCACCTTCGGGCGCTAGAGGATGGCTCTCGTTGCGGACGAATTCGTCGGTGGCGCGGTCGCGTCCACCGGGCTGGACGACTTCGGAACGGGAGCCTGGCGCGACGGGCTCGACGTCTTCTGTGACGCCCTGAACCGCGAAGCGAACCTCAACGAGATCGGGCTCGCCGTCCACGAGGGACGCATTCGTCACCTCCTCGAGGAGCGGCTGCGCATCGTCGACTGGCATCGCCGTCACCCGGAGATCGGAGCGGAGGAGCTTGCCCGGCCGGCGATCGTCGTCGGTCTGCCCCGCACCGGCACCACGGCGCTCGCGCATTTGCTGGCGGCCGACCCCGACAGTCGCGCCCTGCGCACGTGGGAGGCCGCCGCGCCGACCCCACCCCCCGACGCCGCCACCAGCGAGAACGACCCGCGCATCGCGGCGACGCAACTCGGTATCGACATGAGCCACCAGCTCATGCCGGATCTGCCGCGCCTGTATTTCGCCACAGCAACCAGCCCATCCGAGACGCTCGACCTGACCGGCATGAGCTTTCGCGCCTTTCAAGCCGAGGGCCAGGCCCACGTGCCGTCGTACGAGGCGTTTCTCTTGGCGTGCGACATGACGGATGCGTACGCGTTCCAGCGCGAGGTGCAGCAGTTGTTGCAGTGGCGCTGTCCGCCGACCCGTTGGGCGTGGAAGAACCCGCCCGACCTGTTCAATCTCTTGGCCGTCCGCGCCGCGTATCCCGACGCCGTCTTCATCTGGACACATCGCGATCCGTTCGCGGCGATGGCATCGGTGTGCAGCCTCATCGAGGTGGTGCGCCGGTTCGGCACCGACGTGTTCGATCGAGCAGACCTCGGCCCTCGACAGACGGCGCTGTGGGCGGAAGCGGTCGACCGCGGGCTTGTCGCTCGCGAGCAGTTGGGTGACGACGCGTTCGCTGACGTGTGGATGGACGATCTCGTACGGGATCCGATGGCCACGATGGGACAGTTGTACGACCGGCTGGGTTGGCCGATGACCGCGCAGGCCGAGCTCGCGATGCGCTCGTGGCTGGCCGACAACCCGGAGCACGCGCGGGGAGGTCATGATCCCGCCGCCGAGGCGTTCGGGCTCGAGCCGAGCGCGGTGCGCGAGCGGTTCACCTCCTATCGTCGGCGCTTCGGCAGAGAGGAATCCGATGGCTGACGACGTACTCGCCAAAGTCGTCTCGGGCGCGGCCTGGGCCGAATTCTGCGACGGACTCAAGGCAGCCGGCGAGGAGGTGTTGCGCCACGGCCTCGATGACCCGCTCGACATCACCGAGGGCTACCGCATGCTCACCCGCCTGCTGCGTGGGTCGCTCGAGAGCCGCCTGGAGTACGGCGACCCGGCCCATCCGGCGTTGATCTGCGTCTGTCACGAGACGATCAAGATCGTCGCGGAGAACCCGGACAACCTGTATCTCGGATCGTCGATCTCCGGCCGCTACGACTACCGAGTGTGGGGCACGCGCGGCGAGGCCCGCTGGATCAGCTTCAACACCTTCAATGCCGGTGGCTTCGGGGGGAAAGGCGGGCGGGGCACCGGCTCGACGCTGCACGAGCACCAGCTCGACATCGCGGCGGACGGCACGTTCGAAGTGCGACTCTCACAACGCGAACAGCCCGGGAACTGGCTGCCGCTGGAGCCGGACACGACGTCACTCACCATCCGCCAGACGTTCCTGCACAAGGGGACCGATCAGCCCGCGGCGTTGCACATCGAGCGGCTCGACGCCGTCGGGCCGCCGCCGCCGCTCGACGCGACGCATCTCTACATGGCACTGCTCGGGAGCGTGGGCTACCTCCGCGCGATCACGTCCATCGGAGCGTCGTGGGCCGATCGCAATGCCACCCACCCCAACGAGTTCTTCGACGCCCAGGAGGACGACACACGACTGTTCGCCGACCCGCAGATCAAGTGGCACATGGCCTACGTCGCGCTGCCACAGGATGCGGATGATGCGCTGGTGGTCGACTTCGTGCCGCCCGCCTGCGACTACTGGATGGTCGCACTGCACAACCATTGGATGGAGACGCTCGACTACCGGTACCACCCGGTCACGTTGAATTCGGCGACGGCCGAGGTCGAACCCGATGGCTCGGTGCGAGTTGTCGTTTCACACCGCGATTCGGGCGTGCCGAACTGGTTGAGCCTGGCCGGTCACGACCGCGGCGTGCTGGGCGTCCGTTGGGTGGGCAAGGATGTCATCGACGTCGTCCCGACAACCAGCGTGGTGCCGCTGGCGTCGCTCAGAACCTGAGGGCGCAGAACCCGCCGGACGCGTTCACCCAATTGCGCTGGATGAGGTAGTCGTGTCCGCCGAACTTCATGTTGGCCTTCGCTCCATTGGCGGTGTAGAGCTTCCCGAACGTCCACGCGCACTTGTCGGCGTTCTCCATGCCTTGACCGTCGTACCAAGCGTTGAGATCCGGGTCGGTGGTGGTCTCCTCGAGCTCGTGGGCGATCACGCTCGCCATGCCGTCGGCGGCCGCGTTGCCGTTCGGCGACTGCGGGCTCTGAGCCATGCACGCCGACGGATCGAGACTGGCGTCGCCCACGAAGGAGTACTTGATGTCCTTGCCGCCGATCGATCCGTGGTCGTGCCATCCGCAGTACTGGGTGAGGAACCCGCTCGGCTCGGCGACGTCGCTGCTCGTGAGCACGAAGTACAGGCCGTTCGCGTCCGACGGCAACTTGTTGGCCGTGATCGCGCTGGCGACGACGGTCTTCACGCCTGCGTCCGTCAACACATTGCCCTGGGAGTAGCTGTCGTTGATGCTGCCGAGCAGCGCGACCGAGTTCGTCACGCGCGTGCGTGTCGCATTGAAGTAGGTGGTGTTGATGTTGAAGTACGGCGAGCCGCCGATGTTGTTCAGCAGGGTGGTGATGATCGCGGGCGTCGTGCTCGAGCTCGGCCAGTTGCCGTACCAGATGACGTAGACGTGCGTCGTTCCGAGGATGACCGGTCCGCCGTGGTACTTGATGCCGTTGTTCCCCGTGGCCGGGGCGGCCGCCGCGTGCGCCTGGGCCGGCGATCCGGTGGCGTTCACCTGCCGAAGGGTCAGCATGTCGTGGCGCGTGCTGCCGCCGGCGGGCGCGGCGGTGGCCACGGAGGGAAGCGCCAGCACTCCGGCAGAAACGGCGAGGAGAACGAGGCCGCGCCGGACGCGGCCACCAAGGGAACGAGGCATGGGCGGAAGCGTGGCAGATCGGCCGAGAAGAAGCCATCACCAACCGGACCATGACGTGCTTCTCGTCTCGTCTCGTTCTCGTTCTCGGTCGTCTCGTTCTCGGTGTTCTCGTTCTCATAAGGTCTTCGGCCGATGGCCGGTCTCGCATCGCCCGCTCCTGGTCTCGTGATGCTGGTCGAAGCGCTGGCGCCGTACTGGGGTGGCGAGGCCGAGGTGGTCCGGGCCTACTTCGAATCCTCCACTCGCACCGCGGCGACGGACCGGGTGTGGCTGGCCCGCCAATGCCACAAGGAGCTCGTGGATGGCGTCGACGTCCGTCTGCCCCGGCTTCAGGACGCGCTGGCGGACGCCACGGTCACCGACCGGCGCCGGCTGTTGCGGTGGGCCACCGAAGCGGCGGAGGAGCTGCATCACTGTTGCCTGTTCGCGGAGGTCCACGACGCTCTCGGCGGGGAGTCCGAGCCGCCGTTGGTGCTTGCGACGGTTCGCCAGGAGTGGAGTTGGAACGCGAACGACGCATTGCGCGCGTTGCGGGAGACGCATCGATCCGAGCACGGTGAGCTCGGATGGCGAGCCCTCGTCGTCACGGAAGGCGGCTGCGGAGTGCTCTACGCGGCAGGCGCGGCGCTTGCCGGGCGCAGCCCGCGCGATGACCTGATCGCCGGCGCCTGTCAGCACGTGCTCGACGACGAGTTCGACCATGTGCTCGAAGGCATTGCCGGTGACGATGCCCAGCCATCCGACGACTGGCCGCTGCTGCGCGATCTGTGCGTGGCGCAGAGCGTCGCCCGTATCCGCATGCGCGACGAGCAGTTCGAACATCCGGTCCATCACCGGCGGCTCGATGAGCTCGTCGACGGTGGCGGGTGCCCGATCTCGTTCGATTGGCAGCGTGCCGGCTTCCGCCTGCCGCTGTAGTCGCCGTCCGTCCGGAGGTTTGGACGCTCGGCACGTCGGTTCCTCGTAAGGTCAGCAGCCATGCGCTTTTCGATCTGGCCGAGCCCGATGCGGGCCTGGGCCGACGTGCTCGACATCGCCCACCATGCCGAAGCGACCGGTTGGGATGGGCTGTACTTCGCCGACCACTTCATGCCGAATGACCCGGAAGGCGAACGACCGCTCGACGGTCCGACGCTCGAATGCTGGGCCGTGCTCGGTGGTCTCGCGGCGGCCACACAGCGGCTGCGACTGGGTTCGTTGGTGTGCGGCAACACCTACCGCCATCCCGCGGTGCTGGCCAAGATCGCCACCGGTGTCGACAACGTCAGCAACGGTCGCGTTGTACTCGGCCTGGGCGCGGGCTGGCAGGTGAACGAGCACAAGGCCTACGGCATCGAGCTCCACAACACCCGCACACGCCTCGATCGGTTCGACGAAGCCTGCGAGATCGTGCGCTCGCTGCTCGACAACGAGCGCACCACGTTCGAGGGCAAGCACTACACGATCCTCGACGCACCGTGTCAGCCCGCCGCCGTGCAGGACCACCTTCCGCTGCTGGTCGGCGGAGGAGGGGAGAAGCGCACGTTGCGCACCGCGGCGCGTTTCGCGGACGAGTGGAATGTCTGGGGGACGCCCGAGATCGTTGCTCAGAAGTCGGAGGTGCTCGCTCGCCACTGCGAGGACATCGGGCGCGATCCCACAACGATCAAGCACTCGACGCAGGCCTTGATGTTCCTCTCCGAAGACGAGACCTGGCTGGCCGGCAAGCGCCAACAGAGCACCGGGCGACCGGACATCGTCGGCACCCCTGACGAGGTGATCGAGATCGTCGGCCGTTACCGCGACGTGGGCGTCGACGAGCTGATCGTGCCCGATTGGAACATGGGACCGCCGACGCGGACGAAGGACACGTACGACCTCTTCATGGAGCGCGTCGCGCCCGCGTTCTAACTGGCCCTCGCGCCGCGGGTGGGCGCCGGCGGCGCCGGCGCCTGCGTGTTCTTCACGTTCACGACCGTGGCGCGCGTTGCGGTCGGGTTGTGCAGGTTCAGCACGAGCACGCTGTCCGAGTGATCCAGGTTCGTGGATGCCGTCCGTCGATTGATCTGCACGCCGGTGCCGGGTTCGGCGATGTACATGATCGACGCGCCGTCGCCCTCCGCCCAGAGGCCCGGACGAAGCGGGTCGTAAGTCAGCAGGCTCGGGATGAAGTCCACCAGCGCGTCGTCGGGTGCGGCGTAGTACGAATCGACACCGACGAAGTACCTGAACCTCGCCGTCGTGTCCGTGCTCGCATCGATGCCGAGCGCTTGGAGCCATACCGGCATGACGATCACGTTCGTGTCGAAGGTGTTGGTGTCGAAGTCTCCGTACGCCATGTTCACGGGCTCGATGTCGACGACGTTGTAGTCGCCGGACGTCAGCTCGACCGTCCAGGCCTCGAGAATGTCCGAGGCGGACACTCGGTAGACGAACGTCTCGTAGTCGGGCGCTCCGCCGTCGACATCGATGTCCACGAACGGAACGGTGTTGACGCCGATGTTGGCCCAGTTCGCGTACGTCGCGATGCCGAAGCCCATCATGGAATCCTCGGGGGCCCCGTCGGCGATCGCCTGTGGCGCGCTCGACGCCACCCCGACGAACTTCAGGTCACCACCCTTGGCGGTGTTGTTGATGGCGCACCCGCTGGTCTGCCCAGCGGCACACTTTTGCAGCTGCGGGCTTGTCGCCGTGAGCTCCATCACGCTGTACACGGACAGGTACTGCCGGTTGCCGGCACCCTGGTTCAGGCCGCGACCAGAGAGCTCGAGGAAACCGGTGTTGTTCGTGAGCTGCAGCTGGCTCGGCGTCGTGATGGCTGCAACCGGCTTCGGCGCCGCGTAGACCGGGACGCGCAGCGGCACGCTGGTACCGGCCGTCGGATCCAGTCGCACGCGCCCGGAGGCGTCCGCCAGGAACTGTCTTGGCAGGAACAACCCAGGTACGACTTCTTGGTTCTCGACGATCGTCGGGTCGTGCGTCTTGCGCATGGCGTCCCGGGTCATGTTGAGGGTGATGCCGACGAGGGCCGATCCGTTGGCCGGGACCGTGATCGAGGTCTTGTTGAGCGAGTAGGTGACCCCCGGCATCGCGGTGATGGCCTGATACGACAGGTTGTAGGTGACCGGTGTGCCGCCCTTGTTCAACACCCGGATGCGCCTCGTGAGCGACATGGTGCTGTTCTCGACCTCCACCGGACCGAACCCGACACTCACGATCGCCGGGTTGTCGTCGTCGAAGGCGATCACGTTCGTGCCGAGCGCGGCGAGTGCATCGATGCGACCGGCACCGACACGGTTCGGCGCCTCGATCGGGCCCGTCTGACCCTCGCCGGAGTACACGTCGTGATTCGCGGTGTTCATCGCGGCGGCCTTTATCTCCGCCGTGGTCCACGTGGGGTGAGTTTGACGAAGCAACGCCGTGATGCCGGCGGCGTGGGGCGAGGCCATGGAGGTGCCGCTCAGCCAGTCGGAGCCGTTGCCGGTGGCGAACTTGGTGGAGACGATGGTGTCACCGGGCGCGGCGATGTCGGGTTTGACCCCCGGAGCGCGTGTGCCCCGTGAGGTGAACGCCGACGGTGTGTCCTCGATGTCGGGATCGACGAAGTCGAACTCCTGGAGCAGGTCACCGGCGAGACGGACGACGAGCGTGCCCGCGTTGAGCGCCGGGCGGACCTGCGTCGTGCTCGGCCCGGTGAACATGAAGACCGGTATCTGGTCGTTGCCGAGGATTCCGCCCGTGAAGTGCTCGAGGCTCGACGACAGCAGCACGCCCGCCGCGCCCGCCGCAGTGGCGTTGTCGCTCCGACCGGCGGAACCGCAGCGGCGAGTGATGTCGTTGTCGTCCCACTCGAGCCACACGTACTTACCGGCGACATTTGCCGTATCCGTCGCGTTGAACTCGTCGCAGCCGTCCTTGTTGCCGGCTTGCGTCATCTTCACGACCGGCTTCGTGAGGTCGAATCCTTCGTAGTCGAACGCAAAGCTGTACTGGCCGGGTTTCTTGCCCGCGATGCCCGACGGTGCGGTCACCTGTGCTCCGTCGAGCAGCTCGTAGCTGTCGCGGCTGCTGGCGACCGAGAGCACCTCGGGAGCGTCGCTGCCGATGTCGTAGAAGTCGCCGCCGTTGCCGGCAGAGAACACCGCCATGACGCCCTTCTTCATGACCTTGCGGGCGATCACGTTCTCGGGGTCGTCGGGCGCGCTGTAGTCGCTGCCGATCGACACGTTGACCACGTCGAGATGATCGGAGAAGTCGTTGTCACCGTTCGGGTCGAGCGCCCAATCGAGCGCGGCGGGAACGAGGAACGTCGACCCCGCCTCACCGGTGGGGCAGCCGAAGGCCTTGATGGCGTAGATCAGCGCCTTCGGCGCCATGCCAGGACCGATTCGCATGTTGTAGAGGTCGGTCGGCGTCAGCGTCGAGTAGTTGCCGGTGAACGTCGACCCGTTGGCGTTTTCGCCGAAGCCCGCAGCGGTGCCCGCGACGTGGGATCCGTGCCCATCACAGTCCAGGGGATTGTTGTCGGGGGCCGGCGTGTCGTGGGCAGGGTCGTCGGCGTCGTAGTCCTCGCCGGCCAGGTCGGTGCCACCGACGACCTTGGCCGTCGGGAAAACGCCCGCGGCAACCGTGGGGTCGATCGCGTCAAAGGCCGCCGGCGTACCCGGACCAGCGAAGTTGGCATGCGTGTAGTCGACGCCGGTGTCGATGATGCCGACACGAACGCCGTCGCCGAACTTGCCCGTGTTCTGCCACGCGGAGAGCACGTTGGTCAGCACCGCGGCGTGTGCGTTGTCGAGCTTGCTCGGCTTGAGTGCCGTGATGTTCGCGACATCCGACCGCGACGCCAGACTCTGGATCGCCGCGACGGAACCCGACACGATGACACCGGCGAGTGCGTTGCGGGTTCGCGTCACCTCGTGCGCGCTCGAATCCTTCTTCTTCAGATCGGCGACCACCCCATTGGCGGAGGTGTCGGTGTCGTTGCGTGCCTTCGCCGCAGCTTGCCGCGAAGCGGACGTTCCGGACGGGCTCGCGGCATCAGAGGCGTCGACGGCCGCCGCCTTCGCGAGCTCGACGTACGCGGTGATGCGGCCGGTGTTGCGGGCGAGGCGCGCCTGGACCTGCGCTCTCATCTCGGGCGACAGCGGACCGTGCGTTCGGCCGTCGTGGCCCGCCAAGGCGTGCGATCGCGTGGCGCTGGGTGTCTGCCCCAGCGCGCCTGACGGCGGCACGATCATCCCTGCCACCAGTGCCGCCGCCGCAAGTACCTTCCACCGACCGCGTCGAATCATTCGCCGTTGCTCCCACCTTGTCGCCTACGAGCCGGAGAGTACGCCGAACCCGAGCGGTCTGCCGCGAATCGAATCGCGCAACGCGAGCGCGTCACCGAAACGCAAAGAACAACGCGCCCCCGCCAGGATTCGAACCTGGGCTCACGGTTTAGGAAACCGATGCTCTATCCCCTGAGCTACGGGGGCTCATGTTGTGTTGTAGCTGGTCAGCCTGGATTTCGTGACTGCGTTCCGAGCCGACCAAGTTCTCGGCGTGCCTGGCGTGCCACAAGCTGTGGCACAAGGCGCTGACGAGCGGTCAATCGTGGCATGAGTTCCACGGCAGCCCGACACCGTTGTCGTCTCGCGTACGCCCGACCGATCCGATCGAGCGCGGCGCTCGCCCTGACCGAGTCGACCCACTCGGCGAAGACGCCGAGGTCATCGGGACAGAGAGCGGCTGAGGGTGCGTGGCTGACCGGGCACGCGCGCACCGGCTGCGAAGCGGTAGTCACTGCAGCCTAAACGGGTGGTGGGGTCGCGCCGAAGACGTCGTTTTTAGTGATCCGGATCTGTTGAACCGTCTCTCCGAGCTCTCGGAGAAGAAGCACCGCGAGAACTATCCCAGTCACCAAGCGCATGTGCGCATAGGGAAAGACGTCAAGTGCGAGTGACAGCAGTGCGCCGACGAGCGCAAGCCCGGCGAGGGCCAGCCCAGAGTCGTATCCCATCCGTGTGAGCTCCCCACCCCCGTTTCGGAACAGCAGTGTCGCGCCGATGCTCGCGAGAACGGTCGCCGTCAGGCAGACAAGTGCGAAGCGATGCGTAGGCGGGTCCTGCGTCGCGATGAACGTCCAAGCGGTCAAAGACAGCCCGCCGATGGTGAACGCGGTGACCTGCTGTGTCTTGAACAGGTCGTACCTGAGGTCTTGGCCGACTTGGTCGCCCCGTAGCGCGAGCGGCAGTCGGGCGTCACTGATGAGTCGTTTGGTGGCGCCCTTGCCGTCTGGATCGCTACGTCGGAGTGAGAGACAGACGAAGGCTGCGAACCACGCGAGTCGACCGAGAGCCGCGAGCGCGAGGACGATCGCGACGTACGCGTTCATGCCCGCTAGCAGTGGTCGTACTTGTATCGACAACGTTGCGTGATGCTTGGGCATCCATGAGCGCACGTCGCGTACATGCTTGGGCGCAGGTCTGGCTGGTCGAGCAAGGCAAGACGTGCGTCATAGCTTTGTTGCGTCACCTCGTCGATCCACTCGGTCATCACCAGCCCCTTCGCAAGCGCCTTCGCCTCAGCGAACGCCTCATCCGCAGCGCTGAAATGCGACGGCGCGTCGCCCTCCGCGCCCGCGGCGATGGCGGCGACGCCCAGTCGATGGGTTACGGCGCCCCTGAGCAGTGCATCGTGTGAGTCACTGACAGGGATGGCCGACGTCAACCTCTCGAGCAACTCGCCGTATGTCGTTGACGCGGTATGGAAGTCGCCGCGTTGCATCGCCCCGTCACCTGCCGTGACCAGCTCAACCCAGCCGACGATCACGCCAGAAGGATATGTCGGAGTGGGCCGGGGCAACCGTTGTACCGCTCACCGTGTCGCGCCGGCTTCGACTCGTAGGGTCGCAACGTGTACGCGTGACCTGTGCCGGCTCCGCTAGCGCTCCGTGGTGCGCAGCCGCCCCCAGTAGGAAACCGATGCTCTCTCCCCTGAGCTACGGGGGCGGGTCGGCACGAAACGTGGAAGCTCGTACGAGTCGAACCGGCCAGGGGAGTAGAGGCTAAGCGACGGCGATGGCCGCGGCGGGTCTCACTCCGCTGGCTCGTCGGGCTCGGCCAGCAGGTCCGCGGAGGCGGCGAGTGCGGCAGCAAGCCCGGCGGCGCGCTCGACGACTGCGGCGATGTAGTGCTCGGTCGAGCTGCCGCCTCGCAGTGGCGGCGAACCGAGTGAGGTGATGAGCGCGGACGGATCGGCCGAGATGCGAATCGGTTCCGGCGCGTCCGGCGTCGGCACCGGCTGCCACAGACCTTTCTGACTGTTCGGCTGCCGGGAGCGCCCGCCTCGCCGGGGCCTGCGTTGTTCGCTCACTGGTCTTCCTCGGTGAGCAGCGCGTCCGGATCGAGCCCGAGCGCGACGCGCAGCTGGTCGGCGCTGAGGTCGTCCAACGAACTCGACTTCGGCAGGACGAGATCGGCCACGCGGCGCTTCCCGGCGACGATGTCTTCCACCCGTTCATCGATCGTGCCCGGGCAGACCAGGCGGTGCGAGACGACCGTGCGCGTTTGGCCGATGCGCCACGCACGGTCGCGCGCCTGGTCCTCCTTGGCGGGGTTCCACCAGCGGTCGTAGAGCACGACGTGATTGGCGGACGTGAGGTTCAGGCCGGTGCCGCCTGCGGTCAACGACAGCACCAACGCGCCGGCGCCGGTGCCGCTTTGGAACTCGCGGACGAGTCGATCGCGGACGGTGCGGGTCTGACCGCCGTGGTAACACGCGATCGGCACGCCGGTGACGTCGGTGAGGTGGTCAGCGAGCCGCACTCCCCATTGCGCGAAGTGCGTGAAGATCAGCATCCGTTCTCGGGCAGCGAAGACGGCTTCGATGAGCTCCTCGAGCCGGGCGAGCTTGCCCGAGCCGCCCGCAAGGGGCCGACCGTCGTCCTGGTACGCGGCCGGGTGGTTGCAGATCTGTTTGAGCGCGGTGATCGCGGCCAGCACGGCACCCTTCTTCACCGGCCTTCCTTCGGCCGGGTCCGCGACGAGCGAGTCGAGCACGGCTTGATACAGACCGATCTGCTCGCGGGTCATGGTGCAGTGGTCGAGCTCGTCGATCTTGTCGGGCAGCTCTGCGGCCACTTCGGGCTCGGCCTTCGTGCGCCGGAACACCAGGATCCCGTTGAGGGCGCGCAACGCCTCCTCGCCGTCACCGGCGAGTTGCGCGCTGAACGTCGCGCGAGAGCCGACGAGGTCGGGATTGCAGTAATCGAGGATCGACCACAGATCACCGACACCGTTTTCGATCGGTGTGCCGGTGAGCGCGATGCGCGTGCGCGCGGGGATTCGTCTCAGCTGTTGGCTGGTCTCGGCGTTCGGGTTCTTGATGGCTTGCGCCTCATCGAGGATCACGTAGCGCCACGACACCTTGGCCAACGCGTTCACGTCACGAACCGCGGTGCCATAGGTGGTGATGAGGAGATCGGCATCGGCGACTTCGGCGCTGAGCGCCGCGGCCGACGAGCGCGAGGCGCCGTGGTGCACGACCACGCGCATCCCCGGCGCGAATCGGTGGGCCTCCGCCTGCCAGTTGCCGACCACGGCGGCGGGAGCGATCACCAGCGCGGGCCCTTCGCCGGCGGCGCGTAGGAGATGCGCGAGCACGGTGGGTGTCTTGCCGAGCCCCATGTCGAGCGCGAGGCAACCACCGAGGTCGACGGCGTCGAGGAAGCCGAGCCAGCCGAGCGCGTCGGACTGGTACGTCCGCAGCTGACCCACGAACCCGTCGGGCGCGTCGACGGGATCCCGCGACACCGACGCGGCCTTGTCGAGCAGGTCCGCCGCCCATCCCGCGCCGTCGATGCGTATCGGTTGGCCGAATGCCGATCCCTCGAGCCCCACGGCGTGCCGCAGGATCGCCGCTCCGGTGAGCTGCGTTGTCTTGACCCGGTCGGCGAGGGCGGCCGCGGCTTCCTGTAGGTCGAACTTGTCGAGCTCGACCCACTCGCCGCGCGACTGCACCAACGGCCGAGCCTCCGCCGCCAACCGCGACACCTCTTCAGCAGTGAGCTCGATGTCGTCGAAGAGCGCCGACCAGCGCACCTTGTTGAGTTGTTGCGCTCCGACGACTCGATCACCCTTGGGCTCGGCGAACAATCGCAACGCGGGCCGCGGTTTGCGGCGCGAGAGCGCGGGAACTCGCACGTCGAAGCCCGCGGCATGAAGCACGGGTGCGGTGCGTGTCATGAAGTCCCACGCCTCGTCGGTGCTCAAGTACACCTGGCCGCGGCGCATCGCTCCCGCCCGTTGGAGCACCGGCAGGAGCCGTTCGATCCGATCCAGCTCATCCGCGACGGGTTGGGTCGACTTCGAGGCCGCCAGGGCCTGTTCGACATCGATCAACGAGCGGTCCGTCCCAGGGCCGAGCACCGACAGGAACCAGGTATCACCTTCGCGGTGCACAAGCTGCACGACGAGCACTGGTCGCGAAGGGCTGAGGACGGGCCTCGCCCACCGTTGCAACCGGTTGGCGGCGTCGGAACCGGCGCTGGCCGGAGCCTTGAAGTCGGACCCGTCGAGGCGCGTGACGATCGACTCGGCGACGTCGGACGCGGTGCGAACAGTCGGTGGCGGTGCCGGCAGCTCGAACGTCCTGGCGGCCTGCGAGACGACGGCATGCACGACGGCGTCGATCACCTCGCGCGCGAGCGTCCGTGCCGTGGCCGACCGCGGGGCGAGCAACTGCACCGTGCTCGGCATGAGCCTCGCGAGGCGGTCCAGCGTGGAGTTGTCCAACAGCGCGGCTTGCCAACGCACGGCCATCGTCATCGAGCCATCTGCTCGCCGTGTCGTCTGCGCCGACGGTACGACGGCACCGCGGGCGACGTGGCTCACCGCAAGGACGGCGGCGTGGCCCAGCCAGTGAACGCTCGCACCCAGCCGCTCCGGGTCGGGACTGGCGCCGACGGCGACCAGCCAGCCGAGCGCGTCGGCGACCGGGATCGACACGGACTCCGCGCGCCGACCGCCATCTAACGGCACACCGGCATGAGCACGCCATCCGAGCGCTGGGCCTCGTAACGCTTCGAGACGATCGGCCAACTCGTCGTTCGTCGCCGGCGACCCTGTCGGTGCCGCGGCCCACACGACCACCTCGCCATCCGACCACGAGCACTGGAGCCGCACCTCTTCCTCGCGATGCTGCGGTTTCGACTTCGAGGATGGGCGGGACGGCTCATCCTCTCCATCGAGCAGCACCCGAACCTGACGCAACCCTTCGAGCTCCTCCGCGAAGTCCGCGATGACCTGCGCTCGTTCCGGGCCCTTGAGCCCGTGAACGGACTCCAGGCGCTGTTGTGTTTCGGCCAGCAGTCCATCCACGACGACGAACGACGCGCGAGGGTCGGCCTCGAGCAGCGTGAGCTGCTCGGACGAGGCCTGTCCCCCCGCAACCGCCCAGATGGCGGCTTCGAGGGCATCTGTGTCGTGAACCGTGTTCAAGGACGAAGCGCTCCTCAGCGCTGGTCTCGCACGCGTGATTCGCGCGGAGCTTCCCGGACTGGCATTCATCGCGTGGCCCCGGGGTGGACCGATCACCGCATTCGACAGCGGGACGCCAACAACGACTCTACCCGCGGATCGGCCCGTGCGGGACCATGCGGTCGCACCGGCGCGGCTAGCCGGCCCCCGCCTCCCGCGGCACCAACTGGACGAGCGGGATCGTTCGATTCGCCTTGGCCGCGTCTCGTCGATAGCTCGCGTAGGCCGGGAAGACACGGTCCGCGAGCACCCACAACCGCTCACGCTCGGCGTCGTCGGCCACCACGGTCGCCCGCATCGGGATACCACCGAAGGTGACGTCTGGATGCGCTCGAAGGTTGTGGTACCAGGCCGGGTGCCGAGGATCGCCGGCCTTCGATGCGGCGACCGTCACCCGATCTCCGTCGTGGAAGTAGATGATCGCATTGCGACGTTGCGTACCGCTTCTCGCTCCTTGGGTCTCGAGCACCGCAGAGGGAAAGACGAGCGTCGACGCGAGGCGCCCGCGAGTCAGCCGCAACAGGAGCGGGTCGAGCTTCCAGTTGACGTGGCGCGAGATGAACCGGGCCACGCGAGTCAGCGCGAACGCGGCGTACGCCCGTGCGAACATCCCTGCCGGACGGGTGGGATCGACGTATCTGAGATTCGGCGTCAATTGGTTTCGGCGAGGCCAGCCGGGTCCACCTGCCGAGCGTAGGTGAGCAAAGCGCACAACTGGGACTCCGGTCCGCGGGGGAGGTGATTGACTCGTACGCTCTACCGAAACGCGGGAAAGGGGTGAACCGGGTGGCGGTTTCGTGCCCTTCGTGCGCAGCGGACAACCCTGAAGGCAAGAAGTTCTGCGGCGACTGCGGCGGAGCGCTCGCGCTCGTCTGCCCGACCTGCGGCGCGGCCGTCGAGGCGGGCAAGAAGTTCTGCGGCGACTGCGGCGGGGTGCTGACCGGAGAACCCGCACCCTCGGTGCCGGCCGACGCGTCCAAGCGCGTCGCGGAGCGGCGCCTCACGACCATCCTGTTCGCGGATCTGGTGGGTTTCACGACGCTGGCCGAAGGCCGCGACGCCGAGGACACCCGCGAATTGTTGTCGCAGTACTTCGCCATGGCCAACACGGTGGTCGCTCGCTATGGCGGCACGATCGAGAAGTTCATCGGCGACGCCGTGATGGCCGTGTGGGGAACGCCGGTCGCCTTCGAGGACGATGCTGAGAGGGCCGTCCGTGCCGGGCTCGATCTGGTCGACGCAGTTGGCGCGCTCGGGGCTGCCATCGACGCGGACCTCCGCTTGAGGGCGGCTGTGATGACCGGCGGCGCC
>JBEEFX010000039.1:0-4930 GCA_041166365.1 Acidimicrobiaceae bacterium
TCCCAACTCATCGTGTCGTCTTCAGCGCAATAGACGTACTTGCCGATCGCGTCGTCTCCCTTGAACGTCTTGTCACCGCAGGTCACTCCGACGGCCGGGTCGAACTGATTCGTCTTCGCGGCGGTCCAACGCTTCGCTCCGCCGATGATGGTGAACGCCGATGCCCAGAACCCTTCGAGGTTGGCGGTGACCAGCGGTTCCACCTCATCGAAGGGCAGATCGCCGGACTGGCCTTGGGCGAGGTCGCCCTGCTCGACCTCAGGGACGAAGTTGAAGGACAGGTCCTCGTACGTCTTGCACTTGGCCGCGCCATCCTTCAACCCGTCGGCGAACGCATTGATGCGCTGGAACGCCGAACCGTGGGCGTTCTCGTCGGTCACCGGATCGGTGCCGACCGGATCACGAATCAGCAGGAACCCGCCGAGTGCGGCATCGAGGTCGGCCGGCGTGACCTCGAAGACCTTTGATCCACCCTGCTGCACGTGCTGCGTGTAGGAGCCGGCAAAGCAGTCCGCCTGTTGTTCGGTCACGAAGGTGATGAACCGCCCATCGAGGATGCCGTGCCGGGCTTGGATGGCGTGGCCCAGTTCATGGGCGACCACGATCGCCAACGTGAACGGACCGAAGTTGTCGAGCAGATCGTTGGTGAGGTTGACCGTGTCCCACGCCATGAAGTCACCCTGAGGGCAGTAGAACGCGTTCTGGGCAACCTGGCGATAGTCGCTCTTACCCGGCCCTCCGCAGTTCGGCGGCGGATCATCGGGCCCGTACGGGAAAACGCCGCCACTCAACGGCTCGAACGGCTGGCCGTAGAGCTTGGCGAACTCCTGTCCGTAGAACGCCTGCACGTCGTCGACGGCCTTCTTGATGATGTCGTCGTCGTCGTTCGGACCGAACTTCGTCTTGCCCGGCACGACCTCGCTCTCGGCGCTGTTGCTCGCGCTGCTGGAGCCAGAGCGGCTGGCCGAAGGGGCTACGTCCTTCGAGCAACTCACCAGCAGAAGCAGGAAGGCGAGCCCCACGGCCGTGGCGCGCCGAGAAATGCGGTTCATCGCGGGAGACTACGACGGTGAATCGCCGGCTGTATCTCGTCGCGGCCGCCGCGCTCGCTGTGATCGCGGGCGTTTCCGTGTACGTGGCGACGACGGTCGAGCCCAAGGACATCGCCCAGACCGGCGATCTGCAGGTGATCCAGGAATCGGTGCCTTCGGTGACGGCCGCCAAGGGTTGGATCAACTCGGCCCCGCTGACGAAGTCCGACCTCGCGGGCAAGGTGGTGATCTTCGACTTCTGGACGTACTCGTGCGTCAACTGCCAGCGGACCATCCCGCACCTGAAGGCGCTGTACGACCGGTACAAGACCGACGGCCTCCTGATCATCGGCGTGCACTCGCCCGAGTTCGACTTCGAGAAGGACCACGAGAATGTCGCGCGAGGCGTCGAGCACTACGGCGTGACATGGCCGGTGGCCCTCGACGACGACATGGCGATCTGGAACGCGTTCAGCAACCAGTACTGGCCGGCCGAGTACTTCACCGATCGCCAAGGCCGGTTGCGCCAGGTGCGCTTCGGTGAGGGTGACTACGACAGCAAGGAGAACGACGTCCGCACCTTGCTCGGCCTTCCCTCGGACGCGCCGCGAGCAGCACCCGCCGGTAGCGACCCTGTACTGACCGCCGCGCTCACGCCGGAGATCCATTTCGGATTGGCGTTCGGCGGCGCGTCGTTCAACGCCTCGCCCGAGAAGTCGACCAAGGGCACACAGACGTACTCCCTGCCGGACCCGCTGCCGCAGGACACCTACGCGCTTCAGGGGTCATGGGCCATCACCGACCAGGGGGCGGAGGCTCCGGATGGGGGAGTCTTCGTGCTGCGGTACCGCGGCGCGGAGGTCAACCTCGTCGCCGGCGCCGGGTCCTCGCCCATCACGGTGACCGTCGAGCTCGACGGCGCGCCGCTCACGACGCTGACCGTCATGGACCACGACCTCTATCACGTCGTGACGGACGGTCCGTCCGGCTACCACACGCTGACGTTCCGGCCCCAGACCGCTGGCCTCCAGGCATTCGCGTTCACGTTCGGCGCCGGCACGAAGTGAGGGCGTACATCGCGCTGTTCGGCGCGGGTGTCGCATCCTTCCTGGCTCCGTGCATCGTTCCACTCGTGCCCGCATATCTCGGCCTCGTCGTGGGCGAGTCCGTCGAGGCGCGAGACACCGCGAAGGCCGTGCCGGCCACGCTCGTGTTCATCCTCGGTTTCGCGCTCGTGTTCGCCGGATTGGGCACCGCCGCCGGACAGCTCGGCTCGTCGCTGACAACGTTGCAGGACGCGCTCGAACGAGTGGGCGGCGTGATCGTGTTCGTGCTCGGCCTCGTGTTGCTCGGCCTGCTGCGCGGCCGATGGTTACAGGAGCGCCGGCTCGTGCACCGCTTGCCGAAGGGGGCGGGCCCGTTGCGACCGCTCGTGCTGGGTATCGCCTTCGGCGCGGCGTGGAGCCCGTGCGTCGGACCCCTCCTCGGCGCCGCGCTCTTCGTCGCGGCACGCAGCGCCGATCCGGCGCGCGGCGGGCTGCTGCTCACCGCGTACGCGGCAGGCATCGGTGTTCCCTTCCTCATGGCCTCGCTCGGCCTGGCCTCGTCGCCGCGCATCAGCGAGCGCCTCCGCCGCATCGGTCCACGGCTCGAGCGAGTTGCCGGTGGATTGCTCGTCGTCCTCGGACTCCTGCTGGCCACCGGGACGTACGCGCATCTGACGAGCTACCTCGCGCGCTTCACGCCGTCGGTCGGCGGGTTGTAGCCCTCAGTCCGATGACAGCGCCGCGGCCAGCGCGGCGTGGTCGCGCTCGCGGAAGGCGACGTTGACCCGGAGCCGCTCGAGGTGCTGTTCGAGTGTCTTCGCGCCCTGCGGCACGGGGTGCTCGGCGAAGAAGCCTTCGACATCAGGAGCGGCGTCGATCAGCCATTTCATGCCGTCGGTCATGCGCACAATCGTGCTGGAGGGGAACCGCTCGATGAGCGTCGGCCAATTCTTGCGGACGAACTGCCAGGCCACCGCGCCGTGCGTGCGGTTCAGCAACGCTCGCCCGAGTACGAAGGGCGCATTCTGCGTACGCACCTGCGTGAGGCTGAGCTGCAGCAGCTCGTCGAAGCAGGCATCGTCATGGAAGCGCGGGAGCGCGTACAGGTAGCGCAGCTGCTCCTGCGGGTTGTCGGCGGCGCGCCACCGCTCCACGAATTCGTGGAACTCGTCGGCCGACCCGCTGTCGGCGATCACGGCGACGGCCGCGGCCACCAGTTCGGGATCGGCCTCATCGGAGCTCTTCAGATAGGCCTCGTGGATCGCCCGGGCGCGGGAGCGCACGTCGCCGTCCGCGCCGATCGTGCCGAGCAGCTCGAAGAGGGTGGACCGGCGTTGCCGATCGACGTCGCTCTCGCCTTCTGTCGTCGACCAGCCCATGCGATGCAAGGCGGGCGCGGCGATGGCGCGGACGGTGGCCTGCAACCGGGGGCGGGCCTCGTCGTCGATGATGCGGTCCAGCGCGCTGAACGCGGCCGCGAGGCGCTGCCAGATCGACAGCTCGGTGTCGTCACCGAAGCTGCGGGCAAGATCGCAGAACTCTGCGGCGGTGGTCGTGCCGGCGAGCGTGCAGGCGAATTCGTGGTCGAGGAGGTTGTAGCGCTCCAGCGGCAGCAGCTCGCCGACGTGCGCGGTCAACCGCCGCCGCAGCTCGCCGACGTAGCGCGTGCGGAAGAAGCCCGAACCGCCGGTGTCGAGATGCACCCAGTCGACGTCGACCGGCAGCTCGACGTCCTGCTCGCGTGCGGTCAGCAGGACGCGCTCCATCGTGCGCTCGCGCCCATCCGAGTACGTGAAGCGGATCGGGATGGCCCACAGCGTCTCGTCTGCGGCTGTCGGCTCGTCGTCAGCCGCGAATCGGAAACGCTCCTGTCGCACGCGCAACGTATGTGGTCCGACGAGCTCGACCTCGACGACCGGATAGCCGCCCTGGAAGATCCACGTGTCCATGATCTGGCGCACGGGCTCCCCGGTCGACGCCTCGATCGCGTCCCACAGGTCCGTGGTCTCGGTGTTCCCGAACTGATGCGAGGTGAGGTAGTGGCGAATACCGTCGCGGAACTCGGTCTCACCCAAGTACTGCTCGAGCATGCGCAGGACGGCGGCGCCCTTCTCGTAGGTGAGGACGTCGAACATCCCCTCGGCGTCGCGCGGCGAGACGACCTCGAACTCGATCGGCCGCGTGCTCGACAACGAGTCGACGTCGAACGCCGCCGTACGCGACAGCCCGAAGTTGACCCACACGTCCCAGTCGGGCCGGAAGGCGTCGCTGCACTTGTTCTCCATGAAGGTGGCGAAGGCTTCGTTGAGCCAGATGCCGTTCCACCACTTCATCGTCACGAGGTCGCCGAACCACATGTGCGCGAGCTCGTGATGGATCACGTCAGCGACGTTCTGCAGCTCGGGATGCGTCGCGCGCTTCGGGTCGACGAGCAGGAGGACCTCTCGGAACGTGATGCAGCCCAGGTTCTCCATCGCGCCGAATGCGAAGTCGGGCACGGCGATGAGGTCGCACTTGTCGCCTGGGTAGACGATGCCGTAGTACTCCGCGAAGAACTCGAGCGCGAACGCGGCGCTCTCCAGCGCGAAGGAGGTGAGGTGCTCCTTTCCCGGGAGATGGGCAACGCGCAGCGGCGTGTTGTCGACGTCGACTGGCGGCGTCAGGGCCAGCGGGCCGACCACGAACGCCACGAGGTACGTCGACATCTTGATCGTGTCGGCGAACGCCACTCGGCGGCGGCCGTCGCCGAGCGGCTCGTTCGACAGCTCGCCCGCGTTGGAGAGGGCGGTCAGGTGTTCGGGGACGATCAGCGTCACCGAGAAGACCGCCTTGAAGTCCGGCTCGTCCCAGCAC
>JBEEFX010000040.1:0-5260 GCA_041166365.1 Acidimicrobiaceae bacterium
CCGGGGGGACTCTGAATGGATGAGCTGACGCTGGTCGTCCAGTACGTGTGGAACGGCATCGCAATCGGTGCCGTCTACGCGCTCATCGCACTCGGGGTCACCCTGGTGTACGGGCTTTCTCGCATCATCCACTTCGCGGTGGGCGAGATGGTCATGGTGTGCGCCTTCGTGGCGTGGTCAGTGCAGGACCTGACCGGAAGCTTCGCGATCGCGCTCGTCGCCGCAGTGGCGGCGGGCGCGACCATCGGGCTCGTCACGGAGCGCTTGATGTTCCAGTTCACCTACGACGCACCGCTCGCCGGCTTCGTCGTCTCGCTCGGGCTGATCATCTTCCTGCAATCGTTGGCCAGCGAGATCTGGGGAGTGGACACCCGCACCGTTCGCGCACCCTTCCAAGGGGTGCACGAGGTCGGCGCGCTCGTCTTCCGAGACCAGACGCTGTTCAACACCGCTCTGATCCTCGTGGTGATGGCCGTGTTCTACCTCGGCCTGTCCCGGTCCCGATGGGGGCGGGCGCTGCGAGCCACCGCCGACAACCGCGAAGCCGCTGCGCTGATGGGCATCCCCGTTCGCCGCCTCACGATGATGACCTTCGTCATCGGTGCCGCACTGGCCGGCATCGCCGGATGGGTGGTGCTGACCCTTGGGGCGATCTCGCCCTTCGTCGGTGGTTCCTACGTCCTGCGAGGGTTTGCGGTGGCGCTCATCGGTGGGCTCGGCAACATCAAGGGCGCGGCCGTGGCCGGCCTCGGGCTCGGAGTCGCCGAGGCCCTGGCCATCGGGTATCTCGACCCGGGCTGGAGCGAGGCGTACGTGCTCGGCCTCGTCATCCTCGTGCTGCTCGTGCGACCGACCGGCCTCGGTGCCGGCGCAGAGGGGGCAACCCTGTGAAGTCCCTCGTCTCGAGCTCGTCGAGCCGGATCAGATCAGCGCTGGTGCAGTACGGCGGCCTGCTGTCCGTGGTCGCGGTGCTCGCGCTGTTCCCGTTGATGGGGCCTTCGAACAAGGACCTCAGTCTCGCGACCTCCGCATTGATCTTCGGCGTGGCCGCCACCGGCCTCGGCTTCTTGTGGGGCCAGGTGGGTGAGGTCAACATCGCCCACGCCGCCGTCTTCGGGGTCGGCGCCTACACCGCGGGCATCGCCGCCCAGGACCACGGCATCGACTTCGTTCCCTCACTCGTGCTCAGCCTGATCGCGGGAGCGATCGCGGCGTTCATCGTCGCCCTTCCGTCGTTGCGAACCCGTGGGCACTACTTCGTCATCCTGACGTTCGCCATCGGCCAGGTCGCGGTCGTTGTCGCGACGCGCCTCGACGATCTCACCGGCGGGGTGGACGGCTTGACGGTGATCCCCGCCAAGCAGGAGGTCGTTGGGCTGCGGCTCACCGACCGCCAGGACTTCTATTACATCTGCATCTGTGTCGCGGCAGTGATCCTGACGGCTTTGTTGTTGCTCACGCGGTCGCGATGGGGTGCCACCCTTCGCGGCATCCGGGAGAACGAGCAACTGGCCGCCGCGGTGGGAACGCCGGTCGTGCGCCATCGCATCCTCGCGTTCACGGTGTCGGGCGCAGTGGGGGGTCTGGCCGGCCAGCTCCATCTGTACAACGTCAAGTTCGTCGATCCTGGCGCCTTCAACGTGCAAGCGTCCATCTTCTTCTTGCTGATGGTGTTGCTCGGCGGGCGGCGCTACCTGCTCGGGCCGATCGTCGGCGCCGCCGTGTACACCTTCCTGCCGGAGTTCATCTTTCTCGACCCCGGACGCAGTCGGATGCTCCTCGGCCTGATCTTGGTCGCGATGATCCTGCTGCTGCCCCAGGGTCTGCTGAGCCTGCCGTCCCGAATCGCCGCCCTGCGCGCGAACCGAGCCGGCTCCCGATCTGTCGCCCAAGCCGACAGAGTCGACGAGGTCGACCCGCCGACCGGGACCGGGACCGGGGCGTCGCCGTTGGAGCCGCCGCACGAAGTCGTGGAGGCGCCGTCATGAGCCCGCTGCTTGAGGCCCACGGACTGAGCAAGCATTTCGCAGGGGTTGCGGCGTTGGTGGACGTCGATCTCGAGGTGAATGCCGGCGAGATCGTCGGGCTCATCGGCCCGAACGGCTCGGGCAAGTCCACGTTCTTCAACGTCGTCACCGGGTTCCTGCGAGCGTCGAGCGGCACCGTGATCTGGAAAGGCGAGGACGTCACGCGCAACTCCGCTCATCGTCGAGCACGCAAGGGCCTGGTGCGCACGTTCCAGGAGCGAATGTGCTTCGACGACCTGACGGTGCGCGAGAACCTCCAGTTCCCATTGATCCAGGCGAAATCGCGCGGGAACTCCGACGCCCGTATCGCCGAGGTGATGGAGTGGGTCGGCCTGCCCCAGCGGACACTCACCCAGCGAGCCTCCGAGCTCTCGTGGGGTCAGACGCGTCTGCTCGGCATGGCTGTCGCGTTGCTCTTCACACCCGAAGTGGTCCTCTTCGATGAACCGTTCGCGGGGCTGAACCGCATCGCCGCCGAGGACGTGTGCGCCGCGCTGCTCCGCCTCCGCGCCGAAGGCATCACCGCGGTCGTCGTGGAGCACGAGATGCAGCTCCTCTTGCCGCTGTGCGACCGCGTCGTCGTGATGGCGCGAGGTCAGAAGATCGCGGAGGGCACCAGCGCGGACATCCTCGAACGCGAAGAAGTGCGCCTCGCCTATTTCGGAGCCGCATGATGCTCGAGGTCAGAGATCTGGCGGTGTCCTTCGGCCGCATCCGGGCGTTGAACGGCGTGAACTTCTCCGTCGACGGTCCCGAGATCGTCACGCTCATCGGCGCCAACGGCGCCGGCAAGAGCACGACGCTGCGTGCGATCGCCGGCGTCGCCAAACCGTCGCGCGGCTCGGTCGTGCTCGACGGGGAGGATGTCGCCGGCCGCCCGCCCGCGCAGGTCGTCTCGGCGGGCATCACCCTCGTCCCGCAAGGGCGTCAGCTCTTCGGTTCGATGAGCGTGCGCGAGAACATCGAGCTCGGGGCGTTCGTGCACGCCAAGAAGTCCGACGTCTCCGCTGACATCGACAAGTGGGTCGACTTCTTCCCGGAGATCGCCGAGCACCTCTCGTCGAGAGCCGCGAGCCTCAGCGGTGGCCAGCAACAGATCGTCGCCTTGATCCGTGGGCTGATGGCCCGCCCGCGGCTACTGATGCTCGACGAGCCGTCGATCGGTGTTGCACCGATCGTTGTGCGCCGCATCGGCGAGGAGCTCACCCGGCTGAGCCGTGAGGCCGGCGTGCCCATCGTTCTCGTCGAGCAGAACATCGCGTTCGCGTTCGACATCGCCGACCGCGTGGTCATCCTCGCGCAGGGGCGTGACGTCCACACCGGTCCGCCCGACCCGCTGCGCGACCCCAACGTGCTCGCGCGCTACTTCTTCGGCGACGTGGCCGTCACCCGCCAGCCGGCAGCGCCCTACGTAGAAAGATCCACCCCTCAATGAGCCAAGGCACCCCGTCGGAGCCGACGACCACCGAGGCCGGTCCGCTGTCAGGCGTGCGCGTCGTCGATGTCACGCGGCACATGTCCGGGCCGTACGCCTCGCTGGTCCTGGGAGACTTCGGCGCCGACGTGATCAAGGTCGAGTCGGCCCCATTCGGTGATCCGAGCCGGCGCACCGGCGTCAACTTCGTCGAGGGTGAGAGCACGATGTTCCTCACCTGGAACCGCAGCAAGCGCAGCATCTGCCTCGACATGCGCGCCAAGGCCGGGCTCGAGATCGCGCACCGCCTCGTGGACAGCGCCGATGTCTTCATGGAGAACTACCGCCCTGGTGTCGCCGACGAGATCGGCCTCGGCTGGGAGGTTCTGCAGAAGCGCAACGAGCGGCTGATCTACTGCTCGACGAACGCTTTCGGGTCGAGCGGGCCGTGGCGCGCGCGTCCAGGGACAGACCCCGTGGTGCAGGCCATGAGCGGCGTGATGTCCGTCACCGGTGAGCGCGACGGCGGGCCGGTGCTCGTCGGCATCCCGATCGCCGACTACACCGCTTCGTTGATCACGGTGCAGGGCATCCTCCTTGCGTTGCTCGCGCGCGACCGCACCGGCCGCGGTCAGTACGTCGAGATCCCGATGGTCGGTGGGCTCATCTTCGGCTTGACGACTCGAGTCGGACCGTATTTCCAGACCGGCGAGAACCCCACGAAGTGGGGCAGCCAACACAGTCAGGTCGTTCCGTACCAGGCGTTCCGCACGAGCGACGGATGGGCGGTCGCCGGCGTGTGGGGCGACGGCTGGAAGAAGTTCTGCCTCGCCCTCGGCCGCCCCGAGCTGGCCACCGACGAGCGTTTCGACGAAGACGCGAAGCGGGTCGAACGGCGAGACGAGCTCACGGAGCTCCTACAGGAGCTCTTCATCACGCGGACGACTGCCGAGTGGGACACGGACTTCTCGGCGAACGGCGTCCTGTTCGCTCCCGTGAACTCGTTCTCGGATGCGCTCGAAAACGAGCAATCCAAGGCCATGGGCTTCGTCACCGAGATCGACCATCCGGTCTCGGGGCGTCTTCGTCAGGTCGCGCCCGTCATTCGCATGTCGGACACACCTGCCGCGGTGACCCTGCCGCCGCCGCTGCTGGGCCAGCACAGCCGCGAGATTCTCGAGGAGATCGGCTTCTCGGATGGCCAGGTCGAAGGTCTGCTGGCCGACGGAACCATCATGGAAACGAGTGACAGATGACCAAGGTCGAAGGCAATGGACACGGTGAGCCAGGCGCGCGCGGTGACGAACGGCTCCGCATCGTCGATTTCTCGACGCACTTGTCCGGTCCGATCGCCAGCCACTTGCTGACCGAGCTGGGTGCGGACGTGATCAAGATCGAGCGTCCGATCATCGGCGACGGCAACCGCGGTGACAATCCGAAGATCCACGGTCAGGGGATCTTCCACGTGGCCGCCAACTCCGGCGTGCGCAGCCTGCACGTCAGCACACGTTCGCCGCAGTGGCCGGACGTGGTGGCCGGGGCCGCTCGGTGGGCGGATGCGGTCATCGTCGGTGCTCGCCCGCAGGACGCCCGCAAGCGCGGACTCGACTTCGCCAGCATCCAGCAGATCAACCCTCGAATCGTCTACTGCCTGATCTCCGGCTACGGCGAGACCGGGCCGTGGCGTGGCTACAGCGCGCACGGCCAGACGATCGACGCACTCGCCGGCATGGCGACCGTGGAATGGCGCGACGGCCTTCCCGAGACGCCCAAGGGCTGGCGCTCAACGGGCTCCACCCTCGCGGGCGTCTTCGGTGCC
>JBEEFX010000041.1:0-3178 GCA_041166365.1 Acidimicrobiaceae bacterium
AAGCGCGGTCCGACCGCCAGACGCTGCTGTTCTCCGCCACGCTCGACAATGCCGTCGACGTTCTCGTGCGCAACTACCAGCACAACCCCGTGCGGTGTGAGGTCGCGCCGCCGACGAAGGAAGAGGACCGCAACGCGCACCACTTCGTCGATTCGACCAAGGGCGCCCGGTTGCAGCTCACCGTCGACCTCGTGGTCGAGCACGGCTCGACCATGGTGTTCTGCCGCACGAAGCACGGCGCTGACCGCGTGGCCAAGCAGCTGGTCGCGGCCGGCATTTCGGCTGTCGCCATCCACGGAAACCGGTCACAGGCGCAACGCGAACGCGCCCTCGCGTCGTTCGCATCGCGTCGGGTGCAGGCGCTCGTCGCGACCGATGTCGCGGCGCGGGGGATTCACGTCGACGACGTCGCCTGTGTCGTGCACTTCGACGTTCCGACTGACGCCAAGGACTACCTCCACCGCTCCGGCCGCACCGGCCGAGCAGGCGCGACCGGCGTGGTGGTGTCGCTCGTGATGGAAGAGGACGGTGCCAAGGTCCGCAAGCTGCAGGCCGCCCTCGGAATGCCCGGTAGCGCGGCGCCCCGTCGCGAAGCCCGTGGGCACACCGCCCATGCCGCGCACAACGAGAAGCCACCGCGGGCCAGTCGCCCGCGCGGCCGTGCACCACAGCGTCATCCGCAGCCGCGACCGAAGGGCGCCAGCCCCACCGGTCGCGGTCAGGGCGGCCGCCGCCGCAAGCCCTAGCGAGCTGCGCCGTCGCCGTCCTCACTCTGAGGAGCGAAGACGCCCGTCATGCGCCACTCTTGCTCCGCAACAGCAGCCAGTTGAAGACCTCGTGCGTGATGCCGAAGCCGCCCAGGTGGCTTTCCTCCGGCCGCACGATGAGCTCGCAGTCGGGCAGCAACGCGGTCGCGTGACGGGCGTGCTCGAGTGAGACCAGCGAGTCGGCGTCGCCATGCCACCAGCGCACCGGCACGTCGACCTCTGCGAGACGGAAGCCCCATGGCCGGCCGAAGAGCACGGCGTCGTTGAGCAACCCGCGAAAGCTGTGCCGGTTGGCGGCGACGAGGTCGCGGATGAACATGGCCTCGATCTCGGGGTCGGCGAACACGCGCTGGTCGCCTTCAGGCATCAGCTTGGCGAACCCGCTGTAAGCGGGATGTGACATCGGGCCGATCAACCCCATCACGCCGCGGAGCACCCCGCTCATCGGCGTGCGCACCACGCCGAGGATCGAGTTGAAGCGGGCGGACAACGCCACGATGCCGCTCGGCAGTCCGTCCGGCCCCGCGACCGGACACACGCCGCCGAGGATCGCGAGAGCTTGCACACGATGCGGCATCTCGTGGCCGCAGGCGAGCGCATACGGCCCGCCGCCCGAGAGCGCCACGATGCCGAAGCGTTTGGCGCCGATGTCGTCGGCGACCTCGGCGACGTCGTTGGCCGCGTCACAGAACGAGCTGTAGTGGTGATCCGACGACTGGCCGACACCGGGACGCGCCACGCAGACGATCTTGAGTCCGAGCGTGGCGGCCTCGCGCGCTGTTGCTGGCGGGATCTGCGTACGGCCCCCAGGCGTGCCGTGGAACCAGAACAGCGGCGTGCCAACGGGGTCACCGAAGGTCGCCCAGCACATCCGCCGTCCGTCGCTCAATCGGGTCTCACCCAACTCGACCGGCGGATCGACCCGCCCCACGCCGATGACAGGCAACCGCAGCACGCGGCGCACCCTACGAAATCCAGCGCACACGAACACAGTTCTGTGTTCGTGTGCACCGGAATTGACGAAGATGTCGGCCTATGGCGCTACGAGTGATCCAGTGGGCGACGGGCGGAGTGGGACGGGCCGCGATCGAAGGCGTGCTCGGCCATCCCGAGCTGGAGTTGGTCGGCTGCTGGGTGCACAGCGCCGACAAGAAGGGCCGGGATGTCGGAGAGCTGCTCGGTCGAGCGCCCCTCGGCGTGGCGGCCACCGACGACGTCGACGCGCTGGTGTCCACCGATGCGGACTGCGTGATCTATTCGCCGATGCTCGCCGATCACGCCGTGGTCGAGCGCATCCTGCGGTCAGGCAAGAACGTCGTGACGCCGCTCGGCTGGTGGTACCCGGATCGAACGGGTACGGCTCGGATCGACGACGCCTGCACCGAGGCGGGCGTGACGTTGCACGGCACCGGCATCCATCCCGGTGGCGTCACGGAACGGTTTCCGCTCATGGTGTCCGCGCTGTCCGGGTCGATCACTCACGTGCGCGCGGAGGAGTTCTCCGACATACGCACCTACAGCGCGGTGGAAGTGGTGCGGGACATCATGCTCTTCGGCGCGACGCCGGAAGTGGCGCACACGAGCATCATGCTGAACGTGTTGGGTCACGGCTTCCAACAGTCGATCCGCATGGTCGCGGACGAGTTGGGGTTCACGATCGACCCAGAGCTGCGCACGACGCACGAGGTCGCCGTTGCGACCGCGCCGATCGATTCTCCGATCGGCGTGATCGAACCCGGGCTCGTCGCGGCGCAGCGCTTCCGATGGGAGGCACTTTCGGATGGCCGACCTGTCGTCACTGCCGCGGTGAACTGGCTGATGGGAGAGGAGCATCTCGATCCGGGATGGACGTTCGGCCCAGAGCGGGAGCGCTTCGAGGTGGAGATCACCGGCGATCCGGGCGTGCGCGTCACGTTCCACGGCTGGCACCCGTCCTCGCTCGAAGAAGGCCTGATGCGCAACCGCGGGATCGTCGCGACCGCGATGCACTGCGTGAACTCCGTCCCCTACGTCTGCGCGGCGGAGCCCGGCATCCGTACGTACCTCGATCTGCCGCTCATTGCCGGAAGGGCGGCGCAATGATCCTCGACCGGTTCACGCTCACCGACAAGGTGGCGATCATCAGCGGTGCGGGCAAGGGCATCGGCCGCGGGATCGCGCTCGGCTTTGCCGAGGCGGGGGCGCACGTCGTGTGCGCCGCTCGAACCGCCGCCGACATCGACGGAGTTGCGGCAGAGATCCACGCACTCGGACGCCGGGCCATCGCCGTGCCGACAGACGTGATGCAGACCGAGCAACTGCAACGGCTCGTCGACGCGACCGTCGAGGAGTTCGGCCGAGTCGATGTGCTGGTCAACAACGCGGGCGGCACACCGCCCCGACCGGCGATGCACACGAGCGAGGCCTTCTTC
>JBEEFX010000042.1:0-5964 GCA_041166365.1 Acidimicrobiaceae bacterium
CGAGCTCCAGGTCCGGGTGGCGGATGATGGCGCGAAGGGCGTGGACACCGACGTGGCCGGTGCTCCAGCCGATGACACGAAGGGGCATCGGCGGACGGTAGCTGATGGCCCTCGGAACTACCCTGACCAGGGAGCAAGGCCTGCCGTGTCGAATGGTGCATCGAGAACACGGGAAGGGAGGGGGACGTGACGGGGGCGTCGGTCCGACGAATGTTGTCGCGCTCGTGCTTCGGCGCGGCCGGGATCGCAGTGATCGCGGCCGTGGTCCCGTACGGCGCTTCCGCCCAGACCGCGGCGCCCCGGCCCAAGGTCTTCAGCACCGCCACGAGCGCCATCGGCGTCGACTACATCCCCGACCAGGAGGGTGGGCTCACGCCGATCAAGGACACCTTCCACATGCAGTTCGTCACCGGCGTCTCTTCGATGAGCTCGTCGAACGGGCCGGCGGCGCGCGCCACGCTGGCGGATCCTGGCAACGGCGCGACGCAAGGTCCCGCGAACGCGTGCCCGGCCGTCCCCGGTGCCGAGGAGGGTGTGGCCGGCGGGTTCATCGACAACGGCGCCGGCTTCATCGGCAACCCGCTGCTCGACGCCATCCGCACATCGAACTCCGAGCTCAAGCCGCTCTACGACGCGTGCGCCACCGCCAAGTGGCCGTTCATCGCGCAGGCCGATGGCTTCGCGCCGGACAAGAGCACCGAGGGCTCGCTCGGCTTCGGCTCGCCAGCCGGCCAGCTGAACGGCGAAGGCGGTTCCGCACATGCGCACATCGGCGACGACGGCACCTCGTCGACCGATTCGACGATGAGTGGCTTGAAGATCGCCCCGCTCCCCGGCGGTTCCGTCGGAGGTCTGCCGGTACCTGCGGAAGTCGCGGCAGCGATCGTGAGCGCGAACGGCGGCCAGCCGCTCGACACGTCGCTCTTCACCGTCGGCTCGATCCAGTCGACCACCGCCAATCTCTTCGACGGTGGAGCGACGGTGTCGCACGCCGAGTCGCGGCTCAACGGCGTCCGTCTGATCGGCGGCCTCGTCACCATCGACTCCATCACGTCGATCGCCGACGTGCACTTCACGCCGGAAGGCGACGCCATCGGCGCCTCGTCGACAACGGTCCAAGGCGCCAAGTTCCTCGGCCAGGCGGCGACGATCGACGACAAGGGCATCCATCCCGATGGCAACCCGAACGTCGATCTGCTGGAAGGCTCGGGGTTGTCGGTCCGGCTCGTCGGCGCCACCAACGGCCCGGACAACAGAGGCTTCATGAACGCGCAGTCGCAAGGCGTCGTCATCGACTACACGCACTCGGTCGACAACGCGCCGACGTTGCCCCCGGTGCCCACGAATCCCATCCTCAACACCACGTCCCCCTCGGTCAATGGCGTGTACTTCGTGCGCTACAACCTGGCGTCGGTCTCAAGTCGAGTGCTGGCTCGCAACTTCTCGCTGTCCAGCGGCACGGCGAGCAGCGGGCTCTCGTCCACCTTCTCGGCGGCGCAGCCGAACGGTCCGGCAAGCGGCTTCACCGGCGGTTCCGTCTCCGCACCGGCCGCGGCGCTCGCTCCCGCCGGCGACGCCGGCAGCCCGGCGCAGGCCAGCTTCTTCGGCCTCAACTTCGACCTCCGATGGCTCTATCTCGCATTCACGTTTGCGGCCTTCGGAATGTGCATCGCTCCGAAGCTCGTGCTTCCGGCGCGACTACCGGGTCTCTCGAAGGCCTGACAAGGAGCCCATTGATGGCAATCGAGCCCGATCATCCCGTGGATGACGACCTTCCCGACCCCGCGTTGTTCTGGCGCTGGGTCCACAAAGCCACGCGGCCGGTCATCGGCTGGATCCTGCTGGCCGTCGCGGCGCTGTTCATCCTGTTCGGCTGGATCGGCGTGTCGGGAACACCAACCGTCGCCAAGCAGATCCCGTACGTCGTCTCCGGCGGCATCTTCGGCGTGTTCCTCGCGGTGTTCGGCGCGTACTTCCTCGCCACCGAGGAGCTGCGCAAGGACTCCGGGCGGCTCGACCGGCTCGAGGGCATGGTGAACGAGCTGCACCAGGTGCTGTTGTCCCGAGCGGACGCGCCCGCGCTCCCGACCGCGACCGACGTTGCGACTCCAACGAACGGCCAGGCATACGTGTCGCTTGCGGGGTCGGACATGTATCACCGGCCGGAATGCTCGATGGTCGCATCCAAGGCCGGGTCGGCGAGACTCGCGCCGTCGACGATCGTGAAGCGCCAGCTGACGCCGTGTCCGCTGTGTGAGCCCTCGCTCGTCGAAGCTCCATAACTCTGTGCACTACGTCCAGATCATCCTGATCGGCATCTTTGCCGGGTCGGTGTACGCCATCGGTGGCATGGGCATCGTGCTCACCTACAAGGCGACGGGCGTGTTCAACCTCGCCCACTTCACGATCGGGCTGTTCGCGGCGTACCTGTTGTGGCAGATGAACGGGGTGTGGAACATCCCGCTGTGGATCTCCGCGCCGTTCGTCCTACTCGTCGTCGGCCCCGGCATCGGCGTCCTGCTCGAACGCGTCGTGTTCCGGTCGCTCCAACGTCGCCGAGCGAGTACGTCGGAGAAGCTCGTCGCCAACCTCGGCGTGCTCGTGCTCTTCTATGGCTTCGTCTTCATCATCTGGGGCGGGGAGACACGGGGCAACAACAAGCAGCCGGTGCCCCGCTTGTGGCCACAGCACCGGTACCAGCTCGGCAGCATCGGCTTCGACACACAGCAGCTCGCGTTCTTCTCCGCGGTGGTGATCACGGCCGTCGCGCTGTACGTCCTGTTCCGTTTCACGTTCCTCGGTACGCAGATCCAAGCGGTGGTCGATCGCCGCGAGCTCGCGGAGCTCTCGACGATCGACGCGAACCGTGTCGCGATGGTGGCCTGGGCCATCGGCTGCGGACTGGCGGCGCTCACGGGCGTCTTGCTCGCCGGTCAGGATGCTGCGCTCTCTCCGATTCGCATCATCTTCTTCGGCATCGAGATGACGGGTGTTGCCGTGGTTGCCCGTCTCGTGAGCCTCCCCGTCGCGCTCTTGTCCGGACTCTTGCTCTTCGGCGCGGCGCACGACCTGCTCGCCAGCTTCGAACCGTTCGGTGACTCCGGACGTTTGAACGACTACTACCGCCAGTTGCTCGGCAACTGGTCGGTGGTGATTCTCTTCGTCGCGCTCATCGCCTATCGCACGCTCGACGAGCTGGGCGAGTCCGTGCCGACCGGGCAGGGGATCGTGGCCGCGGACATCGGCCGGCGCACCGGACTACGGCCGTCGAACGTGATCGGCGTGCTTGCGGTCGGGGCGGCGGCGATCTCGCTCCCGCTGTTTCTCAGCGATACGAACATCAACCATGCGCAGCAGATGGTGGCGATGCTCGTGATCTTCACGTCGCTCGTCTGCATCACCGGGTTCTCCGGCCACATCTCGTTGGGGCAAGCGTCGATCGCCGGGCTGGGAGCGTTCTTCACCGCGCGCGCCGTCAACGGGCTGCACCTACCCGTGATCATCGCGATGTTGGTAGGGGCGACGGTGGCGATGTTCGCCGGGCTGCTCGCCGGTTTCCCCGCGCTGCGGCGCAAGGGGCTGTTTCTCGGCCTCACGACGCTCGGTCTCGGCCTGCTCATCTACCAATTCGTGTTCAACTCCAACCTGTTCTCGGGGGGCGGCTCGAGCGGCCTCGCCGTGCACCGGCCGTCGCTCTTCGGCCTTCAGCTCTCGTCGCCGAAGAGCTATTACTTCTTCGAGTTGGTCGTGGCTGCGCTCGCCCTGTTGCTGGCGAACAACCTGCGTAGCGGGCGCCTCGGTCGCATTCTCGGCGCCATGCGCGACTCGGAGACCGCGGCGAAGGCCATCGGCATCGACCTCCGTCGTTACAAGCTGTTCATCTTCGCCGGCAGCTCGTTCATCGCCGGTCTCGGCGGCGCGCTGCTGTCGATGGCGAACGGTGCGTGGGACCTCAATCAGTTCAACCCCGTGTTCAGCTTGTTCTGGTTCGTCGCCATCACCGTCGCGGGCATCTCGAGCTTGGGCGGCGCCGTCCTGGCGGCGGTGATCTACGTGATGTTGCCGCTGGCGATCGACCAGGACATCCAGGCGTCCGTGTTCTTCCTCGGTGTTGCCGCGTTGTTCCTGGGCCGGCTTCCAGGCGGACTGATCGGTGTGCTCCGGCGCATTCCCGTGTGGCTCACGAACGCGGCCCGCACGGAATACACGCGGATCAAGCACGCCGAGAAGGAGCTCCCCGTGCCGCCGGTGGTGCTGGAACCCACACCGTTCGCGCAGGTGGTGCTCGGACGGGCGAACGGTAACGGCTCCTCGGCGGTCTCGAAGCCGGTGGACCGATGACCGAGCGAGGCGGTCTGCTCGTTGCGACCGAGATCTCGAAGCGCTTCGGCGGCCTGGTCGCGGTCGACTCGGTGTCGCTGGAGGTACCACCCAACGAGATCACGTCACTGATCGGCCCGAACGGCGCCGGCAAGACCACGTGCTTCAACGCGCTGACCGGTCTGGACAAGCCTGACACCGGACGCGTGCTCCTCGGCGATCGCGACATCACGGGGCTCGAGACCTTCGCGCGGGCGCGGCTCGGGATGGGACGCACGTTCCAGCGGCTCGAGGTCTTCGGCGGCATGAGCGTGCGCGAGAACCTGCAAGTGGCCGCAGAGGTGGCCCTCGATCGTCACGCGTGGCGCGACGCGTTCACCTTCCGGCATCGCACACTGCCCGACGTGCGCCGCGTCGTCGACGAGAACCTCGAGCTCGTCGGCATCCGCTCCGTGGCCAACGAGCTCGCAGGATCGCTGCCGACGGGGACGTTGCGCCTCGTCGAGCTGGCGAGGGCACTGTGCACGCAGCCGGTCGTCTTGCTGCTCGACGAGCCGAGCAGTGGTCTCGACACACGTGAGACGAAGGAGTTCCAGCGTGTGCTCCGGGTCGTTGCGCAACGCGGAGTAGCCGTTCTGCTCATCGAACACGACGTCGAACTGGTCATGGCGGTTTCGAACTGGATCTACGTCCTGGATTTCGGCTCGTTGATCGCCGAAGGTCACCCGGCCGCCGTGAGTCGCGATCCCGCGGTGCGCGCCGCGTACCTCGGTGTCGACGAAAGCGAGGTGAGCGATGCCAGCCGCGCTTGAGCTCGACGGTGTCGTCGCCGGCTACGGCCGCGTGGAGGTCCTCCATGGCGTGTCGCTGACGGTGCCCGAGGGCGCGGTCGTCGCGGTCCTCGGACCAAACGGTGCCGGCAAGACGACCACGTTGCGGGCGATCTCTGGCACCGTCGTGCCGTCGAAGGGCGCGATCCGGCTCCACGGCCGGCGGATCAGCGGGAAGTCACCGAGCGGTATCGCCCGTCGCGGTGTGGCCCTGATCCCTGAAGGGCGTGGAATCTTTCCCTCGCTCAGCGTGCGCGACAACATCCGGATCGCGGTGCGAGCATCCGTGAACGGTTCCGACAGCCAGCGCCGGGCGGGTTTCGAGAAGGTCGTGGGCACGTTCCCACGATTGGGAGAGCGCCTGTCGCAAGCGGCGGGCACGCTGTCGGGCGGCGAGCAGCAGATGCTGGCGCTCAGCCGCGGGCTCGTGTGCGAACCCCGCCTGCTGATGATGGACGAGATCTCGATGGGCTTGGCCCCGATCGTGGTCGACCAGCTCTTCGAGGCCGTCGCCGCATTGCGGGCGCAGGGCACGACGATCCTGCTGGTCGAGCAGTACCTCACGCACGCGCTCCAGCTCGCGGACATCTGTTACGTCATGTCGAAGGGCGAGGTCGCCTTCGTCGGCGAACCGAACGAGCTCCGCGACCCCGCCGTCGTCAGCCGCTACCTCGGCGTGAGCGCGACGTAAGCACGCGGCGGGGGCGTGCGGGCAGAGCCTCCGGCGGAGCCCCACCTCTGGTCGATCCGGCTTGGCCGGTCGACCAGCGGCAGATCCTTCAGCGTCGACGGAAGATCGACGCCGTTGACTCGA
>JBEEFX010000043.1:0-2623 GCA_041166365.1 Acidimicrobiaceae bacterium
GGCTACGGGCCGCCCGAGGTGTTGCGGGTCGCGTCCGAGCTGCAACCCGGGGAGCGCACCCCCATGCTCGTGGTCGGCGAATCGGTGGCGCGCTGGTCGTGGTACGTGCGGCTGCCCGGTGCGATCGCGCATCCGCTCGCCGGCATCGTGCGCTGCGAGACCGCCGGCGATGTCTCGCTGGCCGCCGCGGCCGCGTTGGCGGACTGTTCGGCGCGCTCGCTGCCGCGGTTCGCGTCTGCCCCCCACAAGGACTCGCGCGCGCCACAGAACCTGTATCCGATCGCCGGCCTCGAGCGCGCGCTGCGAGCCCGCCTCGGCGATCAAGGCCTGCTGCTGCGGGCCCTGCGCTCCGCTGCCGCCTGAATCGCTCTGGTCGACGCCAGGAACGCGACTACGGCTCGGTGATGAAGTCGATGAGTTCCTCGACGGCGCGCACGAGGGGTGGTTCGAGGTCCGCGTAGGTGTGCACACTCGCGAGCAGCCGGCGCCACAGCACAGCGGGCTCGCGTTCACCGAGGACGCGGCACACGCCGTCCTTCCACGGAACCCCGCGAGGGATCGTCGGCCAGCGGGGCAGGCCGATGAGCGACGGTTTCACGGCCTCCCACACGTCGACGTAGGGCGTGCCGGTCACGAGCACGTACGACGACGTGAGCGCTTGCGACACGCGCCATTCCTTCGTGCCCTCGACGAGATGGTCGACGAGCACGCCGAGGCGGCGCCCGGGACCGGGACGGAATTCGAGCACCGCGTCCGGAAGGTGATCGAGCCCGTCGAGGCGTTCGACGACCACGCCCTCGGCGCGGAGGTCGTCACCCCAGACCTTCTCGACGAGCTCGGCATCGTGCACGCCTTCGACGAGGATGCGGCTGGCTTGCGCGACACGCGGCGCGTGCTCGACGGCCATCGACCCTGACGCGGTACGAGATCGTGTGTCGCTCTTCGCGGCGCGGGGCGGCACCAGGGAGACGACGCGTCCTTCCACGATGAAGCCGCCGGGCAGGAGACGCACGGGGCACTCGCGCCCACGCCGGTCCCGCAACACCACGACACCGCTCCTCGAGCGAACCACGAAGCCAACCAGACCGGAGGCGCGGTGCTCGACGATCCGTCCTTCCGACGCCTCGACGACCGGATACGTCTCGCGTACTCGTCGCGGGCCGTCGAGGTCGGGGAGGCCGCTCAGGATCCCGCGATCGGGCTCGGCCATGAGGTTCGGAGCGTACCGATGGGGGCGCGCGCGAACGCGGACCCACACCTGCACCGCGTCGTCAGAGGCTGGCGGCGACCGGGTGTGCGTCGAGGAACCCGGCGGCGGCGGCGTGGGCTCGTTTGATCAGCTGGGCGGTCTTCGAGAAGTCGTTGCGCTTGATCGGACCGGGATCCACGCCCGGCAGGATCACGACCTCGACGTCGTCGTGTTGCACCTCGCTCTCACGCGCGAACCGTTCGTTGCGCGCGATGGAGAATGCTTGCAACAACACGTCGAGCGGGCGTTGCGGATTCGGTCGTGGGCGCTCGAAGTTGCCGACGTGGAGGACAACCACTCGGTCCACTCCCAACTCGATCGCACGCGAGATCGGTACGTTGTCGACGACCGCACCATCGATGAACGGTTCGCCGTTGATCTCGACCGGCGGCAGCACCGCGGGCAGCGCGGCCGACGCGAGGATCGGAGCGACGACCGGGCCGCGATGGAACCACTCCGGCCGCCCGGTGCGCAACGACGTGGCGACGACCTGCAGTGGGACGGCGAAGTCCTCGAAGTTCCGTTCGGTGAACGTGGTTTCGACGAGCCGACGGATGCGCTCGTTGGTGACCATCGAGCGCGCCCGCTTGAGCAGCAGCCACGGTCCGGTGAGCTTGCCAGGCGAGAACACCTGCCACGTCACCGGGTCGAGCCATACCTTGCGCAGCCGGTCGACACCGTCGAGATTCGGTGTGGCCGCGATCGCCGCGGCGTTGAGCGCGCCCACGGAGCAACCGACGAGCACGTCCGGCGTGATGTCGCGCTCGAACAACGCGTGCAACATCCCGATCTGCACTGCCCCGAGGTTCCCGCCCCCGCCCAGCACGAACGCCGTTCGTTGGCGGTTTCCCCGAGGATGCAATGTCGTGACAGACATCGGCACCCCCTTGCCGCTACTCCCCTGATCGGACAGGGTACGGCGGGTTGTGAGGGCCTGCGCTAGAAACCGTGTTCATGACGCTGGATGGTCGCAACGCACTAGTCACCGGCGGAGGACGAGGCATCGGACGCGCCATCTCGCTCGCGCTCGCCGAAGACGGTGCCCACGTTGCCGTGAATTACAGGCGGGACAAGGACGCGGCGGAGGAGGTGGTCGCCGAGATCGAGGCGATGGGTCGCCGCGCCGTGGCCGTGTGTGGGTCGATCGACGTGCTGGAAGACGTGCGCGCCGTGGCCGACGCGAGCATCGCCGCGCTCGGCCCGATCGACATCCTCGTGAACAACGCCGGCATCGCGAGTCGCGGGAACACCGTCGCGAAGACCGATCCGGAGGAGGTCGAGCGCGTCATCCGCACGCACGCGATCGGTCCGCACTGGTTGTGCGGTCTGGTCATCCCCGGCATGCGCACCCGCCCCCGCGGTGACATCGTGTTC
>JBEEFX010000044.1:0-5332 GCA_041166365.1 Acidimicrobiaceae bacterium
GGACAGGTCGTCCTCGGTGAGCGCGCCCAACCGGGCGAGGGCGCCCAGCGCGGTGGCGCGGACGTTGGCGTCGACGTCGATCAATCCCGCCCGAGCCCCGGCTTCGTCGCCCTGGTGGCCGGCCAGTGCGACCGCGCGGCGCCGAGCGATGTGGGCCGGCATCCGCCCCGGATCGGACATTGCACATCCTTGCTCAAGTCGGTCGGAAATGGGTCCGATGACTCACGCGGGTTGGAAGCCTCGTCAGAAAGTGAGCCACCCGTGTCACACATGGTCAGTTACCGCAGCTCGGACGGGAAGCAGAGCTATCACCAGACCGATGAGCTGAGCGACGCGATGCAGTACGTCGAGCATCTGCGGAACGCAGAGAGCGTGGAGCACGCCCGGATCTTCAAGCTGGAGGAGCTGAGCTTCGAGTACCGCCCGTACTACCGGGTCGAGCTCGCGACGACGTTGCCACCACCGCCGGCCGCCGCTCCCGCTCCGGAGACGGACTGGCTCAGCCCGAAGCCCGAACCGGTCGAGGCCACGGCCCCGGCCGAGGACGTCGATCCGCTCGCCGCGGCGTGGTCGATCAGCGACCGCACCGAGCCGGTCGACGGCGAGTCGGTCCCCGCCGGTATCGGACCGGGCATGGGCCGCAAGGGGCTCTTCGGTCGGTGACCCGCCGTTGACACTCCTCTGAACAGCGGATGCGGCGTCCTGCGCCACGTCCACTGCGGAAATCGTCGCGCCCTGCCTCGTTGCTCCTCGAAGGAGTCATTGGACGGCGCTGCGGAGCCCGCTGAGGAGGACGGCACCGAGCACCACGACCAAGAGCGCGGCCACCGCGCCGAGGATCGTCAGCATCACGATCAGCAAGAACGCGGACCGGACGCGACGCCAGACGGAGACGCGTTCCACGTCGGCCGTGGGCGCCCAGTCCACCTCGGGTTCCAGCGCGCGATGCTGTCCGACGACGCTGCTCGCCACGGGCGTGGCAGGCTTGTCGGGCTTTGGCGCCGATCCGATCGCGATTCGGGTCGCGAAGAACAGAGCGGCGCCAACGACGACGAGGCTGATGACGAACGTGAACAACCTGGACACGATCGTAGACGGGCCGTTCGATCCCCCCGAGTACGCCGATCCGGCACCGCCGCGCCGCAGTTGGCTGCGACGGTGGTGGTGGCTGGTCGCCATCCTCACCGTGATCAGCATGACGGGCGCAGTGATCGTGTGGTCGGTGACGACGTACGTCCCGTACGTCATCGAGTCGCCCGGCAGCTTGTACACGACCGGCGACCGCATCTCGATCGAAGGCGCGACGCCCTACCCGACTGTCGACAAGATCGACTTGGTGACGGTGAGCCTCGACACGCGCGTGACTCGATTCGAGAAGCTCCTCGCGGACCACAACGGTGACGATCTGGTGGTGCCGGCGAAGGAGATCCTCGGCAACCAGACCGCCGCGCAGAACGACGAGCTCAACGCCTTGCTCATGCGGCAGTCGAAGGACGAAGCGGTGCTCGTCGCGTTGCAGAAGCTCGGCTACGACGTCCACCCGACCCAGTCGGGTGCGGTCGTCGAGGAAACCGTGCCGGGTGCGCCGGCCGACGGTGTGATCAAGGTCGCGGAGACGATCGTGGCCATCGACGGGAAGCCGGTGATCAGCGCCGAGGACCTCCACGCGAAGTTGGCCGAGTACAAGCCGGGCGACCGGGTGACCGTCACTCTCGAGGCCGCGTCGGACCGGGCCCAGCGCACCGTCGACCTCACGTTGGGCGACAACCCGAAGACCCCCGGCGTCGCGTTCATGGGCATCGGCCCGTCGGACCGTCTCGACTACCCCGACTTGCCGGTGAAGGTCACGGTCAACTCCGGGGCCATCGGCGGACCGAGCGCCGGGCTGGCGTTCACCCTCGGCATCCTCGACCTCATGACGCCCGGCGACCTGACCGGCGGCAAGGAGGTGGCGGCCACCGGGACCATCGCCGCCGACGGCACCATCGGTGAGATCGGCGGGATCGAAGGCAAGGTCACAACGGTGTCCCGGGCCGGTGTGAAGTACTTCCTCGTGCCCGTCGAGGATGCGGATGCGGCCAAGGCCCACGCCCCCAAGGACGTGCAGATCGTCTCCGTCCACACCCTCGACGAGGCCTTGAATTTCCTTGCCACGCTTGGCGGTTCGGGGCTCCCGCCGGTTTCTGCCCCCGCGGGCTCCTGATCACGCCCCCGTTGGGGCAGAATTCGGTCACTTCAGCTCCACTCGTGCCGATGCAGCATTCGATGACCTCTCCGAGTCGGCTCACCCGCTCCGCGGGTGCGACCGAGGGCCCGCGGTTCTAGATGTCGACCGCCGGCGCACAACTGCAGTTCGGCGCCGAGTTCGCCGTTTTCCTGGTCGCGCTGGCCGGCCTGTCCTTCGTGTTGTTGCGGGCCGAGCTGCTCGTGGACGGCTCCGTCCAACGCTTCGCTCTTGCGACCGGACTGGGGTGCATCGGCGCGGCCGCATTCCTGCACGGCTCGCTCGTCGTCGACGACCCGAACAGCGCGGCGCTCGTCGGCCTGCGCGTCGCCGGCATCGCGCTGCTGGCAATCGCGCCCATGGGTTGGCGCGCGGGGGACGCCGGCAAGCTGTGGCTGCTCGTAGGCATCGCGGCACTCGCGCTCTCCGAAGTGGCGTTGCGCGCCGACACGCCGACGTTGGGCAACTGGCTGCGCGTCGCGGGCGCGCTCGGTTTGGGCGCGGCGTTCCTCGATGCTGGTCGCCACTCAATCCCGACGCGCGTCGCCGCCAGCTCCGCGGCGATGTTGCTCGCGGTCGTGCTCGCTGTGGCGCTCGCGTTGTCGGTCGTCATCTCGAACAACGTCGAGCGCGAAGCCATCCGGCGTTTCAGCGCGGAAGCTGGTGCCGAGGCCGACGTCGCGGAGGGGCAAGGCGCGCAAGCCTTGACCGACGCGACATTCATCGCCTCGGGGCTGCCCAACGCCACCGGGGTCTCCGACGCGCTCGCGACGCTCAGCGACACCCGCGCCAGCGAGGACGAGAAGCTCGATGCCGCCACCGAGATGACCGCGGTGCTCACCCTGTTCGGCTCGACGTTCAGGGACTCGCAGATCGATCCGCGGATCGGTCCGCTCGTGCTCGTCAAGGACGGAGCGGTGCTCGCCGCCAGTGACGGCCTCAGCCCGGCCGACGCGGTTCAACTCGCGGGCGGCGACGTCGTCACGCAGGCCACCAGCGCGGGGAAGGCCCGGCAGTCGCTGTTCGTCACCAACGGGGGCCAGCCGAAGCTGTTCGCGATCGCGGCGACGCCGGTCGCCGCCGGTGACGCGATCTTCGTCGTCGTAGTGACGTCGCAGCTCGACGACAGCTACTTGCAGGAGCACCTGAAGCGGAGCAACACGGAGATCGCCGGTTACGGGCTCACGATCGCGACGCGCGAAACAGTGCTGGCGCGCACTGGAGAGCAACCGGCGCTCGCCCCCATCCTCGAGGTCAGTCGCCGAACGCTCGACGGCGCCTCCAACCCCAACACCGACAGCGGCGGACGGTTCCTCGTCGGCCGCCCGATCGTTCCGGCCGAGTCCGCCGTTGCCGCGGTGATCGTGTCGGTTCCGTCCGGGTTCGTGGCCGGCACGCGCGAGGACTTGTTCCGCCTGCTGTTCGTCGTCGCGCTCATCGCGACACTCGTCGCGCTCGTCCTCGCGGCTGTGGTCGGCGAGCGCATCGGCTCGGGTCTGCGACGGCTCACCGTGGCCGCAGGTCAACTCCAGGCCGGTGATCTGCACGCGTCCGCCGGGCTCGCCACCGAAGACGAGCTCGGCGTGCTCTCGGTCGCCTTCGACTCGATGACCGATTCGATCCGGGGGATGACGGCCGAGCTGCGCCAAGCGGCGCACGACGAAGCCGCGCTTCGCGGCCGCCTCGAAGCCGTGGTCGGCGGCATGACCGAGGCGCTGTTCGCGGTGAACGAGAACGGCGAGATCACCGACTTCAACACCGCCGCCGAGGAGCTCTGCGACATCGCGGCGCGCAAGGCGATCGGACGGCCCGTTGGCCAGATCGTGAAGCTCGTCGCGCCAGACGGCACCGACCTGACACCGCGTCTCGAGCGCACGGTGCTCGAAGAATGGGCGGGCGCGGCCAACCTCATCCAGCCGTCGGGCACCGAGATTCCGGTCGCTCTGTCCGCCGGAACGCTCCGCGGCGTCGACAACCAGGTGGTGGGCTCCGTCTTCCTGCTGCGCGACATGCGTCGCGAGCAAGAGGTCGAGCGAATGAAGACCGAGTTCCTCGCCAACATCAGCCACGAGTTGCGCACGCCGCTCACGCCGATCAAGGGCTACGCGGGAATGCTGCGCAACCGAACGGTCGACGCCGATCGAGTGAAGGACTTCGCCGCCGAGATCGAAACCGGTGTCGATCAGCTCGAGCGCGTCGTCGATCAGCTCGTGAACTTCGCGACGATGGTGGCCGGTCGACTCGATCTGCGGACCGAGCCGGTGAAGCCGAAAGATGTTCTCGACTCCGTGGTCTCGCGATGGGGACAGCGGCTCGACGACAAGCACACGATCCAACGCAAGGTGGCGCGCGGCGTGCCCACGGTCGTGGTCGACCGTCGTTACCTGGAGCAGTCGCTCGACGAGCTCATCGACAACGCCGTGAAGTACTCGCCGGCCGGCGGCCAGGTGCTCCTCACGGCCACGATGTCGCAGAACGGCAAGGGTGATGTCGTGCAGCTCACCGTCGCGGACAGCGGGGTCGGCATCCCGCCGGAACGGCTCGATGCGATCTTCGACGACTTCTCGCAAGGCGACGCGTCCGCGACGCGCCGATTCGGCGGGTTGGGTCTCGGATTGGCGTTGGTCGGGCGCATCGTGCGAGCCCACGGCGGTGATCTCCAGTGCAAGTCGGTGCCGGGCAAAGGCACGCAGTTCATCATCAGCCTGCCGGTGACCAAATGATCTCCGAGCTCGCCGATCGTCCGGCGACCCGCCGCATTGCCATCGCATCCGTCGCCCTGTTGTTGTTCGCCGGCATCGTCGCGATCGCGACGGGAACCGGAGACCGCGGCGGCGTGGGTGACGCGCGGTTGACGACCAAGGGGCAGGCGCGCGTCACGGCGGGCAACGGGCAACAACGCATGGTCACGGGCACTGTCGCGCTGCACCGCGGAGAGACCGTCGAAGCCGTCGATGACTCGATGAAGGTCGAGCTGCCCGACGGGTCGAGCCTGGAAGGCCGGCCGAGCTTCAAGGCCAGTGATCCAACACGCGTGAAGATCGCGCAGCCCGTCGAGCTGCTCGCCGGTGATGTCCTGGTCGTCGCATCGGAAGGCGCGGATGTCGA
>JBEEFX010000045.1:0-12123 GCA_041166365.1 Acidimicrobiaceae bacterium
AGCACTCCGACCGCGTGGTCTGCACCCACCCCGGGTGGACCGCGCTGCGGGGCTGGGGTGCCGTGTCGGGCTCGTGGTTCGCCTTGTTCCGTGCCGACAACCCGATGCAGTTCATCCTCACGAACGAGTCGGTGATCGTCGAGGGCGACGTCGCCTGGGTGAACGTCGACGAGAACCTCATCGGCGACAACCTCGGCGGCACGGTCGTCGCCCTCAACCTGTTCGTGTTCGACGGGGAACGCTGGCGCATGGTCGCCCACCACGGGTCGCCCGTCGTCACCGCAACGGGCTAGTGCAGTTCCTCGGCGCGGCGTTGCGACTCCGCTTCGGCCCACGAGAACACACCCTTGGCCATGAGCGACGGTTCGGCCTGCGCCCGCAAACGGAACACCTCGGCGCGCGCCTCGTGCGTCGAAGCCGAATCGGGCGCGGCGAGCGCGGCGTACTCCGCGAGATGGGCGGCAACGCGCAGGTCGTCGTCGGTTCCCGACGATGCGAGCTCGACGGCCCGGCGGGCCAGCACCTCCGGCCCGCCCGCCATTGCCGCGACCTCGCTCGCGAGCGCGCTGGCTCGAGCCGGTTTGAGCTCGGCGGGGTTGCCGTCGTACCAGCCGCCGTACAGGCGCCAGAGATTGCGCACGATGAACTCAGGGTCGTCGTAGATCGGGCGGAGGTAGGGCTTGTCGATGAGGTCGGCCGGCGCACGAACCGTGTGGATGATGTCGTTGAGGCGCGCGCCTTCGTTCATCAGCGCCAACGTCTGCGTCGCCAACGATTCGAGCATCGTCGCCGTGTCGAGCAGCACCATGCGGACGTTGTCGGTGCCGGCGATGGGGAGGCCGTGGCCGGGTAACAGCAACTCTGCGTCGAGCGCGGCCATCGCTCGCAGGGCGACCGCCCAGTCCTCGGCGTAGCGCTGCACCTTCTGCGGATTGCCGGCGTTCGGCGTGCACCAGATGATGAGGTCGCCGGTGCAGAGCGTGCGCCGTTCCGGTACCCACACCCACGTGTGGTCGTCCGTCTCGCCGCGTGCGTGATGCAACTCGAGGGACACGCCTCCGAGGTCGAGGTCGAGGCGGTCGCTGTACGTCACGTCGGGACGGCGGTACTCGAGCGGCCACTGCAACCCCGGCGCCTGGAACTGGCGTTGGTTGATGACCGCGTTGTAGCCCGCGGTCTTGCGGTAGCGGTCGAAGCGCGGTTCCACGCCATCGTGGCCGATCACGCGCATGGGGCCCTCCGCTTCGAACGCGGCGGTGCCGAACACGTGGTCGATGTGGCCGTGGGTGTAGACCGCGGTGGTGGCCCGCTCCTCGGACCACGACCGCACCGCGCGGTGAATCGCGGGAGCGGCGAAGACGCTGCCGGTGTCGACGAGACAGAGCCCGTCAGGGGTGGCAATCGCGGTCACGTTGGCGAAGGACTCCACGAAGGCCACCCCGTCGCCGACTTCCTCGAGCTGGTTGCTCGGCCGGAAGGGGTGGTGATCGGTGATCGCTTCGTCCCCCCGCAGGATCGCGTCGGACAGCTCGAGCAGCGATCGTTCGCTCATGCGGGGCAGCGTACGCTGATGGTCTTGGCAGCAATCGATGGCCGCACGGCCCGAGCACTGCGGACCCGTGAGGCCATCGTGGACGCCTCGATCGCGCTGGTCGACGAAGGCGATCTCCGCCCGACTGCGCCGCGCATCGCCGAGCGCGCCAAGGTGTCCGTCCGCTCGGTGTTCCAGCACTTCGACGACCTCGAGGGGCTGTATTCGGCGGTCGGCGACCGTCTGGTGGAGCGCCTGTCGCACGTACGAATGGTCATCGACCACGACTCGCCGGTCGCCGACCGCATCGCCGAGGTCGTGCGCCAGCGCACCATCCTGCTCGAGGCGATCACGCCGGTCCGCCGCGCCGCCGCGCTGCACGCACCGTTCTCCCGAGAGGTCCGGTCTCGGCTCCAGGCCGGGCACGACTTCCTGCGATGTGAGGTCGAGCAGTCGTTCCCCGGGGAGCTGGCAAAGTGCAGCAAAGCCGATCGCGCACTGACGCTCGACGCTCTCGACACGGTGCTGTCGTGGTCGAGCTGGGACGACTTGCGCACCCTCAACTCGCGCAGCCAGGACGACGCCCGCGACGTGCTCGTCAGCATGGTGACGGCCATCCTCCGACGCACTCCGCAGCAGCCGAGCCGATAGGCGAGGCCGACCCAGAGGCGAGGCCGACCCAGAGGCGAGGCCGACCCAGAGGCGAGGCCGACCCAGAGGCGAGGCCGACCCAGAGGCGAGGCCGACCCAGAGGCGAGGCCGACCCAGAGGCGAGGCCGACCCAGGGGCATCGCGTCGTGCTTCGGCAGGCAACGCGGCCGAAAGAGGGCCGCAGGCGCAAGACGCAAACCGCTCCGCGCAAGTCTGTAGGGTCGGGAGGCATGGACCGGCGCGACCCATTCCCGCGGCGCACTGCCACGCTCGGGCTGATGGTGCCGTGGATCGCCGAGGTGGCCGCGACCCTCCCGGCGCTCGTCCGTTCCTACGGCCCTGGCGGGCCGCTCGACCCCCGCATCCGCGAGCAGATCATCCTCGCTGTCACCGAGGTCAACGGGTGTCGGTACTGCGCCTGGATCCACGGATCGTGGCAGGAGTTCCTCGGCGAAGGGGCCCACGCTGACGCCGAGCAGGCGCTGCTCACGTATGCCCGAGCGTGCGCGGAGGCCGGACGGCCGTTACCGGCCGACGAGTTCGCCGCGGTGCTGCCACCCGAGGCCGTCCGCGCCGTTCGGGCCACCGTCGCGCAGATCGAAGTGTCCAACCTCGTGGGCAACACCGTGGACGGACTGTTGGCGCGTGTCGCGCGGAAGCGGCCGCTGTCTCCGTTCGATTTCGCTCGTGAGGCCGCCACCGTCGCGGCCGCCATCCCGATTGCCGTTCCACTGCTCGCGACGGCGGGTGCAATGCGAGTCGCGGCGCGCATCGCTCCGCCGATGCCGGAGGTCGACATGCCTCCGGCGGGCGAGGCCAACCTCCTCGTCCACCTGCTGGCGGCCGCCGCGCCCGCGTATCTCGCCAACGCGGTGATTCGCCTCGCCGTGCTCGGCCTGCCGCGTACGGTCGCGGTCGGAATCCGCGCGGGCCGCACGGCCGCAACCGTGCGCGTGGGTCGCGGCAGGCTCGCAGTGGAGAACGGCATCGGCCGAGACACGATCGTCGTGGTCGAGGGTGAAGTCGAGCCGCTGCTGCAGTTGGCCACGGGATCGATCGTGCGCGAGTTGAGCAGCGTCCGCATTCGGCCGAGCTGAGCTCGACGCCGGTGACCGACGAGCTCGTCGCCATCGTCGGTGCCGAGCACGTCATCACCTCTGCTCCCGGCATCGATCCGTACCTCACCGACATCACCGAGCATCCCGGTGGCCGCGCCGACGTCGTCGTGCGTCCGGGCACGCGCGACGAGGTCGTGGCCGTCGTGGCGTGGGCCGCGACATCGCAGGTGCCGATCACGCCGATCGTCGCGGGGTACAACGTGGCCGGCATCGCCATCCCGCGCGACGGCGGGATCGTCCTCGATCTGACACGGCTTCAGGGAATCGAAGTCGACCGCGACGCGATGGTCGTGATCGTCGAGCCGGGCGTGACCTTCGAGCAACTGAAGAACCATCTCGATCGCGAGTGTCCGGAGCTCGTGTACACGTACCCGTTCGCCCCGCCGTTCACGTCGGTCATGGCGAACGCGCTGCTGGACGGGCTCAACAACCTCTCGATGCGTCACGGCGCCATGGGGAAGTGGATCACCGGAGTCGAGGCGGTGCTCGCCGACGGCACGGTCGTGCGTACCGGTTCCGGCGCGGTCGTCGATTCGTGGTTCGGTCGCGCGCCGCTGCCGGACCTGACGGGGCTGTTCGTCTCGACGCAGGGCACGACGGGCATCGTGCTCCGAGCCGGTCTCGCGCTGCTACCTCGCCCGGCCCATCGGCGGCGATGGTTTGCGTTCGCGTGGTCGCTGGGTGATGCGTACAACGCGATGCGCGAGCTGGCGCGGACAGGTTCGTTCGACGACGTCGGGTTGATGACGTGGCCGGCCGCGAAGCTGTTGTTCGGCGCCACCGAAGGGTTGGTGCGGGCCGACGACGAACCGCTGGCGTTCCTGTTCATCGACATCACCGGAGCATCGGCGCCCGAGCTCGACGCGCGGGTGCTGCTCGGCCGCGAGATCCTCGACGACGCCGGGATCGACAGCGTGTTCGAGGTCGAGCAGCTCGTGAAGCTGCTGCCGGGCATGACCAAGCTGGCCGAGCTGCCCACCACGCTGGACTTCCTGCTGGACTTTCCCGGCGGTGGCTTGGCATGGGTCGGCTCGTACGGCCCAGGCGGCACGTGGGTGGCGGGCGCCACGGCCGGAATGGAGCTCCTCGAAGATCACGGCTTCCCGCCGTTCCTCGTCGCGCGGCCCATGGACGGTGGCCGTTACTACGTGCTGCGCTTCGTCGCCTGCTTCGACCGCGGCGACCCGTCCGACATCGAACGAACCGGGAAGTGCATGGCGGCACTCGCCGACTGCGTGCTCGACCACGGCTATGTGCCGTACAAGGCGTCGGCGCCGGCGGCCGAGCGCATCGTGGCTCGAGCCCATCCCGGTTTCGCCGCGCTGCTCACACGCGTGCGCGACGCACTCGACCCCGATCGTCGAATGAACCCGGGCCGATGGCCGGAGACGTAGTCGTTCCACCACGCGCGCTGTTCGACCGACTGCCACGGTTGGTCGATCTCGTGCCGTGGGTCGAGTTGGCCGATGGTTTGCCGACGCCGGTCGAGCAGATCGACGACGGCCTGTACGTGCAACGCGACAACGCAACCGATTCGCACTACGGAGGGAACAAGGTCCGCAAGCTCGAGTTCGTGCTGCCGATCGCTCTCCGCAAGGGCGGTCCTGTGCTGACCGCGGGCGCCATCGGATCGCATCACGTCTACGCGACGGCCGTGCACGCCGCGCGGCTCGGGCTCGAGGTGGAGGCGGTGCGGTATCCGCAACCCGAGACGGCGCATGTCCAAGCCGTCGATGCCGCGCTGCGGAGGTTGCCCAATGTGCGCCACACGATGGTGCCGCACCGCTACGCGATGCCGATCGCGCTCATCGCGCGTCGTGCCGCGATCGAACGGTCGGGAGGGTACGCCGTGCTGCCGGGGGCCACCTCGCCGCTCGGTGTGCTCGGGTACGTCTCCGCCGCGCTCGAGCTCATCGACGCGTTCGCCGACGCGGGTTGGTCACCGCCCGACGACGTCGTCGTCGCGCTGGGCAGCGGCGGGTCGGCGGCTGGTCTCACGATCGGCCTGCAACTCGGAGGCTGGCGGCACACCCGCGTGGTGGCGGTCCGCGTGGCCGACGCGGTCGTCACGAACCGCGCCCTGCTCGCGGCGCACGCCGTCGGCGCGTTCGCGTTGTTGGGTATGGCCGGCTGGGTGCCGCGTCACGGCAACATCGCCATCGAGCGCGGCTACTTGGGCGAGGGCTACGGCCATCCCAGTGAGGTCGGTGATCACGCGGTGGGCGAAGGTGCGCGTCTCGGTTTGGAACTCGAGGCGACCTACACGGCGAAGGCGTTCGCCGCCGCGCTCGACCGCTGGCGAGCCGGCCGCCGTGTGGTGTTCGTGCAGACGTACGCCGGTCACGCCAGCGTCGATCACGCGGACGCCGGTCACGCCGGGCAGTAGCGTCGTCCCCACCATGGGGGATGTCGATCTGGAGCGCGCTGCCGACTTCATCTGGCGCAACGCCCGTCTGCTCGACCGTCACCTGTTCGCCCGCCGGTTCCTCGGTGGCTCCTCGGAGCACGCGATCCACGCACTCCGGAGCTATCAGAACGACGACGGCGGGTTCGGCAACGCGCTCGAGCCCGATCTGCGGGGGCCCGACAGCCAACCGATCCACGTCGACACCGCCTTTCGGGTCTTCCAGGAGGTGGGCGTGGCACCTCCCGAGATGGTGGCGCGTGCCTGCTCGTACCTGTCGAGCGTCAGCGGCGAGACCGGGGGCGTACCGGCGATCATGCCGTCGGCCGCCCGGCACGCCCACGCCGAGCACTGGCAGCCGAAGGCGTGGATCCCCGATGCCCTGAACCCGACGGCGATGCTCGCCGGTCTGTTGCACGCGTTGCACGTCGGTCACGCGTGGCTCGACCGAGCCGACGCGTTCTGCTGGAAGCGGCTCGGCGAGACAAAGGTGCAAGAGGGTCACGAGCTCGCGGCGGTGTTCTGCTTCCTCAACAACGCGCCGGATCGGCGCCGGGCGGTCGAGGTGGCCGAGGAGGTCGCGGACTCGATTCCGAACGCGACGTTCTTCGCACTGGAGCCCGAAGACCTCGACCATGCCTACGCCTTGACGCCACTGCATCTCGCGCCGACGCCGGATGCCATGGGGGCGGGTCTCTTCTCGCCGGAGCTGCTCGGCGCGCACGTCGACCACTTGATGGATCAACAGCAGGACGACGGCGGTTGGCCGCTCACGTGGGAGTCGCCGACCCGCGCGGCCGAGCTCGAGTGGCGCGGCATCCTCACGGTCCGCGCGCTCGCAACATTGCAGAACTACGGAGCGATCTGACGTGGGCGACGTGCGGGCCGCACTCGACGTGCTGCTGCAACCGTCGCTCGAGCCGATCGTCGAGATGATCCTGCTGCGCGACGGCGACGCCGTCGAGGCCCATGCCATCGACGGGCACGTGCGCTTCGACCGTGCCGGCAACGTGCTGTCGTCGGCGGGCCGCAACCCGTTGGGGGATCAAGCAACCGACCGCTTCTCCGGGCTCTCGAAGGAGCTCGCGGCGCTCCAGCCCAGCCGCACCGCGAACAGCTACCCGTTCGCCTACGAGCAGGCCGTGCAGGTCTTCGACCATCCCGCCGCTCCCGACCTCTGCGTCATTCACACCGCGGCCCACAACTGGGCGGACCAGGGCGGGCACCTCGGCGAGCACGGGTCGTTGGACGTCGTGCAGTCGCGGGCGCCGTTCATCATCGCCGGTGCGCGCGTTCGTGCATCCGGCCGCATCGAACAGGCGTGCAAGCTCGTCGACGTCGCACCGACCGTGCTGGCGCTGATGGGCGGTCACCTCGAGCGCACCGACGGAACAGTGCTCGACGAGGTCATCGACGTCGATGGCGCGCCGCCGGAGCACGTGGTCGGCTTCCTGTGGGATGGGTGCAACCCGAACGTGCTCTACGACGCCGCCGAGCGTGGCGAGGCACCGAACGTGGCGCGGCTGATGGAGCTCGGCACGACGTTCGAGCACGGCGCGATGGCGTCGTTGCCGACGGTCACGCTGGCCAACCACACGTCCGTGCTCACCGGGCTGCATCCCGGCCATCACGGGATCCTGCACAACGCGTGGTTCGACCGGTCGACCGGCCGGCAGGTGATCACCAACTCCCCGGCCACGTGGCACGAGGCGTCGTCGTGGCTGTTTCCCGGCGTCGAGACGATGCACGAGGCCGTCCACCGCTGCTGGCCGGACTCGTGCACGGTTTCGATCAATGAGCCGACTGACGCCGGCGCGGACTTCTCGACCTTCGACTACCTCCGGCGTGGCATCGCGCTCGAGCGGCCGCCCGCACCGGACGAGTTGCCGAACGCCGACCAGCGCTTCGTGCGACCGGTGAAGGAGTACCGGTGGTCGAGCCGTGTGGACCACACGACCGTGCAGCAGTTCCTCGGTGTGTGGTCGGGCGAGTATCTCGGGAGCGACTGGCCCGTACCGAGGTTCACGTGGTGCAACTTCTCGCTGACCGATGCGGCATTCCACGAAGGCGGGCCGCACTCCGACATCGCGATGGCATCCGTGCGCGACAGCGACGCGCGACTCGGCCAGATCCTCGCGGGCGTCGACCGCGCCGGTGTGTGGGATCGAACGGCGTTCTTTCTCGTGGCCGACCACGGGATGGAGCAGACGTTGCCGGGCGTGAGCGGCGACTGGGGACCGGCGTTGCGCGACGCGGGCATCGCCCATCGCGACGAGGCGTTCGGTTTCCTCTACCTCACCTGACCCGAGCTGGGGTGCTCGACGCCGGCGAGAGCCCGCGGGGTGTCAGGCCTTCGGTTCCTTCGGAAGGCCGAGGATGCGTTCCCCGATGATGTTGCGCTGCACCTGCGTGGTCCCGCCGGCGATGCGGCCGGCCGGTGCTGCCAGCACGCCGAGCGAGACGTCGTTGTCGAGCATCCCGTCGGCGCCGGCGAGCTCCGTGCGGAGGAGCGCGACGTCGAACAGCATCTCCGTGACCCCCAGCTTCATCAGCGACGCGGCCACGGACGCGACGGCACCCTGACGCTGCGCGAGCGCGAGATACGTGCGGCCGCGTGCGACCAGCGCCGTGAGCTCGTCGCGACGAACGGCGTCGAGACCGCCGCCCAGCGCGGCCATGGCATCGAGCCGGCGTTGCAACGAGATCGTCGACGCGCCGATGTGGCCGCGCTCGTTGGTGAGTGTGGCCATGCCGACCTTCCATCCCTCGTTCGCGGGGCCGAGAAGGCACGTCGCCGGCACCCGCACGTCGTCGAGGAACACCTCGTCGAAGTCCGCGCTGCCCGTCATCTGCCGCAGCGGGCGCACGTCAACGCCGGGGAGGCGCATGTCGACGAGGAAGAAGCTGATGCCTTTGTGCGGAGCGGCATCGTGATCGGTGCGCGCCATGCAGATGCCCCAGTCGCTGATGCGCCCGTTGGAGCACCACACCTTTTGACCGGTCAGCGCGTACTCGTCACCGTCGCGGTCGGCCCGGGTGGTGAGCGACGCCAGGTCGGATCCGGCACCAGGCTCGCTGAAGAGCTGGCACCACACCCGCTCACCAGTGATGATCGGCCGGAGGTGCTCGTGCTTCTGGTCGTCGGTGCCGAACAGCAACAGCGACCCACCCGCGAGCACGACGCCCACCATGTTGATGAAGGGCGGCACGCTCGCCAGCGCGCACTGCTCGACCCACGCGGCGGTGTGTTCGGGGGTCAGCCCGCGACCGCCGTACTCGACCGGCCAGTGGATGCCCGCGAACCCGGCGTCGTAGATCCTGCGCTGCCACGCTTGGCCCTCGGCGCGCTGGTCGGGCGGGAGGATGGCGCCGTAATCGCGCGGCGCGACGGCGCGGTTCTCGGTCAGCCAACGCGCGGCGTCCGCCCGGAACGATTCGACGTCGATCACGATCCGGAACCTAACGTGCCGTCGTGCACGAAGACTCACGCATGCGGAAGTCGCGGCTGCGGCTCGCCGGCTTCCTCTCATTCATGGGTCTGCTGCACTTCCGCGCCGAAGCAGTTCGACAACATCATCCCGAGCTGGGTGCCCGGTCGACCGCGCACGTGGACCTATCTGAGTGGCGCGGCCGAGCTGTCGTCGGGCCTGTTGCTGGCCAATCCGTCGACGAAGCGTGTCGGCGGTGCGCTGGGCGCGGCGACGATGGTCGCGGTCTATCCGGCCAACATCCAGATGGCGATCGACCACAAGATCCGCACGCCCTTCGGCGCCGGCCTGTGGCTGCGCCTGCCGCTGCAGCTCCCGATGATCAACTGGGCGCTGAAGCACGCCCGCTCCTAGGGTGACGAATCCGATCGCGAGCAGGGGGGACTGATGGCTGAGGTGCAGGTGACCGGCGAGTTCGGCGCCGATGTCGACGAGGTGTGGAAGCTCGTCAGTGATTTCGGCGGGCTCCTCGAGTCGATGGGAGTGCCGGTCGAGTTGTCGGGTCCCGAGGGCATCGGGCAGGAGCGGACGATCACCATGGGCCCTGAACCGACCGTCGAGCGGCTCGAAGAGATCGACAACGACGCCCACCGGCTCGTGTATTCCATCCAGTCGGGACCGCTTCCGGTCTCGAACTACATGGGGACGATGCAGCTGTCCGCGATCGGTGAGGGCCGCACGAAGGTGGAGTGGTCAGCGACGTTCGATCCCGCGGCAGGCTTCCCCGAAGCGGATGCGGTCAGCATCGTGAGTGGCGTGTACAACGCCGGCATCGGCGCGCTGCAAGGTCGCTTCGGCGCGTAGCCTTTTCACGTTCTGGCGTCCCAACGGCCCACATGTGGGCTCGTGGGACGCCAGAACGGGTCAGGCGGGCTTCTCGACGCTGAACGACTGGCGCTTGCGTTCGCCCGGTCGCAGTACCTCGATCGGGTCGCGCGAGTCGTCGATGTAGCCGAGTGCGTATGCACCCTGGCGGTAACCCATCAGCCGTTGGATGTCTTCGGGAAGCTCGCGGGCGACCTCCAGCGGCACGGACAGGTACTGATTCTCTTCCTGGCGCAGCCAGCCGAGCGCGTAGTCGATGTTGATGCCGACGCGGGCAGCGTCGGTGGTGTTGGCGCCGCCGCCATGCACCGTGCGGCCGGTGTAGAGGACGATCGACCCCGCCGGCATCTCGGCCGGCACTGTCGCGAACTGCGATGCGTTCTTGAGGTCCACCTTCTCGCGATGACTCCCGAGCGCGACCCGAGTGGCGCCGTTCGCCTCCGTGAAGTCGTCGAGCGCGAACATCGTGCCCACCTCGACCTGCACGTCGTCCGGGAACTCGAAGAAGTCGAAGCACCATTGATCGCGATGGAGCTGTTGCGCTTCCGATCCGGGACCGATCGTGATCACTTGCGTGAGATGCAGCTGGAAGGTCGTCTTGCTCGGCCACAGCACCTTGTCGACGGTGTCGAGCAGCAGTGGATGGGCGATCAGCTCGCGGCTCGCGACGGATCGCGCCAGGAGCGCGCCGGTGCGTCGGGTCTCGAGTCCGCTGAAGACGTCCGCACCAGGCGGCGTCGATTCGATCCACGGCGCCAGCTCGTCGCGGAGACGGATGCACACCTCGTCGGGCAGGAGGTGCTCGATGATCGCCGCGCCGTGATCGAGCATGGCCTCGGCCACCTCGTCGCCGGAGGCAGAGGCGCGAAATCGAGGAACGTCCACCGAGGGAGCGTACGCGTTGCCACGGATGCGCACCCGAGTGACGGTGTTGTCACCTCCGTGCGCACCAGTCGTGAAGCGAGCTACGACAAGGCTTTGAGGGCGAGGCCCATCTCCTCGTTGAGATTGCGGGGAACCTCGTAGTCCTTCTCGTCGCGGATCTGATCGAAGTGATCGCGTACCGACTCGGCGGAGAGCTCAGGATCCGTGTAGCCGGGCGTGACGCCGATGAACACGCGAGCGACGCGGCCGCCGCCGACGGAGTACACCTCGCCCGAGACCGGGCAGCTCTCGTGGGCGAGGTAGGTGACGACCGGCGTGACGAACTCGGGGGCCAGCTTGTCGGCCACCGGGCCGAGCAGCTCCTCGGTCATGCGGGTCTTCGCGACGGGAGCGATGGCGTTGGCCTTGATGTTGTTCTTCGCACCCTCGACGGCGAGCACGCGGGTGAACCCGACGAGCCCCATCTTGGCGGCGCCGTAGTTGCTCTGGCCGAAGTTCCCGAACACGCCGGCGCCAGAGGAGGTGTTGATGATCCGGCCGTAGCCCTGGTCACGCATCAGCTGCCACGCGGGCCTGGTCACGTAGAAGGCGCCCTTGAGGTGGACGTCGATGATCGGCTCGAGCATCTCCTTCGTCATGTTCTTGAAGGATGCGTCCCGCAGGATGCCGGCGTTGTTGATGATGATGTCGACCCGACCGAAGTTGTCGATCGCCGTCTGCACGATGGACTCGCCGCCCTCCGGCGTCGCAACGCTGTCGTAGTTGGCGACGGCCTCGCCTCCGGCCGCCTTGATCTCATCGACGACCTTCTGCGCGGCGGTGTGCGACCCGCCTTCACCGTCGACCGACCCGCCGAGATCGTTGACCACGATCAGCGCACCGCGCTTCGCCAGATCGAGTGCGTGCGACCGGCCGAGACCGCCGCCCGCCCCGGTGATGATCGCTACCTTCCCATCGAATCCGAGATCAGCCATGGCGCGCACCGTAACGCGGGCACTCGGCGCCGATCGAAACGGCGGTCAGCCCGACGAGGTGATCGTGATCTCGACGATCTTGAAGCTGTTCGCCGCATCCGCTTGCGCCGTCATCACGTACTGCGCCGACGGCTGCTCGTAGCGGCAATCGAAGATGGTCTGCGACTGGCGCCTGGTGCAGCCCTGGAACGTCCCGTCGTCGCCCGAGAACGGCGTGCCGAAGAGGGCGTCCGCCACCGGCTGGCCG
>JBEEFX010000046.1:0-2509 GCA_041166365.1 Acidimicrobiaceae bacterium
CCATCCGTCCATCGCGGTCAACGCGACGTTCGGGTCGATGCGCTCGGCGAGGACCAGCAGCCACGTCAACGCGCCGAAGTCGCCGTTGTCGACGATGGCTTCGTTCGCCACCCCGTCGGGCAGCGTCGGCTCCTTCACGTCGAGCGCGGGCTCGTGCCGCAGCAGACGCGGCGGATCGACCACCTGCTCGTCGGTCGTCGGCGGGACGCGGAATGTCTGGTCGACCTCCGCCTGCTTGCCGTCGGCGTCGAGCAATTCGACGAGCGGAGGCCCGTACGTGTACGGCGCGAGCTGCAGCGCCCGCAGCACGACGGGCACGTCGGCCAGCCCGGTGTTCGCGTTGTCGACCTCCTTCTGGTTGGCCTCGTGGTACGCCGCTTGGTCCTCGGCGGACAGCGAGTCGATGTACTGGTTCTCGATCCTCACCGCGTCGCCCTCGAGAATCGTGCGGAACGAGCTCGACTCCTGTGTCGTCGTGAACTTGCTGGTGCGCTTGCGCCCGACACCGAACCACTGGTCCTGGAGGACGTGGGTGAACTCGTGGGCCAACGTGACCCGGAGGTTGACGGTCATCTCCGTGCCGCGGATCGTGACCCGCTCGGTGTTCGGGTCGTAGAACGCGAGGGTCCCGGTGTCCTGCAGCTTGTTCACCTGGTCGAGCAAATTCAGGCTGCTGTTGGACAGGCCGAGCGCGCGGAACTCGCCCTCGAACGCGGCCAACTGCTGCTTCTCCTTGTCGGTGAGCGCGCTCTGGTCGGTGCGTGCTCGCTCGCTGTACGCCTGCGGATCGAGGAAGTCGACGAACACGGGCTCTTTGAAGAGCAAGCCGCGGTGTTGCTCGTCGAAGTGCACGATGTCGAGGACACGCGGGTCCCATTCCTTCGGATGTGCTGGTCCCGAGTGATGGACCGTCTGGAACACGCCGAACACCACCGCACCGGTGAGCACGACGACCGCCGTGAGGACGCCGGCGACGGTCGTACCCGTCCGGCTGGTCATCGCATCGGCCAAAAGAAGGCACCGACGGTCCCGGGGCCGGTGTGGACCCCGACGCTCGGGCCGATGCGGTAGCGCACGATCTCGATCACTGACGGGTGCGCGGCGAGGCGGTCCTCGAGCGCGTGCCACAACGGTCCGGCACCCGTATCCGCGACTCCGACGGCGGCGCGCAACCGATCACCGAGCTCCTCGCGTGTGCAGTACGCCGCCATGGCCGCGGTGGCGGCATCGACGTCGTGCACGCTGGCGACCACTTTCAACTCTCCGCCATCGAGAGAGAGTACGGGGATGCCGTCACCGGCGACGGCATCGTCGACCACCACCCGCCCGCCGGCCCGCGCCAAGTCGAGCGCGGACAGGACGAACACGTTGCCCACCGACGCGCCGACGGTCTCGGCCACGACCGCGGCCTCCTCGATGGTCGCGCCACCAACCACCGCGTCGGCGGCCTCCCACACGCAACAGGCGATGCCGAACGACGACGTGTTGGTGTCGACCAGCCTCACGGGCACCGGTGCGTCGCCCGCGGCGAGTCGCGCGCTGTTCAACGTGCCTGACACGGCCGAACCGATGTGGATCGACAGGATCTCCGTGGCACCCCTGGCAGCTGCGCTCGCGTATGCCGCGGCGAACCGGCCCGGACTCGGTTGAGACGTCGCGACCGATGGCGGCGAGTCGCCCGCGAACAGGTCGTAGAACGCGTCGGCGTCGAGGTCGACTCCTTCGGCGAACTCCTCGCCGTCGACGATGATCGTCAGCGGGACCACCTGGACGTCGTACTTCGCCACGAGCTCCGGCGGAAGCTGCGCGTTCGAGTCCGTGACGAGCCCGATCACGCGAGCCCCCTCTCACTGGTGCGCACCGAGGTGACATTCTCGTCACGCGCTTTCGCACCAGTCGCTCGCCGCGCCATGGCGAACTTCGACAGGATCACCGCACTGCTCGCGGCCGCGGCGATCGGGAGCGCTTTCGTAGGTCGCGGCGCCCAGAGGTTCGGCCAACCGCGCCACGCCCACACCGCGCCGCCAGCGACCCAGCACGCGGACGCGACTGCCGTGGCCGCGTACGCCCGCTGCTTCCACCGCGGCGACAGGCTCGTGGCCAGCGCCACCGAGAGATCGATGCCCATGTATGCAGGGAACGTGGCGAAGCACTGTCCGACGCTGGTGGCCACGCCCTTGCCGCCTCGGAATCCGTTCCACACGGGGAAGCAGTGGCCCACGACCGCGGCCGTGCCGCCGACGTGCGCACCGGTCGGGCCGGCCACCCGCCGGCCAACGCCACATGCCACCGCGCCCTTGGCGATGTCCGCCGCCATCACGCCGTAGCCCCACTTCGCACCGAGGACGCCGATGGCGTTGGCCGCGCCCGGGTTCCCGCTCCCGACCGCGCGGAGGTCGGTGGCCCCGCCGGTGGCGAGCCGAGCCGCGACGTCCGCCGACGGCAAGGTTCCGGAGAGATAGCCACCAACGGCCGCCGCCGCGAGACGCACCCCCCGAGCCACCAAGGG
>JBEEFX010000047.1:0-14273 GCA_041166365.1 Acidimicrobiaceae bacterium
CTCCTGCTCGACGAGCTCGTCGCGCTGGCGACGTCTCACGGCTTCCACGCGATGATCGCCCGCATCGTCGGCGGTCACGACGCCTCGATCGCGTTGCACCGGTCGCTGGGCTTCGAAATCGTCGGCACCGAGCGTGAAGTAGGCCGCAAGTTCGGCCGTTGGCTCGACGTGCTGGTGATGCAGCGCTTGCTATGAGACAGGCTCGAAGAAGCGGCCCACCACGGGCAACTCCCAGAACGACTCGGCCTTCGCCACTGCGACGGCGGAGCTGAGGAAGTTCTCGGCGGTGTCGTACACCGCGTAGCGCGGTCGCCAGTCCGGGTCGAACTTCGCGTTGTACTTCCACAACGACTCGATCTGCATCGAGTCGCTCAACCATCCGAGCATGCGGCGCTCGATGCGATGGCCGACTCCGTTGCCGCCTTCCTCAGCGAGCACCGAGCGCATCACCGCAAAGTTGAGGCCGAGCCCTTGGCACCCCGCGTCGCGCAGGTATTCGATCGTGCGCACGACGACGTAGTCGGTCACGCCGTTCCAGTGGTCGCCGCGCTCCGATCGCCGCATGAGGTCGAGCGAGTACCCGTGGATGTCGGCGGCGGGCACGTACTGACAGAACGCCGCCGGCTCACCGTCTGGACCGAAGCACACCGCCATCAGCAGGCCGCGGTCGTCCGGGGAGAACACGCGCCCGAGCGTCATCGAGAACCCGCGCTCGACTTCGCCGCGACGGCTCTCGGTCATCAACGCGCGGAGCTTCGCCTCGAATTCCGGCTCGAGGCGCGACGGATCGCGGAACTCGATCCGGTAGCCGTACTTCTCGATGCGGTTCACCGCCTGCCGCAAGCCCTTCTTGCGACCACCGTCGAGACAGAAGGTGCGCACATCGACGATCGCCTCGTCGCCGATGTACAGATCGCGCATCCCCGTGTGGTGGTAGACGGGCCGCCATTCCTCTCCGGCGCCCATGATCGCGACGGGCCAGCCGTGCGCGTCGGCGAACTGCCGGAATGCCTGCCACGCGCCATGACGCTCTCGCGGCGGGCCGACAGGATCGGGCGACACGAGACAGACACCGTTGTGCACCGCGTAGGCCACGACGGTGCCGTGCCAGAACCAGTGCTGCTTGTCGTCGCGCAGCGCGAAGTACGAGAGCGTGTCTCCGCCGTGGCGGGCGACAATGTCTCGCGCCTTGGTCCACTCATCTGTCGACGTCAACCGTCTCCGCACGACGGGCCGGAACACGAGCCAACCGGTGAACACGGCGAGGGCGAGACCGACAGCTCCGAGCGTCGGCGACAGGAACCGATCGCGACGCCCGATGATCACCACATCGTGCATGCCGACGAGACGTTCGGCCACCGCGACGAACGCGCGACCGACGGACATGTGTGACGGGTCGGGAATCCAGAGTGCGGTCATCGTGCCGACGACGAGCGCGGTGACGCCGCCAAACGCCAGCGTGGCGAGTGCCCGTGTGAGCGAGGGCCGGTCCGCCAGCGCGGAGAACGCCCGCCGGTGGTGGAGGAGGTAGCCGAGCACCACCAACGCCACGAGGGCCTCCTCGATGTCGAGGCCCTTCAGGATGTGCAGCGCGGCGGAGAGCGCCGTCATGATCACGGCCAGCCCCCAGGCGTGGCGTTGACCCCGTCGTACGCCGCGGCTGAGCAGCAACAACGCGATCCCCGTGACGGCCACGAGGGCGGACGCCGTCTGCTCAATACCCATCGGCAGGAGGTCTCGCAAGAGATCGAGCCGGCTCGCGACCGGCGGCGTGATCGCCGACATGAGGTTCATCACGCCCGCGAGGGCGAGCACGCCACCGGCCAGGCGCCTCGTCCGGCGCCGGCCGGAACCTCCATCGTGTTCAGGCAACAGCTACTCCGAGGAACCGTTGGTTCCGCTCAAGAAGGGTGGGCCGGGAAGGATTCGAACCTTCGAAGCCGAAGCGACTGGTTTACAGCCAGTTCCCTTTGTCCACTCGGGCACCGACCCACGAGGGGTCGAGACTAGCGGGAAGGGTTGCCTACGCTGAAGCCATGCCGAGCTTCGACGTGGTGTCAGAGGTCGATCATCAAGAGGTCCGCAACGCGGTCGACCAGGCCAGCCGTGAGCTGGCCACGCGATTCGATTTCAAGGGGACCGAGTCGTCGATCGAGTTGGGCGACGACTCGCTGACGTTGCGTTCCGCCACGGAGGATCGGCTCAAGGCGGTCCGGCAAGTGCTCGAGGAGAAGCTCGTCCGGCGCAACGTCTCGCTCAAGGCCATCGACTACGCCAAGGTCGAGGAAGCTTCCGGCGGCGCCGCCCGCCAAGTGGCCAAGATCGTCGCGGGCATCTCGAGCGAGAAAGCGCGCGAAGTCAACAAGAAGATCAAAGAGACCGCGCCGAAGGGCATCCAGTCGCAGACGCAGGGCGAGCAGGTCCGCGTCACGGGCAAGAAGCGCGACGATCTACAGGCGGTGATGGCCGCGCTCCGGGAACACGACTTCGGCATCCCGCTCCAGTTCCAGAACTTTCGCGACTGACGATCGACGACCGCGCCGCCGGCTTCTGCGAAAGCCGCGGCTATTTCAGCTTGCCGTCGTACGCCGCGACGAGGCCCTTACCGTTCGTGAGCCGCATGACGGTGTCGACGGCCGCGGTCGACAGCACGTTGGGGTTCGTCAGGCACTTCGGCGTCGCCTCGCACGCTTCGGCGTAGGCGACGAGTACCCGGCCCTGCTTGTCGACGTTGATGTCGTTGAAGTCGAGCAGGTTGCGCTGGCTGCAGATGTTGTCGTCGGTGATGGTCTTGTTCGACAGACCTTGGAGGTCGACGCAGCCACGCTGGACCGGATGATCCGGCGTGGTGTCGTAGGTCGTCCACGACTGCCCTCCGTTGTAGGTGAAGGCCACATACAGATGCCACACCGCTGGCTTGCCATCGGGACCCTTGAACCCGTTGTGCTGATCATCGCCGATCGCGTTCGTGCCGAGAAACGTCATCGCGGCGCGACCGCTGTCACCGGCGATCACCTCGGGGAACTGAATGTTGTGCAACCCGAGCTTGCTCGACAGGTCGACAGGCGTGCTCCACGTCTTGCCGTTGTCGTTCGAGTACGCCGCCTTCGCCGTGCTCGTCGTCGGCAACTTCGTCTGGTCGGTCGGATCGGGGTACGTCGCGTCCTGCCAACCCATGTAGAGGCGGTTGCCCTTGTCGAGGTCGACCGAGTTGTCGCTCTCGTCGGCGTTGTTGCCCTTGTCGACCGTGTGCACGATCCACGTCCTGCCGTTGTCTTCGCTGACCGAGACCGCGGGATGCCCGCCGAAGAACTCCTCGTTCGTGAGATTGTCGGCCGTCGGCGTGCCTCCGCAGCCCTTGATCGGGACGTACGCCGTCCCGTCGGGTCCGACCTTGAGGTGGCCGTGCAGACCCGAGCACGCGCCGCCAAACGGATCGCCGGGGCTGTTCGCCGGGGTGTTCGAGATGTACTGGCCGGGGAGGTACGTGATCCCACCATCGGAGCTCATCGCGCAAGACGCGTTGAACCCGTTCTGTGAGCAGTAGTACACCGCGTCGTTGTACGTACGCGCTGTGGGGACGGCCGTCGCATGGAACGGTCCGGCGCCCAGGCTCTCGTGGTCAAGGAACGTGTCGACGCCACAGCCGCTCGACGGGTTCCAGGTCGTGCCGGCGTCATCCGAGTACGACGTCTGGCTGCACGCCGCCAGCAACTGCACGTCGAACGTGCGGCCCGTGTATTTGTCGGTGAACGTGATCGAGTCCAGCGTCTCCGAGTCGGCCGGCACCGTCACATCCTTCTGTGTGACGTGATTGGCGCTGTCCCAGGACATGCGGGTCTCGTGCGCGGACGCGCCGAAGAGAGCCACATTGCGGATCGGGTCGTAGCCGATCGTGGGCTCACCACCCGACACGGGCTTCGAGCCGTCGGTGACGGTGTACCTCGTGAAGCGGGTCCCGGTCCCGGCATCCGAAGGATCACCACTCACGATCACCATGGCGCCGACGACAGCCACGGCCAATCCGATGCGGACGAATGGCTTGAACACTGCAACCCCTCACCCGCCGGACGGCTGCCGGCGGTCGCTCGGTAATTCCTTCGCCTCCGATACCTCCGACTCCTGCCCTTGTGGCGCCTGTGACGCTGTCGTGCTCGAGGCGCCACGGACAGTCAGGACTGCAGGTTCAAACGCAGGAGGCGGCTGACAACGTCAGCAGCGGTTGCAGAACTTCAGAGATTGAGCGGCGGCGAAGGTCGGCTCTCGCTCCTCTGAAGGGTGAGCGGCGGGGCGGAGCGGTCAGGACGGACGGAGCGTGCGCGGGGTCAAGGGCCCGAGCACGATCCACGCGCGGGCGACTGCCTGTTCCCACGCCCGCTTGTAGGCCTCGGCGAGCGTCGCCCGCTGCGCCCAGTCGACGCCACCGGCGGCCATGGCCGCGCTCGCTTGCGCGATCTGCAGTGCGCCACCCGACGGGCTCGCTGATGTCGCGAACAGCAATTCGGTTCTCGACGGACCGCCGGGGGTCTCGGCGGCGCGCACGCCATCCTCGGTGAGCTGCCGAACGATGCCCGTCGCCAGCAACGGCCGTGGCGTCGTACCTGTGAGCTCCGCGATGATCGCGGGCAGCTGCGCGCCTTGCTCGGCCACCCACTGATCGATCAGCGGCTTCGGCGGGATCGGGGTCGTGCCGCCCTGGTAGATCCCGAAGTGGCAGTGCGGCCCGGTCGCGTCGCCCGACTGACCGACGTAGCCGAGAAGGTCACCGACCTTGACGGGCATCCCATCGGTGAGTCCGTCGGCCGTGGCACTCATGTGCGCCAGGTAGAAGAAGGTGCCGTCGGGTTGCACGACCTTGACCGCGAGACCGCCGAGGGCGTTGTTGTCGATGCGGGCAACGCCGTCTGCCGGAGAGCGCAGCGGCGTGCCGTACGCGGCGATCAGGTCGAGGCCGAGGTGGAACCGGAACGTGGTGTCCGTGAACCGCGGTGCGTACCAGTCGTCCACCCAGGCCGCCGGTCCGGCGACGGGGAAACGCCCGTAGGCAACCCGAGCCGCCTGGTCGGGATCGACGCCCGCGGCCAGCAGCGCCTTCTCGCCGGCCACGAGCAGGTGGTCGTCGTTGGCGCCCGACCGCACCAGCGCATCGATGACCGCCTGGGCGTCGGGTGGGATGACCTGGCCCGGACCGCCACCGGTCGGGCTTCCGTTGTCGCCGTCGTGGGAGACGTCGATGGTCGTGGTCGTCGAGTCGTCTGGCACCGTCGTGGTCGACCCGTAGTCAGGAGGAGTCGTGGTGGACGGGGGCGTCGTCGCCGTCACGCCTGGCAGCGTGATGGTGGGGCCCTCCTGCGCGTTGCCCCGCGGCGCGAGTGCACCGATCACGGCGACCGCGGCGAGCAGGCCGAGCCCCATGGTCCGAATCCGACCCACTGGGATCAGGTTCGCCGCATCGTTCGGTTCTCCTGCCCGACCCGACGGCTTACTGAGCCCACTCGCGGTTGCGGAGGCGGGCGACGCGGTCCTCGGTGGGCGGGTGCGACGTGAACAGGTTCGAGAACTGGACCTTGCGGCCCGAGAACGGGTTGATGATGTACGCGGTCGCGTGCGCCGGGTCGACGTTCATCGGCACTTGCTTCGCGTAACTCTCGATCTTCTGCAATGCCCGAGCCAGGGGCTCACCGTCACCGAGGAGGCGGGCGCCTGACCGGTCGGCCTCGTACTCGCGGCTGCGGCTGAGGGCCATCTGGAGGATGGCGGCCGCGATCGGGGCGAGGATCATCATCGCGAGGAGACCGAAGATGTTGCCTCCGTTCTCGTTGTCGCGACCACCGCCGCCGAACATGGCGCCCCACATCGCCATGCGAGCAACAAACGTGATGGCCAAGGCCACTGCGGCCGCCACCGAACTGATCAGGATGTCGCGGTTCTGGACGTGGCTGATCTCATGGGCGAGCACGCCGCGCAGCTCGTCCCAGTCGAGCACCTGCAGGATGCCTTGCGTCACTGCGACGGCCGCGTGGTTCGGGTTCCGGCCGGTGGCAAACGCATTGGGCTGCGGTTCAGGGCTCACGTAGAGCTTGGGCATCGGCATGCCCGCCTTCTGCGTCAGCTCGCGGACGATGGCGAAGTACTGCGGCATCTCCTGCTCGGTCACCGGCCGGGCGCGCGCCGCCTTGATGGCGATGGTGTCGCTGAACCAGTAGGACCCGCCGACGAAGACGAAGGCGATGACCAACCCGATGATGAGACCGCCCTGGCCGAAGAACGAGCCGATCCCCATGATCAGCGCGCCCATGGCCGCGAGCAAGACCGCGGTTTTTACGTTGTTCTTCATGTCCTTCTCACTTGTGCGCCCGGTTAGGCGCTCCTAACAACAAGGTAGCCCGGGCCGCCGAAAAAGGGGCTACAGGGCCGACGCTCACAGCCACTTCTTGGTTCGGAAGTACCAGAGCTGCCCGAGCGTGCTCAGGATGATCACCGACCACGAGAACCCGTAGCCCTGCGTCCATCCGAGCTCGGGGATGTGGGCGAAGTTCTGTCCGTAGACGCCCACGATGAAGGTCGGGGGCAGGAAGATCGAGGCAACGAGCGTCAACCGCTTCATCACCTCGTTCTGGTCGTTGGCCACCTTCGACTGGTGGTAGTCGCGCACGCCGCCGATCAGGTCGCGGGCGGTCTCCAACCCCTCCGACGCGCGCAGCAGCTTGTCGTACGCGTCGCCGAAGTGCAGCTCGATGTCGTGCGGGAAGAGCTCTTCGTCCTCGAGCTCGATCCGGTTGTCGATCACACGCCGCACCGCGTCGCGTGTCGGCGCGAGGGTCCGGCGGATGTGCAGCAGGTCGTGGCGCAGATCGGACAGACGTCGGCGGATCTTGTCGTTGTCCCACGCGTCGATGTTGTCCTCGAGCTCGTCGACCTCGTCGTGCACGTCGTCGACCATGTCGAGGAAGCCCTCGGCCACATCATCGAGGATGTGGTACACGACCATCCCCGCCGGAGCACCGCCGGCACAGCTCGCTTGCACCTCCGACAAGTCGATCGCCGTGCCGTCGGGAGGCGTCTTGCGCACGGTGAGCACTCGCTCGTGGGTCATGAGGATGTCGATCTCGCGGTAGTAGACGCGGTCCTCCTCGGCGACCACCACTGGCAGCAGGAGAACGGCGAACGCGTACTTTCCGTGGCTCTGGATCAGCGGACGGGGCTCGTCTTCGTGCGTGTGCGGTTCCAGCAACGTCTCGACGGCCTGTGGGTGCAGATCGCTCGGCCACGCCCGACGAAGGTCGTCTTCCGTGGGATCGAGCAGATCGATCCACTCGCAGTTCTTTCCCATGCGTGGGACCGTACCTACTCGAAGTACCCGGAGTGGATGTAGACGCAGGGCACGCCTTCGCGATGAAACATCGCGACGTTGCGCCGATCGTCCTCGAAGGCGAGTTGCGGATCGATGCCGTGCTCGCGCAGCTCGTGCACCGTCCTCCGTTTGAACTGCGTCGCCGCCTGGTAGTCGCCGTAGTCACGCATGATGAGGAGGTCCCAGCGGAGCCGGTAACGCTCGAGCCACGCGAACGTGATCGGTTGCACGCTGATGGGCCGACCGGTCAACAACACGATCCGCAGCGAAGGGTCGAGGAGCTCGAGCATCCGACCGACCTCGGTGATCAACGGATCATCGCCACACGCGTCGAAGAACGCGTTCCAGTCGCGACGGCCGCGTTCGAGGTAGTGCTGCCGGCCGGCGGCGTCGGAGAGTACGCCGTCGATGTCGAACACCACGGCCGGGCCGTCTACGGGGCCGGCGCGCCACCTCCAGTTCTCGGGAGCGGCCGTGTCCTACTCCTCGGTGGGTGACTCGGCAGCCCGCCGCTTGATCTCCTCGACGACAGCAGGATCGGCGAGCGTGGTGGTGTCGCCGAGCACGCGTCCCTCTGCGACGTCGCGCAGGAGGCGGCGCATGATCTTGCCCGACCGCGTCTTCGGCAGTTCGTCGGTGAAGATCACCGTCTTCGGGCGAGCAGTCGGACCGATCTTCTTGGCGACGTGCTGTCTCAGCTCCTCGCCGAGCGCCGTGTTCGTCTCGGTGCCGCCCTTCACGGTGACGTAGGCCATGATCGCTTGGCCGGTGGTGTCGTCGTTCGCTCCGACCACGGCCGCCTCCGCCACCTTCGGATGGTCGACGAGCGCGGACTCGACTTCCGTCGTGGAGATGCGGTGGCCCGAGACGTTCATCACGTCGTCGACGCGCCCCAGCAACCAGAAGTAGCCGTCGTCGTCGATCTTGCAGCCGTCGCCCGCGAAGTAGCGACCCTCGAAACGCGACCAGTACGTCTCCTTGTAGCGCTCGGGGTCGCCGTAGATGCCGCGCAGCATCGCCGGCCACGGTCGGGTCAGTGTGAGGTAGCCGCCGCCGCGCTTGACGGGGCTGCCGGTGTCGTCGACCACCTCGGCGCCAATGCCGGGCAGTGGGAAGGTCGCCGACCCGGGCTTCAACGTCGTGGCACCCGGCAGCGGGCTGATCATGATGGCGCCCGTTTCGGTCTGCCACCAGGTGTCGACCACGGGACACCGACCTCCGCCGATGTGGGTGTGGTACCAGATCCATGCCTCCGGGTTGATGGGCTCACCGACGGAGCCGAGCAACCGCAGCGACGACAGGTCGTGTTTCTCCGGCTCTTGGGTGCCCCACTTCATGTAGGTGCGGATCGCGGTCGGAGCGGTGTAGAGGATCGTGACGCCGTACTTCTCGGCGATGGCCCAGATGCGGTCGCGCGCCGGTGTGTCGGGCGTGCCTTCGTAGATGACCGAGGTGGCGCCGTTCGCGAGTGGCCCGTACACGATGTAGCTGTGGCCCGTGACCCATCCGATGTCGGCCGCGCACCAGTACGTGTCCTCGTCGGGATGCAGATCGAACACGTACTTGTGCGTGAACGCGACCTGCGTGAGGTAGCCGCCCGTCGTGTGCATGATGCCCTTGGGCTTGGCCGTGGTGCCCGACGTGTACAGCAGGTAGAGCAGGTCCTCGCTGTCCATGTGCTCGGGTGGGCAGTCCGCCTCCGCCGCGGCGATGAGGTCGGCGTACCAGTGGTCGCGGCCCTCGGCCATGTCGACGAGCTCGTCGACGCGCTTCACGACCACGACGTGCTGGACCGATGGTGTGTCGACCAGTGCGGCGTCGACGTTCGGCTTCAGCATCGCGGGGGCGCCGCGTCGGAACCCGCCGTCGGCCGTGATGACGACCTTGCACTCGGCGTCGTTGATGCGGTCGACCAGAGAGTCGGGACTGAAGCCGCCGAAGACGACTGAGTGCGGCGCGCCGATGCGCGCACACGCCAACATCGCCACCGGCAGCTCGGGGATCATCGGCATGTAGATCGCGACGCGGTCGCCCTTCTGCACGCCGAGCGACTTCAGCGCGTTGGCGAACTTCTGCACCTCCGCCAACAGGTCGGCGTACGTGATCGTGCGAGTGTCGCCGGGTTCGCCTTCCCAGTGGTAGGCCACCTTGTCGCCACGACCCGCCACGACGTGCCGGTCGAGGCAGTTGTACGACACGTTGAGCTTGCCGCCGACGAACCACTTGGCAAAGGGCAGGTTCCACTCGCAGATCGTGTGCCAGTCGTCGAACCAGTCGACGAGCTCCGCCGCTTGCTTGGCCCAGAAGCCCTGATAGTCCTGGTCGGCCTCGTCGTAGAGAAACGGACTGGCGACGAGGCTTCGCTCCTTGAAGGCATCCGGCGGCGGGAACGTGCGGTCTTCGACGAAGTAGTCCTCGATGGCAGCGCCGCTCGGTTCGTCAGCCACGACGGTCTCCCTGGGTTGTCGGCCAGTGCTCGGCCGCCGACTCTACCCAGCCGTCTGGCGCAGCATCCTCGTGCCGGCGACGAGCAGCAGGACGAGCCAGGACAGGAAGGTGACGAGACCGATCTGCCAACCGTTCGAGCCGTTCACCGTCGCCGACACGGGCGCAGCGGACAGGATCGCTGCGGCCAACGCCACGACGCCGAGACCGCCGTACCACGAAGGCAGCACGCCGACCCGTGCTCCGGCCAACGCGAATCCGAACACGGCGATACCGATCGCGACCATGTTGAGACTGAAGGGCGCGCCCTCGAGGTGCCAGACGACCTCGGTGACGCCTGCCGTCATGCCCGCGGATCCGTCGGAAGCGAGCAGGACGGTCCGAGCGACCTCGACGACGAAGAACATCGCGCCGATGAGCAACGCACCACCAGCGCCGATGAGGGCCGGCGCTCTCGCGTCGGTTCGGTCGCTGCGGAACACACGGAGGACGTAGCCGGCGACGAACGCCACCAACGCGGGGGCGGTCAGCGCGAAGGCGCCGACCGTCATCGCGAGCACGGCGTGGTGATCGTGCACCCAGGTCGAGATCTCCGCCCCCGACGCGTCCCATGCCGGAGGGTTCGGCACGACGACGTTGCTGGCCCCGACGATCGCCGCGAAGGTTATGCCCCCGACTCCGGCGATCCGCTCCCAACGGTCGGTTGGCTGCGTCCGAGTGGTGATTGCTGTGGCCACTTTGTCCTCATTTCATGATCCATGCAGTCATTGCATGCTTGCCAAGTCGCTGTATTCATTGCATGATTCATACGTGAAGTCAACGAGGCGCCCCTACGAGAGCCCCACTCGCAAAGAGCACGCCGAGCTGACCCGTCGTCGAATCGTCGACGCGCTCATCGAGCTCATGGTCGACGAGAGTCCGGCCACCATCTCGATCCCGGCGGTGGCCAGGAGGGCGAACGTGTCGGTGCGCACCGTGTACCACCACTTCTCGACGAAGGAAGCGCTGTTCGACGCGTTGCCCGGCGCCGCACGCGAGCGAACGGGTGGTGCGGACCTTCCCGAGCCGCACTCGCCGAAGGAGCTCGTTGCGGGGTTGCCGGTCGCCTACGCGTATCTGGACCGCAACGCCGCGTTGTTCAACGCAGTCCGAGTGTCCGAGGTCGACACACGGGTTCGCGGCGAGATCGACAGGCGCAATGCGGCGCGTATCGAGACCGCGATGAGGCCGCTTGCCACCCACTTGGCTGCGCAAGAGCTCGACCGTCTTTGTGCGGTGGTGGGGGCGCTTGCGTCCAACGAGACCTATCGCACGCTCACGCGCCGGTTCGGCATGTCGCGAGAAGAAGCGGCGGCGACCACAGGTTGGGCGATCACGACGTTGACGGACCGCGCCAGGCGCACAGGGAAGGTGGGGGACGATGTCTGAGCTCACGTGGGAAGCACCGGGACCAGGAACCTGGGAATGGGACGCGGCGCACGCCCCTCGGCCGTCGAGCGCGGCGCTGCAGGAGCTGTTCCCCGAAGCCATGGCCGCCGGTTTCCAGGTCTTCACCTCCGCGTACGGCTTGCCGATCAGCCACATCGACATTCGCTATGTCAACGGCTACCAGTACGGCGCGGCGCAGATGGGCGATCTCGCGGCACGCGCCGTGCGCCCACCGGAGGCGGCCGAGCGGGCCATGGCCGAGCGCCGGTGGCGCGAGGAGTTGCGTTGGTGGACGGAGGAGGCACGACCCGCACTCGTCGAAGCACGCCGTTCGCTGCAGGCCGTTGACCTCGCGACGCTCGACGACGAGCACCTCGCCCTTCATGTCGAGGCTGCCGCCGCCGAGTTCAGCAGTGGGCTGACGATCCACTTCTCGCTGATCGGCGCCTCGGCGATTCCTGTCGGCGACTTCCTCGTGCACTGCGGCGGGTGGGGCTTGCCGCTCGAGGAATGCCTCGCGCTGCTCGTCGGCGAACACCCGCTCACCGTCGCGTGCCGGCCGGTGCGAGACGCGCTCGGCGGCGCCCGGCCACGCACGGCCGACGAGCTACGCGCGCTCTCCCCTGCGGCCGCTGACGCCTTCGACGTGCTCCTGGAGGACGTCGGCTACTGGGGGATCGGGCGGTACGACTTCTCGGGACGAACGCTCCGCGAGGAACCGACGGCGCTCATCGCATCCATACTCGCCGATCCTCCGCGGCGGCCCTCCGGAGAACCGTTGCGTGAGAAGGTGCCCGCGGAGGAGCGTGAGCTCTTCGACGATCTGCTCGCGGAAGCCCGGTTCGCGTTCTCCGCTCGCGACGACCACGCCATCGTCGGAAGCCTGTGGGTTCTCGGGCTCGTGCGCCGAGCCTTCTTCGAAGCGAGCACGCGACTCGCGCTCGAGCCGCAGGACCTCGTGTTCGAGCTGTCGACGACGGAGGTGGCGCGAGGCCTGCGCGAAGGCGCCGGAGAGCTCGAGGGCGTGGCCCGCCAGCGGGCCGCGGCGTCCGAGGTCGCGGCCGCAGCAACGCCACCACCGGTTCTCGGCGAAGGTGGCTTCGGCGCCGGACCACCACCCGGCTTCGAGCTCCCGGGCGCGCTCGGGCGAGTGCTCGCGGCGATGGGCGCGTACATGGGCGCGATGAACGGCACCGCAACCCCACTCGGGATCGGCGCCGGTGTCGCTCGTGGGCGCGCCCTCGTTGCGTTCGACCCGGAGGATGCGATCGACCGGATCGAGCCTGGCGACATTCTCGTGACGACGACCACCACGCCCGCATTCGGCGCGGTGCTCCCGCTGCTCGGCGGCCTGGTGGCGACAACCGGTGGCGCGTTGAGCCACACGGCCATCGTGGCTCGAGAGCTCGGGATTCCCGCGGTGGTCGGGGTAGCCGACGCGCTGGCGCGCATCGCTGACGGCGTGATGATCGAGATCGATGCCGCTGCCGGCGAGGTGCGAGTCATTTCGTGAATCGGACGCGGGCGGGCCGGGTAGGCGGGCCGGGGTATGGCCGCAGACGACCCACAAGACCAGGCCGAGGCCCTCGACGAAGACGAGCTGGCCGGGGAGGGTGAGTATCCGCCGGAACGGCTCCTCGGAGCAGACGACTACGGCACGACGCCCGCCGAGGAACGCGTGCCGGAACCGCTGGACGAGTTCGTCAAGCGGGAGCAGGCCGACCGCGCTCGCCCGCATCGTCCGGAGCCGCCGCGCCTGATCGCTCCAGGGTCGGTCGAGGAAGGTCTGGACGACGAGTCCGACCTCGTCGCGGGAAGTGTCGACCCGCTGGACGAGACCTTGGCGGAGGACGACGCCTTCACCGGTGACGAAACGGAGCGCGACTTCGCCACCGAGCTCGAGGCGCCCCTCGCGGCAGAAGAAGCGGCCATCCACATCATCAAGCCCTGACGACTGATCGAGCTGCGGGCTTGATCTTGCCGGTCACCGCTCTGGCGGGCTCCACTCGAGAACGCGGAAGGCGCCGAGGCCCGACGGGGCGGTGAGCGCTTCGGCTTCCGTGATGCGGCTGCGGGCCTTCATGGCTTCGAGATCCCCGAGGTGAGCGCGCTCCGCCCAGATCTTGCGACCCTCGTCGACCAGGTCGTCGATGCCGTGGGCGCGCAACCAGTCGGCTTGTGTCGTGTTCGACGTCGGCGGCGGCAGCTGGTCGACTGCGACCTCGCACGTGATGTCCTGCGTGCCCAAGTCGGAGAGCGGATCGCTCCCCCGCTGGTGTGCGCGGTAGGTGCGCAGCCAGTCGGTCCACGGACGCGCCGCCATCGACGGCGTCGTGTCGGCGTAGTCGATCACCACGAGTCGACCCCCGAGCGCTCGGGCCTCGCGCACCCAGCGCGCAGCGACGTTCTGCACCGGTTCGCGTCCCGTCTCGATCGAGAGCTCACTTGGTACGAGCACCTCGACGAGCCGGTCGCCGTCGAGTCCGACTCGCACCTCGCAGGTCCGGTCGCCCGACCGCTCGAGCAGGTCGATCGGCAGGTTGTCGAGGAGCTCGTTCGCGATCACGACGTGAGCCGCGACCCGCGGGAGCTGGGCGAGGCTGACGACGATCGGGCCGGTCGGCAGTTGGACGGCGCGCGTGTCGTGATCGTCTTCCTCCCGGTCAGGAGCGAACGCATGAGCGGACGATTCGAGCGCGAGGTACTCGCCGTGCAGCTCGCGCAAGCGCGCTGATCGTTCGACGAGCACGTAGCGCAGCGCGGGCCCACATGCGGGCGTGGCGGCCAGGACGGTGCGGGCGAGGGTGCCTGCGCCCGCACCCGCTTCGACGACGACGAACGGGTCGGGCGAGCCCGCTGCGCGCCACCACCCGTCGAGCGCGCGGGCGACCACCGCGCCGAAGAGCGGTCCGACCTCCGGCGAGGTGATGAAGTCCCCCCGGCGGCCGGCGGCGCCCCCGCCGGCGTAGAACCCGTGCTCGGCGTCGTACAGCGCGAGCTCCATGACCTCGGCGAAGGGCACGGGGCCACGACGGCGGATCGCCGC
>JBEEFX010000048.1:0-6814 GCA_041166365.1 Acidimicrobiaceae bacterium
GACGTCGCCGAGTGAGGAGATGTCATTGCGCTCGCGCACGTCGAAGATCACGGCCAGCACGGTGAGCGCCACCCAGTACGCGGGCAGGATGCGCAGGGCTCGCCGGCGGGCGTACGACCGCAGCCCCGGCCCCGGGGCCTGGTCGAAGCGGGCGGCCACGAACGGCCGGTAGAGCAGGTAGCCCGAGATCAGGAAGAAGAGGTACACGCCGGCCTCGCCGCGGGCGAAGTACGGGCCGACCGTGTCGGATTCACGAAGGGTGAACCCGGAGATCAGCGAGACGTGCAGCAGCACGACCGCGCCCGCGGCGATGGCTCGCAGGCCGTCGAAGCACGGGAACCGCTCGCGAGACGTGAGGGTCGATGCCGGATCGACAGCGATCACGGTGCCGGAGCCTCCTCGCCCCGAGCCTCGGTGGCATGAGCCACGGTCGGTCGGCGCGCCGTCGGTCGGCGCGCGTCGATGGCGGCGTCGATGGCTACCGCGGCGAGCACGACGAGACAGACCTCGGCAGTCGCGCGGTACCGGACGAGCCCGAACGTGATCATGGTCGTGACGACCACGAGCACGGGAATCGACACCAGGGGCAGCAGCGGTCTGCGTCGCCGGCGCAGCACGATGCCGCCGGCGACCGAGAGCGCGGCCAGCGCGAAGAACGACCACCACGCCGCCCACGCCAGCTCTTGCTCGCGGCCGCCGGGAAAGTGATCGAGGGCGGCCTGCTGCCGCAGGTTCCACAGCCCGGTGATACGGCCGACCCTCGCGGCGAGGACGACAGGAAGCCGGCTCGAGTTCGCACGAATGAAATCGACGGCATCATCGCGGTACATCGCCGCAAGGACGGACCGGTCGGTGTCCTCCGGCAATCCGGACCTCGCGAGCGCATCGACGACGCAGCCGCGCGACCAATAGCCGGTCATGGGCCCGTAGTAGGTGTCGTGACAACTCGCTGAGTCGACGGTGACCTCCAAGCCGTAGGACAGCAAGACGGGCCGCTCGAAGCGAGTGAAGTTGTAGATGCACCACGGTGCGATGAGCAGTCCGGTCGCGAGCCACGCGGCCCCCAGTTGGCGCAGGCGCTCGCGACGTTCCAGGTCGACGCGGGAGAGGATGAACGGCACCAACAGCAGTACGACCAAGAACAGGACTTCGGCGCGGGCGAGCGCGGCGAAGGCGATCGCGCCGCCGAGCAACATCGCCCCTCGACGACTTGGCGATCGCCACCAGAGACAGGAAGCCAGCAGGACGAGCGCGATGCCGAGTTGGGCCATCGTCTCTGACTCGAGTGCGCCGTCGTAGGCCCACAGGTTCGGGTAGAGGGCGGCGAGCAGTGCCGCGATCCAGCCAACGCGCGGCCCGGCGAGCTCACGCCCGACCAGGCCGACGATCACCACCGTGAGCACACCGACGAGCGCGGAGGCGAGGAGGTGCGCGGTGACGCCCTTCAGGCCGACGAGCGAGAACAGGGCGAGATACACGATGTACAGCGGCGGATGATCAGCGGCCTGCACGGTCTTGCCGGCGTCGAGGTAGAGGAACGGTTCGATGAAGCCCTTCCCCTGCGCCAGGAGGTTCGCGCCTTCGTGGTAGTAGCGCGAGTCGCCGCCGACGGGCAGCCCACGGCGCCAGAACCAGAGGTACGGCACCCGGACGGCGAGGGCGAGGAGCGCTGCGGCGCCGAGCCCAACCCAGAACTTGTGAGTGCGATCCGCCGGGTCGATGGCCAGACGGTAGTTGGCGCCCTGCTAGAACCAGGGTCGATGAAGGCGGTGGTGCTCTACGAGTCGATGACCGGCAACACCCGACGCGCGGCCGAGCTGATCGGCGGCGCGCTGGCCGAGGCGGGCGACGAGGTCGCGGTGCACTCGGTCACCGACTTCGACTTCCACGAGCTCGCCGTTGCCGACGTCGTGTTCGTGGGCACCTGGGTCGACGGGCTCGTGGTGTTCGGGCAACGGCCAGGCCGCGCGAGCCGGCTCCGGAAGCTCCCGGTGCTCGATCGCAAGCCCGTCGCCGTGTTCTGCACGTACGCGATCAACGCGGGCAAGGCACTCGACAAGACGGCCGCGATCCTGGAGGCCAAGGGCGGGCGCATCGCCGGCCGGCGTCAGTTCCGGCGCGACCGCCTCGAGCAAGGGATCGCGGAGTACGTCGACGACGTGCGCGCCAAGGTCACTTCGTGGCAACCGGCGCCGAGCAGTCCCGAATGACGCGGTAGGCCGTCAACGTCGAAGACTGGTGCGTGCGCTCGACGCGCAGGCCTCCGACACACGTGGCGGCGCCGGGTGCCGCCACCATCGAGTCCAGCAGCTGCTGCTCGTTCGTGTGGAACTTCCGATAGCGGTAGTCGACGAGGACGAACTCGACCTTCCGGTCCGTGAGGAATTTGGCGTAGACCGACTCGTCTCGGAAGCTGCGGCGGTAGATGCTCTCGGGGAAGAACTCGGAGTCGAGCCGGCCCCCGGCACGCACCACCGCGTACATGCCGTACTTGCCGTCGCCGTACGTCAGCACTCGGTAGGTGGCTCCGTGCACGACCGGGAGAGATTCCGGGATGGCCGAAGCGGCGGCATCGGGTTGCCGGTTCAGCGCGCCCCATCCGGCCGCCATCCCGGAGATCGGAATCGTCACGAGCTGGCCGATGACCATCACGGCTGCGGCGATGATCGGCCCCTTGGGCCGCGTGCCGCGCCGCTGGAGGTACAGCAGGCCGAACGGCACGAGCAAGACGAGCGAACGGAGCGCGAGCGTCTCGACCTCGACCCAGATGCTCCAGAGGGGCGATGTCTGGGAGGTGACCGGCGAGGCGAACACGAGGTACACCGCGGGCAGTGCAGGGATGAACGACAGCAGCCACGCGCGGATGAGGGCGCGACGGTCGGATTCGTAGCGGGACCACGCGAAGACGAGGAGCGCGACGAGCGGGATGAGGATCGGCGCGTGGGTGATCTGCGCGAGCGCGGCGAGCACGATGGCCAGCGTGCGGCGATCCCGTCGCCAACAGCCGATCGCGAGGAGCAACATGGCCGCGGCCCACAGGAACGGGAGTTGACCGAGGAGCAACCCCTCGACCAGCGCGGGATTCACCAGCGCCGCCGCCGCCCACCATCCGCGCCGGAGCTCGGGGAACGCCCAGAACGTCGCCAGCACCAATCCGACGAACCCGATCCCGAGTGTGAGCGTCACGCTCCACTCGCCCATGAGCGGCCACAGCAGGACGGCGAACATCCAGGGGATGAACCCGTACGGGAATGCGAGCGCGTTGCCGTGGGCGAGGACCGGCATGTGGAACGGCAGGCCGCCTCCGTGCCAAACCTTGTCGGCGACGAACCAGACGTGGATGTAGTTCGACAGGGTGTCGCTCGAGATCACCTCCCGGTGACGGAGTAGGAGCACGAGGACGATGACCCAGAACGCGATGACGCCTCGCTTGGCGTTCCGTCCGCTGCGCGTCTCGACCGCGCGCGGCGCACTACCGTCCTGCGCGGATGCCGTGGCCAATGCCAGTGTCATTGCTGCTCGCGATCGTGGTCGCGGCACAAGTGGCCAAGATCGTTCCGCGCCCGCGATTCGCGGTGCTCGGCACGATCGCCGCGCTCGTGGCCCTCGCGCTGTACGGCGTCACTCCGTTCGGTGCGATCGATCTGTCGATCGGCGCCGTCCTCGGCGTGGGTGTCGGGCTGGTCGTGCCGGCTCGAACGATCACCGACCGGCGCGTCCTCGCGCTCGCGGCGGTGGGCGCGGCCGCGGCCCTGGTGAATCTCCGCCTCGCCGCCGCGGTCGTCGTGGTCAGCGCGGTGATCACCATCGCGACGCACCGCGGCACGCGCGAGCGAGTGGACCGGCGCGCGATCGCGGTGGTGACGCTGGGTGCGCTGCTCGGCGGCGGCCTCGTGCTGTGGGTGGGGGGCAATGACCCGACCGTGCAGTGGTTCGGTCACGTGATCACCCACGGGGATCGCGGCGATCGCCGGGTGGCGCTGACATTCGACGACGGACCGGACGATCCCTACAGCCTCCAGGTGAGTGCGATCCTCGACCAGCACGGCGCGAAGGGGACCTTTTTCGAAGTCGGCAAGGCCATCGACGCGCGGCCGGCGATCGCCAAGGCGCTGTATGCCGACGGTCATCTGCTCGGAAACCACTCGTATCACCATGACTACTGGCGCTGGCTCGATCCGCGATACCCGGAGCTCGACCGCACGCAGGACGCATTCCGGCAGCAGCTCGGTGTTTGTCCGGCGTTCTTCCGCCCACCCCACGGCCAACGCACGCCCTTCATGCTCGCGCACGCGTCGGACAAGAACATGGTCACGGTGACCTGGGATGTGTCCGCGCAGGACTGGTCGGCCACGGATGGCGCCGAAGTGGCCCGGCGGATCCTGGAACACGTGCAGCCCGGCTCGATCATCCTGCTGCACGACGGCATCGACGGAACGGTCACCGCCGACCGCACCGTGCTGCTCGAGGCGCTGCCCCTCATCCTCGACGGGCTGGCGAGCAAAGGCCTCCACCCCGTGCGCCTCGACGAGCTGCTCGGCCGGGCGGGCTACCTCGACCACTGCTGACCGGTCGAGTCAGCGGAACAAACGCAGCACGCGACGCAGCACGCCGATGCCGATCACCGCTCCGGCGGCGGTCACCGCGATCGGCGGCACCAGGCTCGGCACATTCGTTCCCGGGGGACGGCGCGTGGTGACGCGCACTGCCGCGAGGGGGATCGCACCGAGGTCGACGAACACGTCGTACATGCGTGTGCGGCTGCGATACACCGGCACTGGTACCACGATGTCGTTGCGCACGCGATAGCCGAGCCGGCACATCACCACGGCGACCTCGACGGTCTCGGAGTACTTGTAGCCGCGGTAGTAGGTGAGCGAGTCGGCCAGTGCGCCGAGGCGGAAGATGCGGTAGCCGGACTCGACGTCGTCGAGGCGGGCGCCGGCCCACAGCGTGGCCCACGTCGACAGCACCCAGTTGCCGGCTTGCTTGTACGCGGGATACGTCGACAGGTCGCGCCGCACGAGCAGCGCGTCGAGCTTCTCGTCGACCGTGCGCTGGTGCAGATCGTCGAGGACGTCGAGATCGTGCTGACCGTCGGCGTCGATCGTGTACACGAGGTCGTCGGGTGACAGCTCGCCGGCGCGCATGCGGCGGCGCAGATCGGTGAACGCGAGGTAGTAGGCGGCCGACATGCCCTGGTTCTCGTCGAAGCTGAGCAAGCGGCAGTGGTCGTGCCCGGGAAGCCATTCCTGGATCGCCGCTCGTGTGCCGTCGGTCGAGCCGTCGTCGACGACGACGAGCTCGTCGACGAGGTAGCTCAGCTTGTCGAGCACCTGAGCGACGGTGGGCTCCTCGTTGTACGCGGGCACGACCGCGATGCGGCGCGTGCCGCCCGGCCGGTCGATGACGCTCACCGTTGATCCTATTCCTCGCTGAGCGCCAGCGGGGTCGCGGCCGCGCGCTCGCTCGCCTCAGCGGCGGCTTGTGCCTGGTACCACGCGTAGGTGCGGGCGAGGCCGTCGGCGAAGGCGGTGGTGGGTTCCCATCCGAGCTCGACGCGCGCTCTGGCATTGGAGACGATTCGGGCTTTGAGGTCGCCCGGGCGAGGCTCACCGAACTCCACGACGCCCGTGCCGATGAGCGCAGTGACGGACTCGGCGATCTCGCGGATGCTCACGGGCACCGCGCCCTCGATGTTGAACGTCCGATTGGCTGCGACGTCGTCGAGCGCCTTCACGTGTGCTTGGGCGAGGTCTTCGACATAGACGAACGATCGCTGCTGGCTGCCGTCGCCGTCGATGCGCAACGGCTCGCCGCGCATGCACCGCTTCATGAATGCCGCCACGACGCAGTTGTCGCGCATCCGGGGGCCGTACGGGATGCCGTACCGCAAGACCGTGTACGGCCGGCCGTAGAGGGTGTGGTAGTCGCGGCAGGCCATCTCGGCCGCGACCTTCGACGTGACGTAGAGGTGGCGGTCGGTGTTCGGATCGAACAACGTGTCTTCGTCGACCTCGTCACCGGTCGTGGCGGCGTAGACCCACACGGTCGAGGCCAGCACGACGCGTCCGGCCTCGGCGAGTCGGGCGGCCTCGAGCAAGCGGGCCGTGCCGAGCGTGTTGACCTGGATGGCCAGCGTCGGATCGACGATCACGTCGTTGACGTCGGCGATCGCCGCGAGATGGAAGATCACCTCGGCGCCCGCCACGGCCTCGGTCAGACCGATGGTGTCGAGGACGTCGACCGGCACCCATTCCGCGTCGGCTCGGTGCGGCGGCTTCGGATCGAGCACCCGCACCGTGCAGCCCGCGTCGAGCAGCGCGTCGACGACATGGGTGCCGATGAACCCAGACCCGCCGGTCACGGCCACGACTTTGTTCAACGATCGGTCCGCCACGATTCTGTCCAACGATCGGTCCTTTGCTTCTAGTGCGACTGCCGGTCGAGGGCCGACCGCAGCGAGACGATGACGTGCTCGGCTTGTTCCTCGGTGATGAGGGCCGAGATGGGCAAGCAGATGTGTGAGGCGCAGATGTGCTCGGCCCCCGGCAGGGACCCCATCGCCCAAGGCTCGAACACCGGTTGCAGATGCAACGGGAGCTCGTACACCTCGCCCGACAAGGCGACGCCGAACTCGGACCGGAGGGTCTTCTTCAGCTCGGCGCGATCCACGCCGGCGGGTAGATAGACGACGTACTTGTAGTAGTTGCAGCTCGCGTCCGCCGGGATCGCGAGCGGAGTGACCGGCAACTCGGCCAGTCCTTCGTCGTACACCTGGGCGATGCGCTGACGATTGGCGATGAACTCGTCG
>JBEEFX010000049.1:0-13933 GCA_041166365.1 Acidimicrobiaceae bacterium
ATCGCGTCGCCGCAATCATCACGAACGCTGGACTCGACTTCGAATTCCTGTGGCTCGAGGTCACCGAGACCGTGCTCATCACGGATTTCGACCAAGCGAGCGCGACCCTTCATTCCCTCGCGGATCGCGGGGTGGGCATCTCAATCGACGACTTCGGTACTGGCTGGGCGAGCCTCACCTACCTGAAGAGCTTCCCCATCCACGTCCTCAAAATCGACCGGAGCTTTGTGGCGGACATCGACCAGAGCGCGGATGGTGTCGCCATCGTGCGATCAATCCTCGCCCTGGGAGCCGAGCTGGGCCACGTCGTCGTCGCCGAGGGCATCGAGACCCAGGCACAACAGGAAGCGCTCCAAGCGCTCGGGTGCTTGATCGGGCAGGGCTATCTGTACGGCAGACCAACCCCGGCAGACCAGGTGCCGCTGCGCAGCGCGGCTCACACACGACTGGCGTCGACCGGCACCTAGGCACTGTTCAACCGAGCCAACCGGCGTCGGCGCTCACGGTTGAGCGAGCAGAACACAGGCCGCCGTCACGGCGAGGCCCAGTTCGACGCGAGCCGCGGCAACCAATGCAGCGGAACCAACAGGGAACCCGGTCCCGGCCGCGATCTCCACTTGACTGGCGATGTCGCCCAACCTTGTTGCGCCGATGTGCCCGGTGATCCCACGGAGCCGGTGCGCGGCTCGAGCCGCGGCGTCGTGCGACTGGGTGCTCATGGCGGCTTCGATCTCCGTTACGAGTTGCGGAGCTTCGACGAGGAAGTCGGCGAGCATCGCGGCCAGGAGTTCTCCGGAGTCATTCCCGAAGTCGCGCAGCGCGTTCACCCTGTCGTGATCGAGAGCATCGGCGGTCGTCACCGTATCGCCCTGGTCAGCCGGAGGATCTCTGCTTCGAGTCGTTCGAAGTTTGGCTTCGCGACGAACGCTGATGCGCCGGCGGCAAGCGCGTTGTCCTTCCACTCTTCATACGCGGAATAGACGAGGACGACGGTGCGGGGAGAAAGCTTGCGGATCTCGGGGATGGCGCTCGTGCCGGTCATGCCCTCAAGCCAGAGGTCGAGCACGAGAACCTCGGGTTGGGCGAGCTCGATGACCGAGAGGAGGGCGGGAACGCCGTCCGTCTCCGCGAGCACCGGTACATCGCAGTTCGCGAGGACCTGTCCGAGGAGACGCCTGACCATGGGATCGTCGTCACAGATGACGCCGCGAGCCTGCAGGGGCTCATCAATTTTGGGCATCTCGGGATCGTCGGGGCGTTGTTGCTCGGGCGCGGATCGCTGCAATGTGACCGGTCGTCCGACGATCGCGCCGAGTCGTTCGAGCAGATCGAACGGGGCGAGCCCCTTCGGGACGAACCCCGTCGCGCCCTGCGCGAGCAAGGGTTCTTCCCGGCTCGCGCTCATTCCCGAGAGGACGATGACCTTGGAATTCGGGGCAACGCGCAACAGACTGCCGAGAGCACTCGACCCATCGACCACGGGCATGCAAAGGTCGAGGAGAACGACATCGGGCTGGAGCGAGTCGGCCATTTCGACCGCCTCCGCTCCGTTCACTGCCTCGCCGGCCACCTCGAACTCGGGGCAATAGTCGAGAACGCCACGAAGAAATCGACGCGTGGAGGCGGCGTCGTCGACGATCAAGACTTGGGTCGGCACAGCGTCAACAGCATCGATGGTCATCCGCCATGTCTTCGACCTGCCGAACCCATGCCCCGTAGATGCATTCGCGCTACACGGCTCGGGGCTGCAGTTGCCGATCAGATCGTCATGGAGACTTCCAAGTCAGATGCCGTCGTGGCCCAAGCCGATGCCGTCGATGCCAAGGTCCTGCTGGCCGTGCTGGCGCGGGTCAAGGAGGGTGACTTCACCGCCCGCATGCCGCTCGAGTGGACCGGGGTCGCAGGCAAGGTGGCCGATGGCCTCAATGAGGTCATCATCGCGAGCCAGGCACTCGAAACGGAGCTTGGTCGGGTCAGCGAGGTCGTCGGCAAGCAAGGCAAGCTCTCGCAACGCGTCATGCTCGGCGGGAGGGCCCAGAGTTGGTCCGGCACCGTCGAGTCGGTCAACAGCCTGATCGACGACCTGGTCCGCCCCACCCTAGAAATGCAACGGGTCATAGGCGCCGTCGCCCAAGGCGACCTGAGCAAGAAGGTCACGGCCGACGTGCGCGGCGAGATGCTCGAGTTGAAGAACACCATCAACGCGATGGTCGACCAACTCAATGGCTTCATCTCCGAGGTCACCCGCGTTGCCCGCGAGGTCGGGACCGAAGGCAAGCTCGGTCAAGCGGCCGCTGTCACCATCGAAGTCGGTGGGGTGTGGAAGGACCTGACAGACAACGTCAACGTGATGGCGACCAACTTGACCGCTCAGGTGCGCAACATCGCCGAGGTGACCACTGCAGTCGCGAACGGCGATTTGAGCAAGAAGATCTCGATCATCGTCAAAGGCGAGTTCCTCGAACTGAAGAACACCGTCAACGCGATGGTCGACCAGCTCAATGCCTTTTCCGGAGAAGTGACACGCGTCGCCCGCGAGGTCGGCGTCGAAGGCAAGCTCGGCGGTCAAGCACAGTCGAAGGAAGTTGGCGGAGTTTGGAAAGACCTCACCGACAACGTGAACCAATTGGCCGCGAACCTCACCAACCAGGTGCGCGCCATTTCCGAGGTGGCCACCGCGGTCACCGAGGGCGACCTCACGCGGCAGGTCCGGGTCGAAGCCAGCGGCGAGGTCGCGGTCTTGAAGGACAAGCTCAACGAGATGATTCGCAACCTGCGCGAGACCACGAGACAGAACGTCGAGCAGGACTGGTTGAAGACGAACCGAGAGCGCTTTACTCGCATGCTGCAAGGCCAGCGCGATCTCACGGAGGTCTCGAGCATGATCCTCTCCGAGCTCGCCCCGCTCGTCTCCGCGCAACACGGCGTGTTCTATTCGATGACCATTCCGTCAGAAGCCGTCGAGCCGATGCTGCAACTCCAAGCGGGCTACGGCTACGAAGAACGCAAGCAATTGTCGACATCTTTCCGGCTGGGCGACGGACTCGTCGGCCAGTGCTCCAAAGAGAAGAAGCGGATCCTTCTCACCGAAGTTCCTAGCGACTACGTGAGGATCAACTCAGGACTCGGCGCCTCTCCCCCGCTCAACATCATCGTCCTACCGGTGTTGTTCGAAGGGACGGTACGAGCCGTGGTCGAACTCGCGTCCTTCTCCTCATTCAGCGTCGCGCATCAGACGTTCCTTGATTCGATCACGGAAAGCATCGGGCTCGTCCTCAACACGATCGAGACCAACACGCTCACGGAGAACCTGCTGAAGCAATCGCAATCTCAGGCCGAGGAACTCCGCTTGCAGCAGGAAGAGTTGCGCGAGTCCAACGAGGACCTTGGACGGCAAGCACGGCTGCTTGCTGAGCAGAACATCGAGGCGGAGAAGCGGACTCAGGAGGTCGAGCAGTCCAACCGCTTGGTCGAACAAAAGGCCGGAGAGCTCGGACTGCTCGCCGTGTCGTCGAAGTACAAATCTGAGTTCATCGCGAACATGTCACATGAGCTCCGCACTCCTCTCAACAGTCTGCTGATCCTCGCTCAGCAACTCGAAGACAATCCTGAGGACAACATGACGGAGACGCAGGTCAAATACGCAAACGTCATCGGGGAGTCCGGCAGGGAGCTGCTCGGTCTCCTGAACGGCATTCTCGACTTGGCGAAGGTCGAGTCGGGCACGGTCTCGATCGAGTTGACCGATCTCTCCATGACGGAGCTGCGTAGCACCCTGCTCCGCGAATTCGAGCAGGTCGCGGCGGGTAAGGGCGTCGAGTTCTCCATCGATCTCGCTCCTGACAGCCCCGACGAGATCGTCACCGATCCGCAGCGACTCCGCCAAGTCCTCAAGAACCTGCTCGCAAACGCCTTCAAGTTCACTGATCACGGCCACGTGCGCGTCCAGGTCAGCTTGGCCGACACAGGCTGGACCACCGAAACGAACTCGCTCGTGACTGCGGCGTCAGTGGTTGGGATCTCCGTCAGCGACAGCGGCATCGGTATTGACACGGAGCAACAACAACGGATCTTCGAAGCCTTCGCTCAGGGCGACGGCAGCACTGCACGCCTCTACGGAGGAACCGGCCTTGGTCTGTCGATCAGTCGCGAGCTGGTTGGCCTGCTCGGCGGCGAGCTCACTGTGACCAGCACGCCAGGTCACGGCAGCACGTTCACTGTCTACCTGCCGGTGGGTTCGCCTGCGACCGGAATGCGACCGGCCGCGCTGACAGCCCCAGTGCTGACCGCGAAGCCTGCCGGCAGCATCGAAGGCGCCGTCTTCGATGGGCTGAAAATCCTGCTGGTCGACGACGACTTCCGCAACATCTTCGCTCTCACTGCACTTCTCGAGCGCGGCCACGCCGAGGTCACCATGGCGGAAAGCGGCTCCGACGCGATCGCCATCCTGGAGCGAAAACGCGACATCGACATCGTCCTGATGGACATCATGATGCCGGTCATGGATGGCTACGACACCATCCGCGCGATTCGGCGGTTCGAGCATTTCAACTCGCTGCCGATCATCGCCGTGACGGGCAAGGTGGTCGAAGGCGAGCGGCGCCGTTGCATCGATGCCGGCGCCAATGACTACGTGCCGAAGCCTGTCGATACCGCTGAGCTCATCGCCGCGCTTGGCCCATGGCTGCCGACTGCCACACCTACCGCGGCATGAACACCGAAGCCGCAACGTCCAAGGTCCCCATCCTCATCGTCGACGACAATGCGTCCAAACGACTGGCCGTGAAGGCCGTGCTCGAGCCGCTCGGATTCTCGATCTTCGAGGCGGAATCGGGAATCGCCGCCTTGCGGTGCGTGATGGCTCAGGACTTCGCAGTGATCCTGCTCGACGTCTGCATGCCGCTGATGGACGGATTCGAAACTGCCGGCCTCATTCGGCAACGGCAGCAGTCAGAGATGACGCCGATCATCTTCTTCACCGCGTACGGCAGCGACGATCTTCCAGATCTCGACCGCTACGCCGAGGGCGCGGTCGACTTCATGTTCGCTCCCGTCCCGCCGAACGAGCTCCGAGCAAAGGTCTCGGTGTTCGCGAACATCTTCATCAAGGCCGACGCACTCGCCGCACAAGCTCGCGAGGTGCAGACGTCGGCGGACCAGTTGCGACTTCTCACCGACGCCGCCCCCATCGGCATCTTCCAGACCGATCCCGACAACCGCTACGTGTATACGAACCCGCGTTGGTCCGAGATCACCGGCGTCACGGCCGAGTGCGCCGCCGGACGAACGTGGGGTGCCGTCATCGACTCGGCGCGACCCATCGATTACGGCGCCCACCTCGTTGGCTCCTCTGCGCAACACGTCGAACTGAGTCAGCGATTCGAGATACAAGTTGCCGACGCACCGCCGCGGTTCGTGCTCGTGACGGCAAAGCCGGTTCCGGATGGAGACCGCGGCATCGCAGGCTGGGTCGGCACGTTGGCCGACGTGACCGCGGAGGTCGGGGCCGAAGCGGCGATGTCTGACGCGCGGGACGCAGCGAACGAGGCATCGAGGCTCAAGTCCGACTTCTTGGCCAACATGAGCCACGAGATCCGCACGCCGATGAACGGCGTCATCGGCATGACCGATCTCCTGCTGGAAACCGAACTTGACGACATCCAGCGCGACTACGCGCAAACCGTGCGCAGCTCTGGACAAGCGTTGATGGTCATCATCGACGACATCCTCGACTTCTCGAAGATCGAGGCGGGCAAGCTCGAAGTCGAGGACGTCGATTTCAGCGTGCGCACGATCGTCGACGAGGTCGCGGCGTTGCTGGCTGGTCCGGCACGGACCAAGGGACTCGAGCTGGTTGCGCTCGTCGACAGCAATGTGCCTGCAGTTGTCGGTGGCGATCCAGGCCGGGTACGTCAAGTGCTGACCAACCTCGTCGGCAACGCGATCAAGTTCACAGCGAGCGGCAAGATCGTCGTTCGGGTCAGCGCGGCCGACGTCATGAATGGGGTCAACATCGTCCGCTTCGAGGTGTCCGACACGGGCGTCGGGATTGCGATCGACAAACTCGCGTCGATCTTCCAGCCGTTCGTCCAGGCCGACACGTCTACGTCTCGAAAGTTCGGCGGCACGGGCTTGGGCCTGGCGATCAGCGGCCAGCTGGTGGCTTTGATGGGCGGGGAATGCGGCGTCTCCAGCGAGTTGGACGCTGGAAGCGATTTCTGGTTCTCGATTCGTGCCCGCGCGGTTGTCCAACGGGACGCGGGCGGGGACGGCCAGCTGCTCTTGGTCGAGGACAATCTGATCAACCAGAAGGTGGCGGTCGCGATGCTGTCGAGCGTCGGTTACCGCGTCGACACCGTGCTCAACGGAGCAGAGGCAGTGGAGGCGGCCGCGGCGTACTCCTACGACGCCATCTTGATGGATTGCCACATGCCGGAGATGAACGGCTACGAAGCTACCGCCGCCATTCGGGCCGGTGAAGGCTCCGATCGGCACGTGCCGATCATCGCCATGACCGCCGGAGCGCGCCGCGAAGACCGCGAGCGATGTCTGGCCGAGGGAATGGACAGCTATCTCGCCAAACCCGTGAGCAAGGACGCTCTGCTCGCGCTGGTGGCGCAAGCTTTGAAGCAGGGACAAGTAGTAGAGCCGACCATCGACGTCACCGTGCTTGACCAGCTGCGCATGCTCGGCAACGACAGCGATCAGAACTTCTTCGAGGAGCTCGTTCGCCAATTCCTTCTCGATGCCGAGCCGCTTCTCGTCGAGCTGCGCGAATCCTTCGAGGCACGCGACTCGGTCGCGGTGAGCCGTGTCGCTCACACCATCAAGGGCAGCAGCAGCCAACTCGGCGGTCGGCGCCTCGCCTCCTCCGCTGAACAGTTGGAAAGCTTGGCCGCCAGTGTCGGCTTGTCCGACGCGGAGCCACATCTGCTCTCGGTGGAGACCGACTATCGCGACCTGCGCCGTGCGCTGACCGAGCGTCTCTCAGTCGGGTCATGAAGATCCTTGTCGCCGACGACGACGTGTCGTCGCGACGCATCCTCGAGGTCGTGCTCCAAGGGCTCGGGCATGACTGCCACGTTGTCGCCGACGGCTCCGACGCGTGGGAGACCTACAACTCCGTGCAACCTGATGTGGTCATCAGCGACTGGATGATGCCGAAAATGACAGGGGTCGAACTGTGCCGCAACATTCGCGCTCACGCGCACGGCAGCTCCACCTACTTCATCATGGTCACCAGTCACAGCGCGCTCGACGAGATTACCGAGGGGATGAACGCCGGCGCCGACGACTATCTCGTGAAGCCGCTCACGCCGCGAGAGCTCCAGACTCGGCTCATCGCCGCCGCCCGAGTCACGTCACTGCACCACTCGCTGGCCGAGAAACGAGCGGAGTTGGAGGGGCTCAACCACGAACTCACCGCCATCGCCCGTCGCGACCAGCTGACCGCGTTGGGCAATCGCCTGGCGCTCGACGAGGACGTCGAGCTCCTGCACGGACGAGCGACACGCTATGGGCACCGTTACTGCCTCGCACTGATCGATGTCGACTACTTCAAGTCGTTCAACGACAACTACGGCCATCCGGCCGGTGACCAGATCCTGCGCGCAGTCGCGGTCCAGCTCAAATGCCACGCTCGCGTGGGCGACGCGATCTACCGCTACGGCGGCGATGAGTTCTTGTGCATCCTCCCCGAACAGTCGCTGGTGGATGGCACGTCGGCCGTAGACCGAATGCGAACCGGTGTCGAGCAACTCGCGATAGCCCACATCGGCAACCCCACGCGCGTGCTCACCATCAGCGCGGGGATCGCCATCCTCGGGGCTGGTCCCATCAGACCGGTGAGCGATGTACTCCGCGACGCCGACGAGGCGCTTTATCAAGCGAAACAACTCGGCCGCAACCGTGTGGCTCAATCGAGCAATCGCTCGGTCGCATAGGCAATGAGCCCCTGGTGTACGGCGCTCGCAACACTCGCGACTTGGACGAGAGCCCATCGCTCACGTCGGGGACGGGACCTTTGGCCCTGCCGCACGTGGACTCCGAGCCCGATGATGTCCCAGTACAAGGAAACGGGAGGCCGTCATGCGCTCTGTCAGGGCCTGTCGATCACCGTGCGCCGTTCTCATGGGCTGGAACGAGGCGTGTGTTCTGCCATGTGGCCTTAGCGCCGGTGTCGCCGATTTGATAGAGCCGCCCGCAGGTCACGAGCGCAACTGTCACGGTGATCGAGACCAACGCCACGTTGACCCACGTCGCTGTTGTCGTTTGCGACCGATGCGGGAACGGCCACTCGGCGCGGGTGCGGCGGTCGACGAGCATCACGCCCAGCGCGACGAGAAACAGCAGCAGCGCCAACGGGCGGATGCTCTCGGCAATCGCGACATGCCGATCGAGAGCGCTCGATTTCGTCACGCTGTCGACGAGCGCCTTGCCGCTTCCGATGGCGAGTTGCGTACTCAGGCCGGCGGCGATGCTGAGCCCGAGCACGACCCACCCCATTCGATCGCGGACTCGGGCTGAGCACGCCATCGCCATCGAGCCGATCGCGACGAGCGGTAACAGCACGATGGGGATGTGCACGAAGAGCGGGTGGGCGGGGAGACCGGCAATCTTGTCGATGCGCATGGCCGTAGACCGTAGGCAGCAGGAACGTCAGGCGGCGCCCAGCAGTCGGTTAAGGAATCGCCAGGAGTGCGGTGCTCGAGAAGCCTTCGGTCCGCAGAACTGTGTGGTGATTGGTGATGGCCATGCCCTCGACGTTCGGCAGCATCGCGAGCCAGGTCATACCTTCTTCCCCGAGGACCATCGCGGCGGTGGCATAGGCGTCGGCGCGGCCGAGGTCGTCGCCGACCACAGTGACGGAGACGAAGTCATTGGCGGGCATGCCCGTGCGGGGGTTGATGATGTGGTCGCCGCGCTCGTAGCGGCCGGACGTTGCCACCGCGAGATCGGTGCCCGTCACGACCGCGGCAACCGCGGTTCGTTGTGCGGGATGTTGGATCCCGATCTGCCACTCACGGTTCGGCTCGGGTGCGCCGCGGGTGAGCACGTCGCCGCCGGCGTTGATCGAGAAGTTCGCGATGCCCGCGTCGGTCAGCATGGTTGCAGCGCGTTCGAGGGCCCAGCCTTTGACGAATCCGGAGGGGTCGATCGGCCCGAAACCCGGCCGCGGCTCCACCCGGAGATCCGCAGCGAACGTGATGTCGAAGGCACCGTGTGTCTCCTCTGTCAGCGCGTCGCAGCGATCGAGAACCTCGCTCACCTCAGGCGACGTGTCGCACCGTGCGATCTGTGCGCGGCCGAGGCGGCTGATCTCGGAGTCATCGCGCCACGTCGAGAACAGCTCGTCGACGCGGGCGAACCATACGAATAGCTCGTCGAGCAGCCCATCGGCCACCGGGTCGCGTACGTCGATGCCGATGACGGTTCCCCAGACAGGCTCGACGCGTCTTGCCCCTTGCATGAGTCGTGCGGCCTTCATCGTCCTGCTTTGTCGAGCGCGCCTTGGAGCGACTCGGCGTAGCTCTCGCTGGTGTAGGTGGCGCCAGAGACCAGGTCGATCTGAGCGCTCTGCGCCTGCAGAGCCTCAGTGCGAAGGATCGGTCCGGCCGCATCGCTGATGCGCGCCGATCGCGAACGATCATGGGGTAGTTGCAACGCCTGGACATCGACGACCTGGCTGCCTTTCAACGTGACGCGTACTTGCACGTCGCCGTACTCGTTGCTGGCAACGGGTCCGTCCACAGTTCGCGTCCCGCCGGGCGTCGTCGTCGCCGTCGTGCTGGTGGACGGGCTGGTCCCCTTCGGCTGAGCTCCGATGGTGGTCGTTGTGGCCGCAGTGCCGGCGGCGGAGACCGTCGCGGACGACGCCGGGGAGGTGTGGAAGTTCGCCAGCAGCGCGAGCGCGCCGCCGGTGGCGGCCACGACGGGCAACGCGCGTCGACCGGCCACCACTAGTAGCCGAACCGTTCGAAGTGGATCTGCCGGCGCGGTACACGCAGACGGACGAGCCGGCGCCGGACGGCATCGACCATCGCCGGCGGGCCGCAGACGAAGACGTCGCGTTGCGCGATGTCGGGAACGAGGGCGCGGAGCGCCGGTAGCCCGAGTCTGTCGGTCTGATCGTCGCCGATCTCAGGTCCGATCAGTGCATGGAGTTCGATGCCACGACGCTCGGCCAGCGCGCCCAGTTCATTTCGGAACGCCAGGTCGCGCTCATGAGCGGCGCGGTAAAGAAGAGTGACGTCGCCGGGGTCGGCTCGTAGCGACTCGAGGACCGCGCGCAGCGGCGTGATGCCGATACCGCCGGCGATGAGCACGACGCGACGGAGCGTTCGCCGTTGGGCCGTGAAGGTTCCGTACGGGCCTTCTGCGAACACCCGAGTACCGGGTTGAAGGTTTTGGATCCGGCGGGAGTCGTCGCCGAGATCCTTCACGGTGATGCGTAGGTAGCGGTCGTTGGGGATCGCTGACAGCGAGAACGGATGCGCCTTCGCCCACCCCGTTCCTCCGAGGAAGCGCCACAAGAAGAACTGGCCAGGCTGCGCGTCGATCCGATCGAGGTCGACGCCGGCGATGTAGAGCGACACGACCCCGTCCGCTTCGGGACGAACCTCGTGCACCCAGAGGCGATGACGGAGGTTGAACACGATCGGGCGCCCGACTCGCCACGCGAGGATGGTGCCGAACACGGCGGCGTACAGCGCGACCCACCAGACGCGGGCGATCGCGTCGTCGCTGAAATCCGTGCCGACGGCGAGCTGGTGCGCGAAGGACAACGCGACGGCGAGATATGCGTACAGGTGTACCGAGTACCAGGCCTCGCGCGACAGCCGTCGGCGCGCGGCCCGCACCGACGTGAATGCGATCGCCAGGAACAACGCGAGCCCGACGATCGACATCAGTACGTCGGGGTAGTGCTCGATGAAGTCGCCGATTTGCGTCGGTATCGACTGTGCGCCCTCCGCGGCGTAGCCCAACGTAGTGAACACGGCGTGGCCCGTCAGCAACACGACGGCCGCAAATCCCGTCCACCGGTGCCAGACCGCGAGCCGGTCGAACCCGAGGTGACGTTCGAGCCACCCGACACGCGACATCAGCAACAGCTGGACCAGCACCGCGTAGGTTCCGAACAATCCGGTGAGCTGTCCGACGGCGATGTACGGCCCGCCCGGGTTCCCAACGGTGTCCAAGCCTCCGTGCGCCAGCCACAGTCCCAACGTCACGATCGCGTTGAATGCCACCACGACCCCGACAGCCGACGCCCGGTTGGCGTCCACGGTGGACGACCGTGACGGTCCTAGAGACCGCGGTCTGGCGCGTGTCGTGGTCGTGGCGGCGCTCATGGTCTGGACTCGACGCTAGAAGCGCGCCTGCCACGGTCCACCAACGCTCGAGTTAAGGAATTGCCAAGACGCCCGCCCATTCGTCCGGTCTTCGTTCATGCTGGAGACGTGCATCTCCTGGTGGTCGAAGACGACGACGCCATCGCCACCCCCTTGGTGGAGGGACTCGAACGGGCCGGCTTCACCACCAGGCGCGTCGCCACCGGTGCCGATGCGCTCGAGCAGCTCGAGCAGATCGATCTGATCCTTCTCGACCTCGGACTGCCGGACATGGACGGATCCGAAGTCTGCCGAAGAGTCCGTTCGAGGTCGGCGGTGCCGATCATCATCGTCACTGCTCGCGGCGATGAGAGCGAGCGAGTTCTCGGTCTCGAGTTGGGCGCCGACGACTACATCGTCAAGCCCTTCGGGCTACGAGAGCTCATCGCCCGAGTCAGAGCCGTCGGCCGACGCAGTGGCTCGATGCTCGAGGTCGAACGCGCCCAACGCATCGGATCGCTGGAGATCGACCGCCGCACCCGGCGAGTCAGTGTCGACGGCGCCGAAGTCGTCCTGTCGCCGAAGGAATTCGATCTGCTCTCGCTGCTGAGTGAAGACCCCGGCGCGGTCGTGAGCCGACAACAGATCATGGACGAGGTCTGGGATCCACACTGGTACGGCCCTACCAAGACCCTCGACGTGCACGTCGCATCGCTGCGCAAGAAGCTCGGCGACTCAGGGCTGATCCAGAACGTGCACAGCGTCGGCTTTCGGCTGGGCATTTCGCAGTGAAGCGCCGGCTGTTGATCAGCAACGTCGTGTTGGTGACAATCGTGCTCGTACTGCTCGAGGTCCCGCTCGCGCTCGTCTACGCGCGTCACGAACACGACGCGGTCGACTCCGCGCTGCAGCGTGATGCCAGTTCGCTCGCCGCGCTCTCCGAAGAGATCATCGAGCATCCCGGTGACCATGACGTGGGTGCGCTCGCGCAACGATTCACCACCGACGTCGGCGATCAAGTCGCCATCGTCGACCGCAACGGCTCGAACCTCGCTCCCAGGCAGAATTCGAACCTCGACGCGGACTTCGGGTCCGCGCTTCGAGACGCCCGCGCCGGCCGACCCTCGTCGGGCGAGGCGCACGGTCTGTCGTTCGTTGTTGTTTCGGTCGGCGCCAACAGCGACACGCACGGGGCCGTACTCGTGGCGCGTTCGGACGACCCGGCAGATCGGCGCATCCACCTGTTCTGGCTCGCCCTCCTCGGCATCGGCGCGGGCGTACTTCTCACGTCGGTGCTCGTCAGCCGCCGGCTGGCCCGGTGGACCGTCGACCCTCTGCGACGTCTCGACGAGCAGGCGGTCGAACTCGGTCGAGGTGATCTTGCGGCGCGCGCCGACATCGCGTCTGGTCCACCTGAAGTGATCGCGCTGTCACGAACCTTCAACGACATGGCGTCACGTCTCAACGAGCTCATCACTTCCCAACGTCGTTTCGTGGCCGACGCGAGCCACCAACTGCGAACTCCACTCACCGCGCTTCGACTGCGGCTCGAAACCCTCGACCCTCATGATCCCTCCGCCGTGTCGACGACCCGCGACGCGGCGCTGCAAGAGAGCGCTCGTCTCACACGAGTGGTCGACGGACTGTTGGCATTGGCGCGCGCAGAGGGTCATCGACCGCAGCGCCAGTCGATCGATGTCGCTGCTGTCATCGCTCAACGACACGAGGCGTGGATACCCCTCGCGGCCGAGCACGACGTCGAGCTTCGGCTCGAGAACGACGACGATGACGTAACCGCCAGCATCGTGCCCGGCCACCTCGAGCAGATCCTCGACAACCTCATCGACAACGCGCTCGACGCGACACCAGCGGGGCGCTCTGTGACCCTCTGGACCAGGGCGACGGAGACGGGCGTCGAGATCCACGTGACAGACGAAGGCACAGGCATGACCGACGACGAACGACAGCGCGCCTTCGATCCTTTCTGGCAAAGCAACACGCATCACCCCAACGGCAACACCGGACTCGGGCTCGCGATCGTCGATCAACTCGTGCGCACCAGCAGCGGACTCGTCACCCTCGAGCGCGCTCCAGTCAACGGGATCGACGCCACCATCAGATTTCCCGCCACAACGGACTGAGTCACGCCGATGCGTGTGCGGTGCGCGAGTGCGCGCTCAACCATCGTGTGGAGCATCTCGCCCTGACCGCTGGCCGCTAGGGCTGTTGGTCACAATTCCATCGAGTCGAGCGCCGCCGGGCTCGAACCGGAAGGCCCTACCAATCGACGACACATGGGCGTTACCTGGAGTCATGCGAAGTCGAAGCTAAGGAGGAACCATGTTGCGGGTTCCCAAATCAGTACTCGGGATGGCGGCGTTCGCTCTCGCCGCTGCCCTGCTCGTCGCCACGCCTGCGTCAGCAGAGCAGGCCGGCGACGTGATCGCCTTCGCCAGCTTCGAGGACGGTGACTACGACATCTACACGATGAACGTGGACGGCACTGGGTTGCAGAACCTCACCACCGCGTTCGACGACATCAACGGCTACGACGACACCGATCCCGCGTGGTCCCCCGACGGCACGAAGATCGCCTTCACCTC
>JBEEFX010000050.1:0-3493 GCA_041166365.1 Acidimicrobiaceae bacterium
GTGTGGAACACCTGTGCCGACACACCCAGGATCTGCAACGCGCGCACGCCGCCGATGCCGAGGAGGATCTCCTGTCGCAGGCGATGCTCGACGTCGCCGCCGTACAACCGGTCGGTGACCCGGCGGACGTCGTCGGGGTTCTCGTCGACGTCGGCGTCGAGGAGGTAGAGGGGCACTCGCCCGACGTCGGCGCGCCAGACCTGTGCGATGAGCGGTTGGCCGGCGAGATCGACCTGCACGCGCACGCCGTCGCACAACGTGACCGCCATCGCGTAGGGGTCGAGGTCCGGATAGCGCTCTTGCTGCCACCCGTCGACCGACAGCTCTTGGCGGAAGTAGCCGTGCCGGTAGAAGAGACCGACGCCGACGAGAGGCACGCCCAGATCCGACGCGGCCTTCAGGTGATCACCGGCGAGCACTCCGAGGCCACCCGAGTACTGCGGCAGCGCTTCTGCGATCCCGAACTCGGGGGAGAAGTAGGCAACGGATTGCAGCGCCGTCGTGCCCTCACGCGCTTGGAACCAGCGCGGCTTCGAGAGGTAGCCCGACAATTCGGTGTGCACCTCGTCGAGGAAGCGCATGAAACCAGGATCGCCGGCGAGGTTCTCGAGGCGCTCGCGGGGGACGAGGCCGAGCAGCCGCACGGGGTCGTGGACACTCGCGTCCCACTGCTCGGGATCCACCCACCGGAACAGGTCGCGGGTCTGGTCGTCCCACGCCCACCGCAGGTTCATGGCCAGCGTCTCGAGGGCTGTCAACTCCGCCGGGAGGCTCGGACGAACGGTGAAGCTGCGCAGGGCCTTCATCGTCCAGACGGTAGTGGCCCTTGCCCGCTCCGCTTCCCGGGCAATGGCAGCGTCCTACGCCTCCACCGCTCCCCGGAGGTTTCTCAGGAGGCGACGATCAGTGGCTCGCGCGTGAGCGGGGTCACGACGCCATCGGCGTCGGGTTCGAACGCGGGCCGGCTCGGGGACGCCGAGATCCGCAGGAGGCGCGTGATCACCTCGGCTGGCTGGCCGCGGCTGAAGAAGAAGCCCTGTGCGAAGTCGCATTGGAGCCGGCGGAGCTCTTGGTACTGCGCTTCCTGCTCGATTCCCTCGGCAACCACCTTCAGGCCGAGCGCGTGCGAGAGGCCGATGACGTGCTCGATGATCGCGGTGTCCGCCTGCGACTGCCCGAGGCCGTCGACGAAGGACTTGTCGATCTTGAGGTAGTCGAGGTTGAACCGGCGTAGATGGTTCAGCGACGAGTAGCCCGTGCCGAAGTCGTCGAGCGCAAGCGTGATGCCGCGGTCCTTGGCCTGACGCAGCATCGCCCACGCGCCGGCGACATCGTGCATCAATGCGCTCTCCGTGATCTCGAAGCAGATGCGCTCCGGACGCACGCCCGTGGTGCGCAACGCCGCCGAGATCACCTCGTCGAAGTCCGGCTGCGCGAGCTGGCTCGCCGAGACGTTGAGCTTGACCTTGAACTGCTTGTCGGGGAACGCGTCCTGCCATTCGCGCGCCTGCCGGCACACCGCTTCGAGGACCCACGCGCCGACCGGCACGATGAGCCCGCTGTCTTCGAGGTCCTGGATGAACTCGCCGGGGAAGACGAGGCCGCGCTCCGGGTGGTTCCACCTGATGAGCGCTTCCGCGCCGACCATCGTGGCGTCCGACACCGCGACAACGGGTTGGTAGTGGAGCACGAACTGCCCGGTGTCGAGCGCCTCACGCAGCTCCTTGTCCTGCCGCGGGCGGCGGCCCGGCTGTTGCTCGCGTCCCGGCACGGCCACGACGAAGCGGCCGGTTCCCTGATTCTTGGCGTCGTACATCGCGGCGTCAGCGGAGCTGAGCACGGCGTCCATCGAGCCGGAGTTTCCGTCGACCACGGCGATGCCGATGCTGGCCGAGATCTCGATGCGCTGGCTCTCGAACTCGAACGGCTTTTCCAGGGCTTCGATGACGCGCTCCGCGAGTCGCGTGGCCGCTTGCGCGGTGACCACGTCGTTGCCCAGGATCACGAACTCGTCGCCGCCGTACCGCACGACCCGGTCGCTCGGGCGCACCGCGCCACGAAGGCGCCCCGCCACCTCGACGAGGAGCTGATCGCCGATGTCGTGGCCGTGGGTGTCGTTGACGGCCTTGAAGTGATCGAGGTCGACGAAGAGCACGGCCATGTGCGACGCGTCCTCGATCGATCGAGCGACACCTCGTTGGTACCAGGCGGGGAGCGAGCGGCGGTTCGGCAGCCCCGTGAGGCTGTCGAGCATGGAGAGCTTGGCCAGCTCCTTGCGAGCGTGGGAGGCGTCGCGGTAACGCCGGAACGAGAAGACCGTGGTCGCGACGGGTACGGCCAGCAGCAACGGGATGATGCCGTTGAGGTTCGTGAAGCCGAACGGGGCCGCGGCGAGGGCGCGGTCCACCGCCTTCGTCGAGAGCGCGGCCATCGTCACGACGACCACGGCGAGAACGGCAAGAGCGACGTCGCGCGCGGCGCGAGGGTCGTCGCGCATGAGTGGTTGATGGCGAGGGATGGGCTGGGTGGAAATGGTGGAACCCCCGTGTGCTCTCCGGTGTGATCGGTCGCCGCCTCCCGGATCTTGAGGCGTCGGCGGAGGAGACTGCCTACGATCCGGCCATGTCACACCAGGTCAGAGCCGTGATCTCCCGTGCGAAGGGCGCTCCCGTGGAGCTCGCGACGATCGTGGTCCCCGAGCCGGGACCGGGCGAGGCGCTGGTCCAGGTCCAGGCCTGCGGCGTCTGCCACACCGACCTGCACTACCGCGAGGGTGCCATCAACGACGACTTTCCCTTCCTGCTCGGCCACGAGGCTGCGGGGATCGTCGAAGCCGTCGGACCGGATGTCAGCGACGTCGCTCCGGGCGATTTCGTGATCCTCAATTGGCGGGCGGTGTGCGGACAGTGCCGCTCCTGTCGGCGGGGCCGGCCCTGGTACTGCTTCTCGACGTACAACGCCACGCAGAAGATGACGCTCGAGGACGGCACACCGCTGTCACCGGCGCTCGGGATCGGCGCGTTCGCCGAGAAGACCTTGGTGGCCGCGGGGCAGTGCACCAAGGTCGATGCCGCCGTCAAGCCGGAGGTGGCCGGGCTCCTCGGCTGCGGGGTGATGGCGGGGCTCGGCGCGGCGATGTTCACCGGCGAGGTCGGACGCGGTGACAGCGTCGCGGTCTTCGGGTGCGGCGGCGTCGGCTGCGCGGCGATCGCGGGCGCGAGCCTTGCTGGTGCGGCCATCGTCATCGCGGTCGACATCGACGCGCGCAAGCTCGAGGTCGCCCGCCAGTTCGGCGCGACCGCGGTCGTGAACTCGAGCGACACCGATCCGGTGGCGGCCATCCAGGCGCTCACCGAGGGCAACGGGGCGGATGTGTGCATCGAAGCCGTGGGCAACCCGAGGGTGTTCGAGCAGGCGTTCTACGCGCGCGACCTTGCCGGAACGGTCGTGCAGGTGGGTGTGCCCGACCCGCAGATGCGAATCGACCTGCCGA
>JBEEFX010000051.1:0-10538 GCA_041166365.1 Acidimicrobiaceae bacterium
AGCAGCTGCTTCTTGTAGTTCCACTCGTAGAGCGCCTTCGACTCGTCGAGGCCCTCGTAGCACTGCAGGCGGATCAGGCGGGCGCCGGACATCTCGGCCACCGACTTGGCGAGCTGCGTCTTGCCCGTGCCCGCCGGCCCTTCGATCAGCACCGGCTTCTGCAGGCGATCGGCGAGGTAGACGACCCCGGCGATGCCTTCGTCGGCGAGGTAGTCGACCTTCTTCAGCCCGTCGCGAACCGCGGGCACCGACTCGAACCGGTAGTCCATCGAGCCACACTACCGGTCGCCTTGACCGGCCGGTCAAGGCGGTTCCGTCCCGCGCATAGGCTTCGTTTGTGGGGAAGCTTCCGGCGCACGGGCGCGCCGCCGATGAGGTGTTGGCCGAGCTGACGGCGTTGCAGGCCGACGACAAGGACTTCCGGAACGGCCGCGTGTTCGGCCTCGTGTTCCACGCCGATCACGCGCTCGAAGAGTTGGCGGCCGCGGCCCACAACACGTACCTGTGGCACAACGCGCTCAACCCCAACGTCTTTCCCTCCCTGCGAAGCATGACCAACGACGTCATCGAGATCTCCTCGTCGCTGCTCGGTGGAAGCCACACCGACGACGAGCTCGCGGGATTCCTCACTTCGGGCGGAACCGAATCGATTCTCATGGCCGTCAAGGCCGCGAAGATGCGCGCCGCCCACGAACGCGCCGTGCACACGCCCAACATCGTGCTGCCCCTGTCCGCCCACGCCGCCTTCGACAAGGCGTGCCAGTACTTCGGTGTCGAATCGCGCCGCGTGGCGGTGCGCGACGACTTCCGCGCGGACGTGGACGCGATGGCCGATGTCATCGACAGTGACACCGTGCTCGTCGTCGGGTCCGCGCCGCAATACCCGCAAGGCGTGATCGATCCGATCCCGGAGTTGGCGTCGCTCGCGGCGGAACGCGGCACCGGATGCCACGTCGATGCCTGCATGGGCGGGTTCGTGCTTCCCTTCCTCGAGCGCAACGGGCACGACCTCCCGCCGTGGGACTTCCGAGTCCCAGGCGTCACCAGCCTCTCGGCCGACCTGCACAAGTACGGCTACGTGCCCAAGGGCATCTCGGTGATCATGCACCGGTCGAAGGAGCTGCGTCGCTTCCAGACGTTCGCGTTCGACGGATGGCTCGGCGGCTTCTACGGCTCGTCCGGCATCCTCGGCACGAAACCGGGCGGTCCGATCGCCGCGGCCTGGGCCGCGTTGCAGTTCCTCGGCGAGGAGGGCTACTGCCGCCTGTCGGAGGACGCGTTCACCGCGCGCGAGCGGTTCGTCGCGGGCGTGCGCGCGACACCGGGGCTCGGAATCGTCGGCGAGCCCGAGGTCACGCTGGCCGCCATCACCGCGTCGGATGCCGGCCCCGTCGTCGACGTCTTCGCACTGGGTGACGAACTGTTCGGCCGCGGCTGGCACCTGGACCGACAAGGTCCACCCGATTCCTTGCATGCCACGTGCATGCCGAACCACCTGCCTGTGATCGACGAGTTCCTCACCGATCTCCGCGACTCGGTGGCGGTGATCACCGGAACCTCCACGGACGACCGCTCCACCAACTACGCGGTCTTGGAGTGACGCCCTGATGCGGGGTCTGTTCATTCACACCGTCGTCTTCGCGGTCGTCAACGCGCTCCTCGTCGGCGCATGGCTGTTGACGACGGGATCGACCACCGAGCTGTCGCATGTGCAGGACGATGCGCTGCTCGCGGTGCAAAACGGGTTCTGGCCCCTCGTCATCGGGGCCGTCTGGGGCGGTGCATTGGTGATCCACGCCGGGGTGTGGATGGGATCGTTGCTGCCCGGAGGCAAGAAGGCGCGTGCTCGCAGAGGGTCTCGTCGTGAGGCGCGCGAGGCCCTGCATCAACGGGCACACGAGCACGGCCACGAGCGTCGACGTCCACGGACGCCCGCACGTCCGGCGTCGCCGTCGGACCCGGCGCCGAACGTCGATCTCGCCAAGGATGCGGCGCGCGCGGCAATCGGGTTGGTCGAGTCGCTGGCCGGACGTGCCGCGTCACGGCCTTCGCACCCTCCGACCTCCACCCCCGGGCGTCAGTGGGTGGCGGTGATGTTCACCGATCTCGTGGGGAGCACCGGGCTCGCGGAGAGCCTGGGCGACGCGACATGGCACGAGATGCTCGCCACCCACCGCCGGCTCGTACGCCAGTGCGTCACCGATCACGGCGGCACGGAGGTCGGCACGCAAGGCGACGGGTTCCTCGTGCGGTTCGAGACTCCTGATGCCGCGGTGACGTGTGCGATCTCGCTGCAACGGTCGATGAGCGAGGCGCGCGAAGGCGGGGCGTTCGTCCCCGAGTTGCGCGTGGGGATCCACGCCGGTGAAGCGGTGGCCGACGACAACGATCTCGTCGGGCGGGTGATCAACCTCGCGGCCCGCGTCACCGACGCCGCGGAGCCCGGCGAGGTCCTCATCACCGAACCCGTGGCCGACCACCTCTCACCAGGGGTCGCCTTGACCGACCGTGGCCTCAAGCCGTTGAAAGGCTTCGCGCAGCCCCGCCATCTGCTGTCCGTCGTGTGGCATCCCACTGATGAGACGATCGTGCTGACAACCGAGATCGAGGAGAGCTAACTCCGGATCTGCCCGTCGCCGTGGACCACGTACTTCAGGGTGGTCAGCTCGCGCAGACCCATCGGCCCGCGGGCGTGCAGCTTCTGCGTCGAGATGCCGATCTCGGCGCCGAATCCGAACTCCTCGCCGTCGACGAAGCGCGTCGACGCGTTCACGAGCACTGCGGCGGCGTCCACCTCGTGGCAGAACCGCTCGGCGGCGGCGAGATCCCGCGTGACGATGGCCTCCGAATGGCCGGAGCCGAATCGAGTGATGTGGTCGATCGCGTCGTCCAACGACGGAACGATTCGAACCGCGAGCTTGAGATCGAGGAACTCCGTGGCGTAGTCGACGTCGGTGGCGACACCCATCGGGACGATGGCGCGGGCGGCGTCGTCACCGACGAGCTCGACACCCGCGAGCGCCGGTGTGAGGCGCGGCAGGAGCGTCGAGGCGATGGCCTCGTGGACCACGAGCGACTCGACGGCGTTGCACACCGACGGTCTTTGGGTCTTGGCGTTGACGATGATCTCGATCGCCATCTCCACATCGGCGGACTCGTCGACGAACACATGGCAGTTGCCGTCACCGTCGATGACGTACGGCACGGTGGCGTTGTCGAGCACCGAGCGGATCAGCGATGGCCCGCCCCGCGGGATGAGGCAGTCGATGGACTCACGGAGGCGCATGAACGCCGCGGCCGCTTCGTGACTCGTGTCCTCGACGAGCACCAGACCATCGGCCGGCAGGCCCGCCTTGGTCAGCGCGTCGCGCAACACGGAGGCGATGGCGATGTTCGACTGGATCGCACCTGACGAGCCTCGGAGAAACGCGGCGTTGCCGGACTTGAGACACAGACCGAAGGCATCGCTCGTGACGTTCGGACGGTTCTCGTAGATGATGGCCACGACCCCGAGAGGGACCCGCACGCGCTCGATGCGCAATCCGTTCGGCCGGACCCAGCCGTCGACCACCTCACCGACCGGGTCGGGTAGTGCCCCCACCTTGCGCAAGCCGGCCGCCATGCCCTCGACGCGCGCGGTGGACAGGCGCAGCCGGTCGACGACCGTGGCCGACACGTCTCTCGATTCGGCCCGCGCCACGTCACGGGCGTTGGCATCGAGGATGTCCGCGCCGCGTTCCACGAGGAGATCGGCGGCCACGGCCAGTGTCGTGTCCTTGGCCTCGGTCGACGCGCCGGCCAGGACTCGGGAAGCGATCTTGGCCCGGCGCCCGAGATCCGCAACACCCATGCGGGCAAGGTTAGGGGAACTACGTTGAAGCCATGACCGAGGTCAAGGACGGCTCGCCGAGCGACATCGACAGCATCGCTGACGCCTTGGTCAAGGCATTTCACGACGATCCCGTGATGATGTACATGTTCCGGAAGGAAGGCGGGCGCGACAAGAAGCTGCGGGCGTTGTTCCTGAGCGAGTCGAGCCGAGCGCTCACCCGCGGGGCGCTGAACACCACCACTGGAGGGCCGGCCCAGGGTGGTGCGATCTGGATGGCACCCGACAAGTGGAAGACCGGCGGCTTCGAGTTGCTGGGTCAGATCCCGCTCCTGCTCAAGATGGGCCTCGCCAACACCAGCCGAGCCCTCAGCGTGCTCGGGCAGATGGAGAAGATCCATCCGGAGGAACCTCACTGGTACCTGGCCGTCTTGGGGACCGCGCCCGAGTACCAGGGCAAGGGCGTCGGTTCCGCGCTCGTGGCTCCCGTGCTCACGAAGTGCGACGCCGACTTGATCCCCGCCTACCTCGAGTCGTCGAAGGAGAGCAACATCCCCTTCTACGAGCGTCATGGCTTCGCGGTGCGGGGCGAGATCCACGTGAAGAACGGGCCGACGCTCTGGCCCATGTGGCGGGATCCCCAGCCCCCCGACGCGTAGCTGCTCGTGCCGTCATCGCTGACCGTCCCGGTCCGCTGGTTCGTCGACGACGTCAGCGCCGCGCTGTACGAGCTGGGTGGAACGACGGCGGACACGGACGACGGTCCGCGGCGCGACGCTGCCACCGAAGCCTTCAACCTCACGTGTGGCTTCATCGACGCCGACGGGTTGCACACGGACGACGAGCTGTGGGCGTTGACGGCCGCCTTCGGGCCGCTGCTCCCCACGCAACTCGGTGCGGCGACACCCGCCGACGTCCGCAAGGCCGGGCTCGTGGCCAACGCCAAGACGAACGTGGCGTGCGTGTCCCCGATGTTCGAGTTGCTCGTGCAGGCCGATGTGAAGAACGCGACCCGCCACAGTCACGCCTACTACCGCGCCGCACTCGAGCTCGGCTTCACCGTCGCCGCGGTCGACAACCACACCTCCGGCACCGAGCTCCGCGCGATCGGGGACTTCCAGCGATTGCTGCTCGACGCGATCTCCGCCGCCGGCCTGCGCAAGCCGGGCGAACTCGAGGAGGAACCCGCGCCTTCACCGAAGGCGGGGGCGACCGCAGCGCCTGTCGCGGAGAAGAAGGCGGCACCGGAGCTCCCGCCGGCGCGGAGCCTCGACGACCTCATGGCGGAGCTCGACGGGCTCGTCGGGCTGGCCGAGGTCAAGCGTGAGGTCAGGTTGACGACGGATCTCACGCGCGTCGAGCAGCTTCGCCGCCAGCGCGGCTTGCCGGTGCTCGAGCACAGCCGCCACGTCGTGTTCACCGGCAACCCCGGCACCGGCAAGACCACGGTGGCCCGCCTCCTCGCCCAGATCTACCGGACGCTGGGGGTCGTCACCAAGGGCCATCTCGTGGAGACCGATCGATCGCAACTCGTCGCGGGCTACGTCGGGCAGACCGCGATCCAGGTGCGCAAGGTCTTCGATGAAGCCGACGAGGGCGTGTTGCTGATCGACGAGGCATACGCGCTGGTGCGCGGTGGCGAGAACGACTTCGGCAAGGAGGCCATCGACACGATCGTCAAACTCGTCGAGGATCGCCGCGAGTCCGTCATCGTGATCGTCGCGGGCTACCCCGAGGAGATGGCCCGATTCGTCGACGCCAATCCCGGGCTGCGCTCCCGCTTCCCGAAGACGATCCACTTCCCCGACTACTCGACCGACGAGTTGGTGCAGATCTTCGAGTCACTCGGGCGCGGCCAGAAGTACGCCTGCGAGCCGGCCGCGCTCGAGAAGGTGCGGGCCTGGCTCGACGCACAGCCGCGCATCCGGGGGTTCGGCAACGGCCGTCTCGCTCGCAACCTCTTCGAGTCGATCGTGGCTCGCCAGTCCAGCCGGCTCGTCGGCATGGACTCGCCGACCGACGAGGAGCTGTGCACGTTTGCCGTCGCTGATGTGCCCGCGGTCGGCGAGTCGTGAAGCGCTTCCTCGCCATCACGGCCTCGGTCGTGATGATCTGCGTCGCCATCGTCATCCGGTCGAGCATCGACGACCGCGGCGGATCGGCCGCGAAGAAGCCGTCTTCCGGCCAAGTCACCATCGCCTGCGTCACCGAGCTGGCCGAGCAATGCGGAGGCTTGCCGGGCATCATCGTCCAGGTCGAGGACGCCGCGGTCACGGCCAAGAAGATCGCCGCCGGAACCGCGCACATCGACGGCTGGGTCACGTTCGACCCGTGGCCCGAGATCGCCAACGAGCTCGCGCGGGCAAAGGTCACCGGCAAGAGCGCGCGACTGGTGGCATCACGACTCGTCATCGCCATGGTGGCCGAGCGGGAATCGGCGCTCGCTCCGACGTGCGGCGGCGCGGTCAACTGGAAATGCCTCGGCCAAGCGATCGGCAAGCAGTGGACCGAGGTCGGTGGTCGCGCCGACTGGGGCACGGTCAAGGCGGGCTCGCCGGCAGCTTCGTCCGGTCTCGGACTGCTCCTCCTCGGCAATGCCGCCAGCGGCTACTTCGGCAACGCCGACTTCGCGACGAACGACTTCGACACCGACCCCGGCTTCAACTTCTGGCGGTCGAACGTGACCTCGACGCCGGCATCGTTCTCCGAGTTCATCTTGAAGTTTCCTGCCGCGTTCTCCGCCGTCGGGACGACGGACCGCGAGGTGCAGGCCGGTAAAGGGTCCCGCGACGTCGCGCTCCTCACTCCCGACCCGGCTGCGTCGGCGGTCGTGGTGCTCGCCGAGGTCGACGACCAGCGCGCCCTCGATCTCGCGGATGACCTGACGGCGTTGCTGAAGCAGGCCGGCTGGATGCCCGATCCTCCCGATGCCACCGGGCTGCCGAATCCCGGCGTGTTGCTCGCGCTGAGCGGTCTTGCGGGATGATGGGCCGATGACCAGACGGTGGTGGGCGGTGGTCTGTCTGGCGAGCCTCGTCGCGGCCGCCTGCACGGAGGCCAAGCCGCCGTCGACGACGGACCAGGGGCTGGGTGATCCGGGCAGCTGCGTCGTGGTGGACATGGCGTCTTCACCCGAGAAGATCGATCTCATGAACGCGCTGGCCAAGGCGTTCAACGGCAGCAAGCTGGCCAAGCTCGGCGACGACTGCATCTTCGTGCGCCCGCAGAAGAAGTCGTCCGGTGGGGCCGCCCAGTTGCTGTCCACGAACTGGGATGAGTCCATCGACGGGCCACGCCCGGTGGTGTGGTCCCCCGCCGCGAGCGCGTGGGGACAAGTCGTCAACCAGCGAAGGATCGACGGGGGCCAGCAGGCCATCGTCGGAACCGGCAATCCGTTCATGGTCACACCGCTCGTCATCGCCATGCCGAAGCCGATGGCCGATGCGCTGGGGTATCCGGCGAAGCCGGTCGGCTGGGCCGACATCCTGAACCTCGCGAAGGATCCGAACGGATGGGCCGCGATCGGCCGTCCCGAGTTCGGCCCGTTCAAGCTCGGCAAGACCAATCCGAACTTCTCGACGAGCGGCCTCAACGCGCTCATCGCGCAGACCTACGCCGCCAGCGGCAAGACCAGCGGACTCTCGGCGGAAGACCTCGAGAAGCCGGAGGTGGTGTCCTTCGGGACGAGCGTGGAGTCGGCCGTCGTGCACTACGGCGACACCACCCTCACCTTCCTGAACAACATGTACCGCGCTGACCAACGGAGCAGCGCGCTCAACTACGTGTCCGCCGTGGCCGTCGAAGAGAAGTCGGTGATCGACTACAACCAGGGCAACCCCGACGGCATCCTCGACCCGGGCGAGCAGCCGCGGCCACCCAAGGTGCCGCTGGTCGCGATCTACCCGAAGGAGGGCACGCTCTTCTCCGACAGCCCGTACTTCATCCTCGACGCGCCGTGGGTGGACCAGAAGCAGAAGGACGCCGCGAAGATCTTCGAGAGCTTCGTCGCTCAACCCGAGAACCAGCAGCAAGTGCTGCGCTACGGGTTCCGTCCCGGCATCACCGCCGTACCCGTCGCCGAGCCGATCACCCCGGCGAACGGAGTGGACCCGAACCAGCCGCAGACGCTGCTCGAAGTGCCCCAGCCTCGAGTGCTGACGGCCCTGCTCGACAAGTGGGCCAGGCAGCGCAAGAAGGCGCGGGTGACCCTGGTGCTGGACGTGTCCGGGTCGATGGGTGACAGCGCCGATCCCAAGAACCCGGACGCCGGCACGAAGCTCGACCTCGCGAAACAAGCGATTCGCGACGCCGTCGGACTGTTCAGCCCGGACGACGACATCTCGTTCGTGATCTTCTCGACCGGCCTCGGCCCTCAGCAGGACCAGAAGGTTCTCGAAGTCGTGCCCACGGGCCGCGTCGCCGATGTGGGCGAACGACTGCGATCGGCCGTCGCCGCCTTGTCGCCGATCAACGACACGCCGCTGTACGACGTGACGAAGCAGACCTATCAGACCGCCGTCGCGCAGTTCGACCCGACGCGCATCAACGCGGTCGTGCTCCTCACGGACGGCCGGAACGACGACGACGAGCCCGACGACGACCAACGCCAGCTCCAAGACCTGCTGAGCGCGCTGCGTGCCGGGAACGAGGGCCAGGCCAGCCACGCGGTGAGGGTGTTCCCGATCGCCTACGGTGCCGACGCCGACGCCGACACTCTCAAGGCCATCGCCGACGCCAGCAGCAGCGCGGTCTACAAGGCGACGGACCCGAAGACGATCTCCCAAGTCCTCAACGCGGTGATTTCCAACTTCTAGGAGCGTCGTGGAGTACGAGCAGATCCGCAGCGAGCGCCGAGGTGAGGTGCAACTCGTGACGCTCGATCGCCCCGAACGACTGAACGCGTGGACACCGCGCATGGCCGAGGAGCTCGCCGACGCGTTCGAGTCCGCCAACCGCGACCCTGAGGTCGGCGCCATCGTGCTGACGGGAGCAGGGCGTGGTTTCTGCGCCGGCGCGGACATGGAAGCCACGTTCTCGGTGCGCATCGCCGGTGGCGACCCCGGTGCGAACACGGCCGACGGTCAGGGCGGTATGCCGGCCGGCCTCGACTGGGTGAGGTCGTGTCGCGAATCGAAGCCGCTGATCGCTGCCGTCAACGGCGCCGCCGTCGGCATCGGCATGACGATGATCCTTCCGTTCGACGTGCTCCTCGCGTCCGAGCCGGCCCGGTTCGGCATGTTCTTCATCAAGGTCGGCCTGGTTCCGGAGCTGGCGTCGACGCAGCTCCTGGTGCAGCGCGTCGGTTACGGCCACGCGAGCGAGCTGTGCCTGTCCGGCCGGCTGTGGTCGTCGGCGGAAGCGCTGGCCGCCGGTCTGGTCGAGCGGGTCGTCGCCCCCGACGACCTCCTCGACGACGCGCTCGAGGTCGCGGCGGCGATCGCCGCCAACCCGGCACCTCAGCTCCAGATGATCAAGCAGCTCCTGACGGCCAATGCCGTCGAAGGTGACCTCGACGAAGCACAACGCCGTGAGAGCGCGTTGCTGCGCGACTGCTGGAAGACGCCGGAGCATGCCGAGGCCGTCGCCGCGTTCATGGAGAAGCGGCCGCCCAAATTCCCGCCCCGATCCTCGGCGTGAGTCGTCGTTCGCTCCGCGATCGGTTCCTCACGCCGCAAGTGGCGCGCGCCATCATGTCGCCGTCAGGCATCCTGCTGGCCGGCGCCAGCGCGTCCGCCGCGATCCTCGTCGGCTTGCCCATCGCCGCCATCGTGGGTGCGGGCGCGGCGGCATGGGCGGCACGAGTGGCGGCTTCCGTCCCACGGGATGCGACCGACGCCCAGCACATCGATCCGTTCGCGCTGCAAGATCCTTGGCGGAGCTTCGTGCGTGCCGCGCAGCAATCGCGCCGGAGGTTCGATGAGGCTGTGCGGAGCGCCAAACCCGGGCCGATGCGCGAGCGCCTGACGGAGATCGGCGGCCGCCTCGACGACGCCGTCAGCGAGTGCTGGCGGGTTGCCCGGCAGGGACAGGCGCTCGCCGACGCTCGGTCCAAGCTGGACACGAGAGACGCGCAGCGCGAACTCGCCAGCCTGGATCCGAATTCACCGTCGAACAGCGGGACGGCCGAGGCCCTTCAAGCGCAGATCGCGTCGGCCCAGCGACTCGAGGTGACGACGAACGACGTCCGTGACCGCCTTCGCCTGCTCGACGCGCGCATGGACGAGGCCGTCGCCCGCGCCGTCGAGTTGTCCGTGGAGGGCGCGGACGCTGACGTGCAAGGGCTCGGTAGCGACGTCGACGGGCTCGTCGGGGACATGGAAGCGCTGCGGCAGGGGCTCGAGGAGACCGAAGAAGCCGAACCAGAGGTGTCGTGACCGACGTCCCGACCGACGACGAGGTGACGACCGGCGGCCTCATGCGGTCTTCGGCGGTCGTCGGCATCGGGACGGGACTCAGCCGCGTCACCGGGCTCTTCCGGACGATCGCGCTGACGTACGCGCTGGGAGGGGCGGCGCTGGCGGACGGCTACAACCTCGCGAACACGACCCCGAACATCGTCTACGACCTGCTGCTCGGTGGCGTCCTCTCCGCGACGCTCGTGCCGGTGTTCGTCGATCGCTTCGAACACGACGACGATGAAGGCGTCTCGGCGGTGGTCACGGTCACGGTGGCCGTACTGGTCGCGCTGACCGTCGTCGCGGTGGTGGCC
>JBEEFX010000052.1:0-2910 GCA_041166365.1 Acidimicrobiaceae bacterium
ATGTGGCATGGATACGTCGAGCCGGAGCTACGAGCGATCGTGGCGATCCCGGACGACGTTGCGATCGCCGCGACGATCGCGCTCGGCCGCCCCCAGGGCGGGCATGGCCCCGTCCGACGCCGTCCGCTCGATCAGGTCGTGTACGACGACGGCTGGGGCCAGCGGGCCGTTTGGGCCGTCGACCCGCCGGAGACGCAGTTCGCCGGAGGGCCGCGTCAGGCCGGGCCGTAGGCCCGCAACCGGGGGAGGCCGACCACCGCGTGAGCCGGTGACGTCCCGACCTCCGGGATCAGCGGCGCGTCATCCGTCGACACGAGCAGGTCGATCTCGTCGGTGGTCAGCGCCATGCCGAGGAACGGTCCTTGCGCGCGATCGCACCCGAGGCGGCGGAGCAGCGCGAGCTGCGTCGCGTTCTCGACCTGCGTGGCGACCGTGACGAGCTTCAGACGACGCGCCATCTCGACGAGGTGCTCGACGATGACCGCGTCGTCGGACCCGGCGCCGAGGCCGGAGATGAGCGCGCGGTCGAGCCACAGCTGATCGAGGCGGACACGCCGGAGATCCGCCAGGGTCGAGCCTTCGGCACCGAACGAGTCGAGCGCCACCTGCACGCCGAGCGTGCGGGCGTGACGCAGCATCGTCCACGCGTCGGTGATGTCGTCGACGAGCGATCCGTCGCCGACGGCGAGACACAGCTGCGTGCGCTCCACGCCGGTGTTCTTGAGCACCGCCGCGACCAGGTCGCGGAAGTTCGACTGCGCGAGCTGTCGAGCGGTGATGGGTACCACGACCTGCAAAGGCGCGCGGTTCGGGGCCATGGTTCGCCAGCGCCGAGCTTGGCGGCACGCTTCGCCGAGCGCCCACATGCCGATCTCGAGGATCAGTCCGGTTTCTTCCAGGGCGGGCATGAACTCGCGCAGCGGCACGGCACCGCGCTGTGGGTCCTCCCAATGCAGGCACGTGCGCACACCAGCGAGCTCGCCGTCGTGCACCGTGAGGATCGGTTCGTACCGCAGTTGCATCTCACCCTTGTCGAGGGCCGAACGCAGCCGAGCCTCGGCCGTGGCCCGCGACAAACGGGCGCGCATCGATTGGTCGTAGACGCAGATCATCCCGGGCCCCATGGACTTGGCCTGGTACATCGCAACGTCGGCGTCGCGCAGGAGATCCTCCGCCGTCGATGCGTCCGAACCGCTCAACGCCACGCCGATCGACACCGAGATGCGCATCGTGTCCGTTCCGATCTCGAACGGCGCTTCGAGCGATGCGATGAGCCGGTTGGCCATGCGCTCCGCCTCGGCCTTCCCGGCCACCGGTTGCACGATGATGAATTCGTCGCCGCCGTAGCGGACCGCGGACGCGTTGTCGCCGGTGATGTCCCGGATCCGGCTCGCAACGGCGACCATCAGCTTGTCGCCGATCTCGTGCCCGTATGTGTCGTTCACCAGCTTGAACCGGTCGAGATCGCAGAACAGCGCCGCGACGTGCACGGTGGTGTGGTTGGCCGCCCGCAGTCCGCGGCTCAGGAGATCAGGGAGCGCGGCGCGGTTCGGGAGGCCCGTCAGCGGATCGTGGCGGGACAGGCGCGCCAGCTCGCGCTTCGCGCCGTGCGAGCGCCGCTCCTTGCGCCGGGAGATGATGGCCCACGTCGTCGGTGGCGCGATCAGCGCGGTGAGGACCGCATTCGCGACAAAAGGGTCGACGTTGTCGAGCCAGTGCCCGAGCGCGCCGGCCACCCCTAGGGGGGTGGCGGCCAATGCGACGGCCGCGGCGCCGGCCACAGCCGCCAACACGGCCAACGACCCTCGGTCGTCGGCGTCACGCTGGGCAGGTTTGATCCTGTTGTTTCGGCTGTCCGGGCGGCCCGATTGAGGGATAGTGGCCCTGCCCCTGTCGGCCACGGCCCGCCGACTATCCGCCTAGCCGGCCCCGGAAGCGGTGGGGGCCGTCGTCCAGGCCCGGCAGCGCCGCCTGGAGGGGGATGCCCCGCTCGGCCACGAGTGAGGTGACCGCCTGCTCGACATCGGTCCACGTCTCCGCCCGTGGGCCCTCGAGGTGGCGGTTGTACGGCGCGTCGAACACGACGACGGTGTTGCCCGCCTGGCGCAGGCCCTCGACCATGTCGGGGCTGTCGTCGACGTAGCAATCGGCTTCGACCTCGGGCTTGCGCCCGAGGAAGCAGATGTCCCGGTAGGGGATGGCGTGCTGGTCGAGCCACTCCACGGTGTCGCTCACTGCCACGGCGTGACCCCAATTGACCCACAGCCGATGCGTGATGATGCGGATCCACACCCCCGCGTCGGACAGGCGCCACAGCGACTCGGGTGCGCCGGGCATGACCGGCATCGACCGGAACATGCGGTGGTCCATCACCGCCAGTCGGTGAACGGCATCGAAGCCGCCGAGGTCTTCGAGGCCCCATTCGGCGAAATCCCAGCCGCGCTGGGACGGCAGTGTCGACGCGTCGACGTTGCGCTCCGCGGCGACCACGTTGGCGAACGCCGCGGTGTAGTCGCCGCACACGCCGTCGAGGTCGACGCCCAGCACGAACGAGCGTTCCTTCGACACGACTACCTGGCTACTCGCCAGTGAACGCCGTCCAAGTTAGATCGAGGCTCCGACGAACTCGAGGGCGGCGTCGAGTGTGCGGAAGTCCTTCGGGGTGACGAAATGGTCGACGCCGGGGAGCGAGAGCAGCGTGGCGTCGGGTAGCGCCTCCACGAGCGGATCACCGGGACCGGCGAAATCGCGATCGCCGATGATGACCAGCACGGGACAGGTCACCTTCGCCAGTCGCCCGTCGTCGAGCCGGGGGCGCGGGGATTGCATGCACGCGAGCAGCGCTTCGGGATCGTTGCCCGGCTGACGAGCGAGCCCCGCGAAGTACTGCGCGACGGGGTTGTCCGAGTC
>JBEEFX010000053.1:0-12876 GCA_041166365.1 Acidimicrobiaceae bacterium
CGAGACGACAGCAACCGACACGGTCCTGGCCTCGCCGAGCCGCTCATCGTACGTTCGCTACGAACGTCCGAACGGAGCACCGATGGCGAGCGTAAGCAAACGCAAGAACGGCAAGTGGCTCGCTCGATACCGCGAGACACCGCGCGGCGCACAGAAGTACAAGCAGTTCGATCGCAAGATCGACGCCGAACGATGGCTCTCGACGATCACGGCGGATCTTGCACGCGGGCTCTACGTAGATCCGGCCGCGGGGAAGATCGAATTCGAGACGTTCGCCGAGTCCTGGCGCAAAGCGCAGGTGCATCGGCCCGGCACTGTTGCTCAGGTCGAGACTTATCTGCGCCGGCACGCTCATCCGACGTTCGGCAAGCGGCACCTGTCGTCGGTACGTCCGAGCGAGATCCAAGCGTGGGTGAAAAGCCTAGAAGGCGCTCTCGCCCCGTCATCGACGGAACTCGCCTACCGCTACGTCGCCGCGGTCTTCAAGGCCGCGGTAGCTGATCGACTTATCGCCTTCTCCCCCTGCGTGGGAATCCGGCTACCGAAGATCGACCGCCCGCAAGTCGAGCCGCTCGCGGTCGAAGCCGTCGACGCGCTTCGCGCCGCACTCCCTGACCGGTACGCCGCGCTCGTCGTCCTCGCAGCCGGTACCGGACTCCGGCAGGGCGAGTGCTTCGGCGTCACGCTCGACCGGATCGACTTTCTCCGGCGCACACTCCGCGTCGATCGGCAGATCGTTCTCATACCGCACGGTGGGCCGGAGTTTGGCCCGGTGAAGACGAAAGCGAGCAACCGGACTATCCCGCTACCCGACGTCGTGCTCGACGCTCTTTCGGCTCATATCGCGAAGTTCTCGCCGAACGACGATGGGCTCGTCTTCACCACACCGCATGGCTTCGCGATTCGGCGGACACGCTTCGGCGAGATCTGGCGGACGGCGGTCGCCGCCGCGGAAGTTCCGACGGGCACCGGCTTTCACGGACTTCGGCACTTCTACGCGTCGCTCCTAATCCGCTCGGGCTGCTCCGTGAAAGTCGTGCAGGCGCGGCTAGGGCATGCGAACGCGGCCGAGACGCTCGACACCTACAGCCACCTCTGGCCCGACGATGAAGACCGGACTCGCCAGGCGATCGATGACGTCCTCGGCCGTGCCTGTGAAGATCTTGCGGCAGCCACGTAGAAAAGAGGTGCTAGGTCTCTGGTTGGCGGACGACGTGCGCGCTATCGGTTCCTTGTCCCTCATCTGAGCCGAAGACTTGTCGGTCGCCCGTCTCCGTATTTTCGAGTTCGACCATCAGGTTGTCTGTTAGGCCGATCCCGTCCTCAACCTCGCGGACCTCGCCGCGCACACCATGCGCCTCATCAGTCTCGACCGCCGTTGACCCGCCGTAGACGGTTCCGACACCGCTCACGCTGAGCGGGCGCGCGACGTCGCGTTCGGTGGCCTGGCCGATCGTCGCGGTCAGCGGACCGAGATCGGCGTGAATCATGGCCTCGTACTCGGTCGCCGGCCACGGCGGAATCAACTCCTGCGGCATCTCGCACTGGACGGAGACGACGACTGCCTGATCATGAATCCCGCGCCACTCCTGGTAAGCCTCTTGGCCCGCGCCTTGTGCGAAGCCGCCACCCAGGCCGATCAAGACTCCGGCGATGCCGGCCGCGAGACGACCAACCCGCTCCTTCTTCGGTCCATGACCCTTCAACCGGTACAACTCAATCGAGAGAGCCTCGTTCAGGCACCTGAGTTCTTCGATGTAGGCGAGCGCTACCTCGAAGTCGAGTTCAAGGTCGCGAAGCCGGCGGGCCAGTTGGTCTCGCTCGTCAAGGAGGCGGGCGACTTCCCCGAGAAGGATCTCGGCCTCGCGCTGCCACGGCTTGTCGGGCACAAGGCCATCGTAGGGCCGTCCGCGAGCCTGGTCACCTTGACGAGTGTCTCCCTAGCCTTCGTCACGGGCCAGCTTGTTCGACCTCGGCCTCGGCAATAAATCGAGCGAGAACGCTTAGCGCCGCGAGACGCTCAAGGGCGACCTGCTCGGAAGGCTCGTCGAGATCATGGGTCGCGATGTTGCGGATCGCGAGCATGCATCCCTGTCCGAAGTTCATCGCGCCCTGGTGAGCGCTCTTGTACGCCTCGCTTCCCGTCGGATATCCCGGCAAACGGAGGCGCGACTCGCCGGGCTTCGCAGGATCGAGCTTGAAGGCGAGCGTGACGAGATCCGTACCGGACTTGTCGTATCGGTTGAGCTTCGCCTGCAACTGTGTGTCGACGGCGGTGCCCGCTGCTTGGATGGCTGCCCGACGATGCCCACCGCTCCAGAGCAGTTTCGCCGCCTCCCAAACCGTCGGGTGAAGCTGGTCTGCTTGGATCCGCGGTCCAGCTGGTGGCGGAAAGATCCGTGCTCTTTCTTCCGCCTGCAAGATCTGCCCTCGCACGCGGATCGCCGCATCTCGGGTGCCCCACCAAGGAGGGTTCGCCACCTGGGCATACCGCTCGAACGCCGCTGGCTGTTCTCCGAAGGCTCGCCCAATCGTCTGCATGAGCCGCACTCGACCCAGAAACCAGTCATCGAGCTGCTTCCTGTGCTCGTTGATGGTTGTCGCAACTCGGATCTTGTCGAGATTCGCTAACCACTCTTCGACTGCTCTGAGCGCCTCGGCGTAGTTCACCGTTATCGGATCTGCCACGAGCTTCAACCTACGAGCGGTCGACAGCCTGCTGAGTACTAGCTGAGTACAATGGCTGACCCCACCTCGTAAAACCGCAGGTCAAGCGGTCGGTGACGGTGAGCCGGCCTGTAAGCGGGATCCTGTACTCGCCGAAGCGAGCGGTGGCCATCCATCTAAGCGGCCTACCTGGGGATGTCGACCGGGCCGGTCATCCCCTGCTTGGCCTTGCTCCGGGTGGGGGTTACCGAGCCGCCCGGGTCACCCCGGACGCTGGTGCGCTCTTACCGCACCGTTTCACCCTTACCTGTGCTGCACGATGCGGCTCACGTCCGGCGAAAAGCCGGATGTGGGCCGACACGTGTGTGCAGCCATCGGCGGTCTGCTCTCTGCTGCCCTGAACCGACAGGTCACCCCGTCCTGGCTCTCGCCAGCACCCTGCCCTATGGAGTCCCGACTTTCCTCGACACCGTGCCTTCCGAAGACGACCGGTGCCGCGGCCACCCAGCCGGCTCACCGTCGGCTCCAGGGTAGCGACGCCGGCTCGCCGCCGGCACCAGGCGCACCGACGACGAGCCGACGAGGGGTTCAGCCGAGGGTGACCTGTCCGCCGCAGGTCTCGCCGGTGGCCGGGTTGGTGGCCTGCGCGACGAGCGTGTCCGCGCCGGGGTTGTTGCGGAAGCGGGCCTTCACCTCGAACGAGCCCGAGGGTGCCTTCGTGGTGGCCGGGCCGGAGAACACCTCGTGGCCGTTGTCGGTCAGGGTGACGTTCCAGGTCACGCCGTTCTTGTTCTGATCGACCTCGTACTCGGCCTCGAGCCCGCGGTCTTCCTGCTGAAGCTTGAGCTTGAACGTGCTCGACGCCGAGCAGTGACCACGCTGGATGACCCGCGGGCTCTGGGCGTCGGCGGGTCCGGCCAGGCCGAACAACGCGGTTCCGACGACCAGCGTGCCGGCAATCGCGAGTCGACGAGATGAACGGGGAATGTGCATGCGAGCTCCTTGATGGTGTGGTGCGTGTGAGCCACACAATGAAGGAACGGTCCTTAACCGAGCGCCCCCGGCGGGTTAAGAGCATCCGCGCTCGACCATGGCGTCTCGTTGAACGATGTCAGCACGCGACCCCACGGCCGGGGCGCGATACGGGTGATCGATCCCGGCGCGACGTACATCCGCCACGTCACCTCGTCGCCGACGTCGAGCGCCCACGCGGTGGCGGCCTTCACCGGTGAGACATGGGTGACGACGATGACGTCACGCGTCACCGAGTCGGCGATGAGCTCGTCGCAGGACTCGTTGACTCGCTGCCCGAGCGCTCGCAGGCTCTCGCCTCCTCCGGGCGCGTAGCTCGCGTCGGCGCGCCAACGCTTCCACGTCTCCTCCGGCACGTCGACGACCGGGGTGCCCTCGAAGGTGCCGTAGTCGAGCTCGATCCACCGTTCGTCGATCTCGACGTCGCCCTCGCGAGCGATGATCGACGCCGTCTCCCGTGCACGGCGCAACGGGCTGCTGATGATGCGCGTGTCACGCCGCAGGGGTGCGAGCGCCGCCGCGACCGACGAAGCCTGCGTGCGTCCGATGGCGTCCAGCGCAGGGTCGGCGCGGCCGAGGAGCACCCCGCGGGCGTTCGCGTCGGTCTGGCCGTGCCGGACGATGATCAACACCGCTGCTGTCCTAGCGCGGGAGCTGCCCGGTGCGGAGAAAACGGTCGCGGGCGGCCGGGTCGCGCAGCCCGAACCGGCTCCACGCGTAGAGCAGCGCGGCGACACCGACGAACTCCATCACCACCGAGAAGGCTCCCCGGTCGAGCTCGGGCAACCGGCCGTGGCCGAACGATCCGCCGAACGCCGGCCACCAGAAGACGTTGGTGTTGGTCCACGCTCCATCGAGCACGAGGTGGATGAACATGCCGATCGGCAGTCCCAACCATCGTCGACGAACCAGGCGTCGACGTTGCGTCGCCAGCATCACCACCGCGAGGAGCGCGACCGAAGCGAGCAGCGTGTGCAACACCCATGGTCCTCCGGTCACCGCGTCGGCGAGCGGGACGATCGTGCCGAGCATCACCAAGCGGTAGTCGAGCGCCGGGCTCTGGAACACCGCGACGACGAGAAGCCATCCGACCCCGACGAACCAGAAGAACAAGTCAGCGAACCAGGAGGCGATTGCACTCGGTGCAGTGTGGGATCTCGTCGTCCGGTGCACGGCGGATGCGATCGACGTCGACCGCGGACAACGTCAGGTGGCAGCCCTCGCAGCGGTTGCCCGACAGCCGCGCCACGCCGATCCCGCCGAGCGCGTGGCGCAGGCTCTCGTACTCGGTCAGCAACTCCGCGGGAACGCCGACCACGGCTTGGGCGCGCTTCGCCACCGCGTCCGCGAGTTCACCATCGATCACCACTTCCTCTTCGGCGATGCGAGCCGTGAGGCCGATGGCCTGCTCGTCGAGCTGGGCCCGCTGGGTGCCGAGCGTGACCAGCTGGGCGTCGAGCGGCTCGGCCAGCTCCATGAGGTCGAGCTCCTGGTCCTCGAGTTGACGTTGCCGGCGAGCCAGTGCCTCCATCTCCTCTTGCAGCGCGGTGAGCTCGCGGGGGACGTTGACCGTGCCGGAGTACAGCTTCTTGTCGGTCTGGGTCGACTTGTCGCGCACCATCGCGATCTCGTCCTCGAGACGCTTCTCGTTCCGCGTCAGCTCGTCGCGTTGCTCCTGCAGCTGTCCCATCTGCCGCTCGAGCGTGCGCAACTGCGTCTGAGCCGTCGCCAACTCCGCGCGCTCAGGCAGGTGCGACCGTCGGTGCAGCAATTGATCGGTCGTCGTGTCGAGAGCCTGCACCGTCAAGAGGTCTTCGAGCGCCGTCATGGACCGTTGTCCTTGCCCTTCTTCGTCGTCGGCGGGAATGGATCGAACGTTGCGGGAGGCGCCCCCGACGTGGCAGGCGTTTCGGGAGCCGATGATGTCGTCGCCGCCTGCTTGATCTCCTTGTCCTTCGGGAGCTCGAGGAACTTTCCAGCAGGAATCGACCCGGGCGCGGTGAACGGCACCACGGGTAACCCGTCCATCGCCTGGATCATGAAGTTGTGCCACACCAGTGCCGGGAACGTGCCACCGAACACATTGATGCCTCCCACCGAGTTCATCGGCACCACGGACTCGGAGTTCCCCATCCAGACCGCGGTCGCCAGCTGCGGGGTGAAGCCGATGAACCATGCGTCGCCGTGTCCGTCGGTCGTGCCCGTCTTGCCCGCGACCGGTCGTCCAGACAGCTGCGCCCTCGTGCCGGTACCGCCCGTGACCACCGCCTGCAGCGCGACGATCTCCTGGCGGGCGGACTGCGACGACATCACCCGTCGAGCGCTGGACTCGTGCTGATAGATCACCTTCCCGGCGGCGTCGGTGATCTTGTCGACGAAGTAGGGCGGGTTGAACACGCCGTCGTTGGCGATGGCGGCATACGCGCCGGCCATCTCGAGGGGGGTGATCACGTTGACGCCCAGCGGAACCGACACGACGTTGTCGAGCGGCGACGTGACCCCCATCTTCCGCGCCTGCTCGATGACCTTGTCGATCCCCACGATCTGACCGAGCCGCAGGAAGGCGCAGTTCACCGAGCCTGCCGTCTGACGCACGAGCGTCGCCACGCCGCCCTCGCCCTTCTGCACGTACGGATCGGGAATACCGCCGGGGTTCTTGATCGAGCACTGCCCACCGTCGATGGTGTCGTTGATCGAGATGCCCTGCTCGAGCGCGGCCGCCAGAACGAACGCCTTCATCGACGAGCCCGGCTGCCGGCCGGGGGGATGCGTCGCGAGGTTGTACTTCGATCGCTCGAAACCCGGCCCGCCGACGAGTGTTCGGACCGCACCCGTTGCCGGTTCGACGCTCACCAGCGCGATCGTCCCGAGGCAATGGCCGGCGCCGTCGTTGAGCTCCGCACAGGCAACCGCGGTGTTCTGCTTCGCCCCCGCGATGAGGAACAGCCCATTCGGGTCTTGGTTGGGCAACGTGCTGTTACGGGCGTCGATGGCCTTCAGCTGCAGTGCGGGATCGAGCGTGGTGTGGATGCGGAGGCCACCCTTGAAGACGGCGTTGTAGCGCGCGGTGTAGTCGTCGCCGAGATTGAACGACGGATCGTCGAGCAGCGCCTGCTTCACCTGCTCGATGAAGTAGTCCTTCGGAGGCACGGCGACCTGCGACGGGGACGTCGGCAAGGGCGTGAACGCGTACAGGTCGGCCTCCGCCTGCGACAGGTCGCTCGTCTCGACCAGGCGTTGCAAGGCGATGTGCCGGCGTTCGATAGCGAGCGGCGCGTTGATGAAGGGGTCGTAGTCGCGCGGGTCGCGGATCATCGCGGCGAGCAGCGCGGCTTCCGGCCACGTGACCGCGCCCACGTCCTTGCCGAAGTAGGTCTCGGCCGCGGCCTGCACGCCGTAGGCGCCGTTGCCGAAGTACACGGTGTTGAGGTAGCGCTCGAAGATCTCGTCCTTCGACATCGTCTGCTCGATGCGCCATGCGAGAATTGCTTCCCGGCTCTTGCGCGAGAGCCCCTGCTTCGTCGGGTCGGGCAAAGCGTTCTTCACGAGCTGCATCGTGATGGTCGAACCGCCCTGCTCCACCGCGCCGGACTGCACGTTGGTGAACAGGGCACGCATCGTGGCCCGCAGATTCACTCCGGTGTGGCTGTAGAAGTTCTCGTCCTCGACGGAGAGGATCGCTCGCTTCATGACGGCCGGGATCTCGGCGAGCGTCACGGGCGACCGATTCTCCACTGCGGGCAGCGGGCCGACGAGGTTGCCGTTCGAGTCGTAGAGCAACGAGCGCTGCGGCAGCGGGTCCAGGTTGATCGGCTCGGCCTCGCTGCGGCTGGCGGTGAAGAGCGCGGCCACCTGCGGGACCATTGCGAAGGCAAACGTCGCCGCGCCGAGTGCACCAACCGTGCAGATCGCAAAGAACCGGTAGAAGTAGCGCACGCGGGCCCCGACGTTAGTGGCGCGCCGATGGGGCCGGACACGCGGGCCGGAAGTACTTTCTGCGCCGATGGCACATCCCCGGAAGTTCCGATTCGGCGTCCAAGCATCGAACGTGGGAAGTGGACCTGAGTGGTCCGCGCTGGCTCGCAAGGCCGAGGACCTCGGGTACAGCTCGCTGTTCCTGCCGGACCATTTCGGCGATCAGCTCGCGCCCGTCCCCGCGATGATGGCCGCGGCCGACGCCACAACCGATCTCAAGGTCGGCGCGCTCGTCTTCGACAACGACTACAAGCATCCGGTCGTGCTGGCGAAGGAGATGGCGACGATCGACGTGCTGTCGGGCGGTCGAGTCGAGTTCGGGCTCGGCGCGGGCTGGATGACCACCGACTACGAGCAGTCGGGCATTCCCAAGGAACGCGACGGGGTCCGCATCGCCAAGATGGTGGAGGCGCTCGAGGTGTTCCGCGGACTCTGGGCACCGGGGGCGTTCAGCTTCACGGGTGAGCACTACACCATCGACGGGCTCGACGGCTTGCCCAAGCCACTCCAGCAACCGCACCCTCCGATCCTCATCGGCGGGGGCGGCCCGAAGATGCTGCGGATCGCCGCGCAGAACGCGGACATCGTCGGCATCAACCCGCAACTCACCGCCGGCGAGATCACGCCCGACGCCGGCAAGGATGCGATCGCATCTCGCGTGGACGAGAAGGTCATGTGGATCCGCGAGGCCGCCGGCGACCGGTTCGACGAGCTCGAGCTCAACATCCTCGTGTTCTTCGGCATGATCACCGACGACGCCCGTACCCTCGCCGAGAATCTTGCGGGCGCGTTCGGGGTCACGCCCGACGAAGCGCTGGAGTTGCCGTACGCCTGGTTCGGGAGCGTCGACGAGATCTGCGACAAGTTGCGCGCCGCACGCGACCGCTGGGGTATCTCCTACTTCGTGATGCAGAAGGACGGCATGGAGGCCATGGCCCCTGTCGTCGCGCAACTCGCGGGCACCTAGCGCGCTGTGCGCATCGAAGCCGTCGAACTGCGCGTCGTGCGGATGCCACTGATGCGGCCGTTCGCCACGGCGCACGGGATGGTGATCGACCGATCGGTGCTCCTCGTGCGCGTCGTCAGCGACGAGGGCGAGGGCTGGGGCGAGTGCGCCGCGGAGGAGGTCCCGACCTACTGGTACGAGAGCGTGGAGTCCGCCAGCGCCGTGCTGCCGATGCTGGCCGTCGGCTCCCCCGTCGCGGGCCACCCCATGGCGAAGGCGGCGCTCGAGATGGCCGAGCTCGACGCCGGCCTGCGCGCGCAAGGAATCTCGCTGGCCCAGCACCTGGGCGGCACGCGCGACAAGATCGACGCCACCGCCACCGCCGGGTTCGAGGACGACGTCGCCGAATTCGTCGAGGCGGGTTACCGCTCGGTCAAGCTCAAGGTCGCTCCGGATCATCTCCCGCCGCCGCTGCCGATCTCCCTGATCGGCATGCAGCTCGACGCCAACGGGTCGTTCGCCGACTGCCCCGAGTTGCTCGACGACCTCGACGACTTGCAGCTGGTGCTCATCGAGCAACCGTTGGGCGTCGACGACCTCACGGGACACGCCGCCCTCGCGGAGCGGCTCCAGACGCCGGTCTGCCTCGACGAGTCCATCACGTCTCTCGGCGCGCTCGACGCCGCGTTGGCGTTGGGCGCGGTGGACATCGCGTGCATCAAGCCATCGCGGCTCGGAGGTCTGGCGATCGCCAAGGAGGCGCAAGAGCTGTGCGCGGCCGCCGGCGCGGGAGCGAAGGTCGGCGGCACGCTGGAGACGGGGATCGGGCGCGCCGCCGCGCTCGCGCTGGCGTCGTTACCGGGGTTCACGCTCCCCGCGGACCTCTCTGCATCCGACCGCTACTGGACGCACGACGTGACACCGCCGTTCGTGCTCGACGCGGACGGGCGACTAGAGGTGCCGACCGGTCCGGGCCTCGGCGTCGACATCCGTATGGACGTCATCGAGCACTACACCGTCTCGGTCGAGCTGATCCGTCTGGATTGAGGAACGCAGCGGCACGATCACGATCGTGCCGCCGTCGCGCACGACCCGGACACGCGCGCCGTAGTAGCGGCTGAGGTTGTCCTCGGTGAGCACGACATCCGGCGTACCTGATGTCACCACCGCGCCCCGATCGAGCAGCACGAGCGACTCGGCGTACTGCGCGGCCAGCGTGAGGTCGTGCATCGTCGACAGAACGGTCAAGCCTCGATCGCGGCGGAGCTCATCGACGAGATCGAGCACCTCTTGCTGATGCCCGATGTCCAGTGCGGTGGTGGGCTCGTCGAGGAGCAGGACGGGAGCTTCTTGCGCCAGCGCTCGGGCGAGAACGGTGCGCTGGCGCTCGCCGCCGGAGAGCGTCTCGATGCGCCGCTGCGCGAGTGGGCTCAGCTCGAGTTGCTGCAACACGTCCCTCGCTACCGCGAGATCCCGGACACCTTCGATCCCGAATCGGCTGATGTGGCTCGTACGCCCGAGGAGCACGTAGTCGAGCACCTTGAGCCCGAGGGGCACGATCGGATCTTGCGGGACGACCGCCACCGTGCGAGCGCGTGCGCGCGACGACAAGGACGCCATCGACGACCCGGCGACTTCGATCGTGCCCTCGTACGGGATCAAGCCGGCCACGGCTCGCAGCAGCGTGGTCTTGCCGGCGCCGTTCGGCCCGACGATCGACACCCACCCTCCGGCTGGGACGTCGACGGCAACCTCGGCGACGATCCGCTGTCCGCCCAACCGGATGGTCACACCCTCGCAGCAGACGCGCCCGGTCATGTGGCCACCACGCGACGAGTCCGCAGCACGAGTACGAAGAACGGGGCACCGAAGAACGCCGTGATCACGCCGATCGGAACTTCGGCGGGAGCGAGCGCGGTGCGCGCCACGATGTCCGCTCCGACGAGGAACGCGCCGCCCAGCAGCAACGACAGCGGCAGGATCACGCGGTAGCTCGCCCCACCCAGCAACCGAATCGTGTGGGGAACGATGATGCCCACGAACCCGATGAGGCCGCTGACCGAGACGGCGGCCGCGGTGCCCAACGATGCCGCAACGACGACGATCGCTCGTACCCGGTTGGTGTGCAGGCCAAGAGTCGCGGCCTCGTCGTCGCCGACGCTCAGCACGTCCAGCGTGCGGCGGTGTGCCAGCAACACCGTCGAGCTCACGACGGCGTACGGCAACACCAGCACGACGTCGTGCCAGCCGGCCGTGGTGAGCCGGCCGAGGATCCACGAGTACACCTCGCGGATCGTGTCGGTCTCCCGCTGCTGCACGAATGTCTGCATCGCCGTGAGCAGGCTCGTGATGGCGACTCCGGCGAGCAGGAGTGACGCCGACGAACGCCGGCTGTCCCCCGTCGCTCCGACCGCATAGGTGATCGCCACCGCGGTGAGTGCGCCCGCGAAGGCGGCCAGCGGAATGAGATCGGACGAACCGCCGCCGCCGCTGTGCAACCCGGCCACGATCGCCAGCGTCGCTCCGAAGCCTGCCCCGGCGGCGACGCCGAGCAGATACGGATCGGCCAGCGGATTGCGAAACACCCCTTGATACGACCCTCCACAGAGTGCGAGCAGTCCGCCGACCAACAACGCGAGCACGACGCGTGGGAAGCGAAGGTCCCAGACGATCGCGGCCTGCGCGGGCGGCAGCGGCGAGCGGATGTGCAGCAGCGGCAGATGGCTACCGACCTCCTGCAGCGCGTCGAGTGGGCTGATGGATGTCGGTCCGATCGTCAGTCCCAACATCGACACCACGAGGACCGTGACGACCGCGCCCAGGAGGACGCTGGGTCGCAGCGTCGTTCCCCGGGCGCGGTCAACCGTCACTTCTTCACGGCCTCCACCACCTGGCGCAGGAGGTCGACGATGCGCGGGCCCCACCGCGACGCGACGTCGTCGTCTAGCTCGACGATCTGACCCTTCTGTACCGCCGACACCGTTGACCACCCGGCGCGTTGACTGACGGTGTCCTTGGACTGCTGACAGCATTTCGTGTCGGCCAAGAAGATGAAGTCGGGGCTGGCGGAGACGATCTTCTCCACCGACAGCTGCGGGAACCCGCTCCCGTCATCGACGGCATCGGCGATGTTCTTCAGGCCCGTGACGTTGAGCACCGCTCCGATGAACGTGTTGGACGTCGCGGTGAAGAACGTGTTGTCGAGCTCGTAGTAGTAGGTCTGACCGGCCTTCTGCTGCGGCACCTGTTTCACGAGCGCGTCGACGTCGGATTTCATCTTGGCGACCACCTTGTTCGCCTCGTCCCGGTGGCCTGTCTTGGCGCCGAGGGTCTCGAGCTGGTCGTACGAATCGGCCAGCTGCTTGGCCGGCCCGAGTATCAGTACTTCGATCTCGAGGTTCTGCAGCCCGGCGACGAGTCCGGCGGTGTCGTTCGCCACCACGACGAGGTCGGGTTGGTATCCGGCGATTGCTTCGACGTTCGGGGTGTAGCCCGACAGGGCGGTCTTCGGCGCCTCCGGCGGGAAGTTCGATTGATCGTCCACCGCGACGACCTGCGAGCCGGCGCCGATCGCGAAGAGCATCTCGGTTGCCGTGGCGGACAGCGACACGATCTTGGTGGGTCTGGAATCGGCCGCGGATGACGCGCTCGTCGCCGCCGGTTTGGAGTCGCTTCCGCAGGCGGCCGCGAGCGCGACCGCGAGGCAGAGGGCGAGTAGTCGTTTACGCAAGGGTTCTCCTCCTTTGTTCGAGTCCGGGGATCTCGACGGCAGGGGAAAAGCCCTGACGCACGAACGGCCCTTTTCCTCGAGGACTGTTGTCGTGCACCACTGGCCAGGCGATCTGGCTCATCCTCCGAGGAGGCTTCACAGCTGCGGGACAGCGCCGGGCTCACACCGGACTTCGCTGAACCAGCGGTACGGGCGTGACCCTACTCGGTCGTCAGTATTCGATGCCCTTGATGGCGTTGATCCCGCGGTCGAAGGCATGCTTGACCTTGCGCATCTCGGTCACCGTGTCGGCGATGGCGATGAGCGCTTCGGGCGCGTCGCGTCCGGTGACGACGACGTTGACGCCCGGCGCCCGGTCCCGAATGGCCGTGACGACATCGTGCACGTCGATCCACCCGAACGTGACGGCGTAGGTCATCTCGTCGAGGATCAACAGATCGTGCTCACCCGCCGCCAGCTTCTCCTTGGCGAATTCCCAAGCAGCCCGACCTTTTGCCGCCGTCTCGTCGAGGTCGGTCGACTCCCA
>JBEEFX010000054.1:0-21756 GCA_041166365.1 Acidimicrobiaceae bacterium
CCGCGTCGGCCTCGGCGCGCGCGAGGCGGTCGGCCGCCTCCGCTCGGGCGCGCTCGATCTGACCACGACCACCGCCGCCGGCCGACGTCGCGCCGGGAAGCTGCTCGCGGCGCACGATGATGTCGAAGCCCGTCTCGCCTGCGCCTGGCAGGTCGAGCAGCTCGAGGGTCGCGTCGGTGAGGTCGAGGACGACGCCGTGCGCCTCAACGAGTCCGTCGACTGACGGCCGGCCGGCCGAGACCGCCGCCAGTGCGTCGATGAGCTTGGCGCGGAGGTCGTCGTCGAGGCCGCGCAACACGGTGACGTACGGATGGAACTCGATGCGATGTCCGCCGAGGTCGAGTTGGAGGATGCGCACGTTCAGCTGACCTTGATCCGTTGGATGCGGGGCTCGTCGTCCGGCTCGGAGGCTCCACCGGCGACCAGCCCGCTGACCGAGGCCACCGCGCCTTCGACCACCCGGCTCATCGTGCCGAAGGCGGTCGCCATCGCGGTTGCCGCCCGAGGGTCCTCGAGGATCTCCTCGACGGCGTCGAGCATCGACCGGGCTGCCTCGATCATCTCGTGCGCGGCCGCTTGGAGGTGCTCGAGGCCGTCGCGGGCGGGATCTGTGGACTTGGCGTGATCGTCGGTCACCTCGTCACCTCCTTTGCTTTTTCGGCTGATCCCCGGCGAATACGACCCTCAGTTTGCCCTGTCGGAGCGTGGCGTCGGTGATGGAGCGCCTGCGCAGGGAATCCGGGAGCAGCAGAGCCCGTCGATAGGGGCCCACCCGGACGAGGAGCTCGTCGTCCTTGCGGCCCACATCGAGGTCGTCATGGTCGGCGAAAGGCAGCTGCAGGGTCAGGTGGTAGGCGCCCGCGCGCCGGGTGACCTTGAGGGTCTCGCCCTCGTGCAGGACGGCGGCGGCGTCGAGGTCGCCGTACAACTCAGCGGCGAAGTCCCGCAGCCGCTCACTGCCGACGAGCTCGTCGGCCGCCAGCTCGGCCCGCAGGATGGGAAGGGGCGCGAAGCTCGCTTCGATGGTGGCGAAATGCTCGGCGTGGAGCTCGCGCCACTTCTTGAACCATGGGTCGGTGATCTCCTCGGGGAGCATGCGGTTCGCGACGACCGCGTCGACGCGGTAGCCGAACAGCGAGAGGTAGGTGTACGTGCGGCGCGCCTCGGCGATCACCATGCGCTCGGGGTTGACGACGAGTCGCACGCTCGTGACCGCGGGATCGGTGAGGATCTCGCGGACGCCGTCGAGCCGTTCGTAGAAGCGCCGGCCGGCGGCGAACACGCTGTCGCCCGCGACGGGCAGCGACGTGACGCGCTTCAAGACGGGCGAGATCGCCTTGTTGACGCGCCGGCTGACCGGAAACAGCCGCTCCATGTACCAGGCGAGGATGTCGGGCAGCGACAGGAAGCGGATGGTCTCCGCCGTGGGCGCGCAATCGACGACGAGCACGTCCCAATCGCCCGAGCTCGCATGTGTCTTGATGTCGCTCAGGCTGAAGACCTCGTCGAGTCCCGGGAACACCGCGAGCTCCTCGGCCTCGATCGCGTCGAGTCCGGCCCAGTTGAACACCTCCATCAGGTATTCCTGGATGTCGCCCCACGACTCCTCCATGCGCTCCTGCGCGTCGAGCTCCTGACCCCACAGTCCCTCCGCGACGGGAGTCGGCAGCGGGCCGAGAGGCTCGCCGAACGCGTCCCCCAGCGAGTGAGCCGGGTCGGTGCTCATGACGAGCGTGCGGAGCCCGGCATCCGCGCACCGCAACGCGGTGCCCGCCGCTGTCGTGGTCTTGCCGACGCCGCCTTTGCCAGTGAACAACAGGACCCTCATGTTTCTCGGGGGCTGCGCCCCCGGGCCCCATCGCTGTTCGGCTCGCTGGCGCTCGCTCGCCCAGCCATGAGCAAGCTCATGTGGAGGGCTGATTCTCCACGTGGGCCTTCAGCTCGCGGAGCGCGTTGTGCATGATCTTCGACTCTGCTCGGCGCTTGACGAACGCGGGCAGCGGAACGATGAGCTCGACGGTGAGCGAGTACTCGACATCGGTGCGATCACGGTCGCCGTCGACCGGATGGAACTCGTACGCACCGTCGAGCTGACGCATGATGTCCCCGCTCACCAGCTTCCACGGCAGCGCGCGCGGGGCGTTGGCGTAGTCGTAGCGCAACGTGTAACTGGTGCTGCGGCCCATGGCCGCGGCGCGGTACCGGACCTCGACGGCACGCCCCTGGTCGTCGCGCTGGACGACCTCGACGGACTTCAGGTCCCGGATCCAGTCGGTGTACCGGTCGAAGTCGGTGACGACATCGAACAGTCGCTGCGGAGAAGCCGCGATGATCGTCCGCTGCGACGCCTGGTCAGCCATGGTCCGCCATTCTGCCCGGTCAGCCCGGGTTGGAAGGTGAGTTGCGGCGCACGACGGCGTAGTAGTAGCCGATCACGATGCCGTAGCCGAGGAGGATCGGCACGGTGAGGACGGCCACGATCAACCATCCCTTCCATGCCCGTTGATCGCTGGCGCCGCCGAGGAAGTGATCGGGTGGCCGGAACCAGCAGTCGAGCAGGGCCATGAGCGCCGGAAACTCGAGTCCGAGCAGGATCAATGGCCACGGGATGTTGGCCAGCCCGTAATCGCTCAAGTCGGTTCGGTTTCAGGCTCCGGCGCGGCTCGTGGTTCGAAGGTTCCGTGCCGAGCCCCCCACAGGCCGGACAGTCCGAGCCCGAACACGGGCACGAGGAAACCGAACGCCATCGGCGTGAACGGCCGGATCGACGACGAGACGATGGCGGCCACGATCTCCAGGGCGAGACTGAGGCGCAGGCGAAACCGCACGATCTTCGGCGCGGTTCCGGCGAGGAAGTAGAGGCCACCGATGCCGATGAGATCCGTACGGCTGCGCGCGACAGCCACGGCGTAGGCCCACAAGAACGTCACACACCCGACCACGAACAACGCACCCGCGACGATCGCCGTCGGGATCGCGAACGTGTCCGGGAAGATCGTGCCGGCAATCGCGAGCGCGACGTACATCGCCGTCCCGGCCCAGGACGCGTTCACGATCGCCTCACCTTCGGTGGCGGCGTCGAGCTCTTCCTCGCGCGACGTCACCACGGTGTCATCCTCGCACGCCGTCGAGGGCGCTCTGAAGGCGGGTGACGAGAACGTCGTACGAGAACTCGGCGACCGCGCGTTCCCGAGCGGTCTCTCCCATCCGCGCCCGGGCGGAGTCGTCGTCGAGCAATGTCGTGAGCGCGCGGGCGGCGGCGGCGACGTCGTCCGGCGGATCGACGACGAACCCGGACGCACCATCGACCACCGCTTCCGCCGCTCCCCCACTGGCGCCCGCGACCTGCGGCACGCCGGCGGCGGCGGCCTCGAGGAACACGATGCCGAAGCCCTCCTGCTCGAGCCCCGCCCAACGGTTCCGACACAGCATGGCGAAGACGTCGGACGCGCCGTAGAGCGCGGGCATGGCGTCGTCGTCGATCCGTCCGAGGAAGCGCGCCGGTGCCCCCGCCTCGTGCGCGATTCGCTCGAGCCGCGCACGGTCGCGGCCGTCGCCCGCGATGGCCACGACCAGCCGCCGGCCGCGCTGCGCGATCTCACCGCAGGCCCGCAGCAGGGTGTCGAAGCCCTTGCGGGGGACGAGCCGGCTGAGGCCGAGGATGACGGGCGCGTCGACAGGCAGTCCGAACTGCTCGCGGGCGGCGACTCGTTCGTCGTGGGTCAGCGGGCGGAACCGTTCGATGTCGACGCCTGGTGGGACGTTGGTCGCCGGCAGCGAGCGATCGGCCGCACGCTCTGCCTCGGTCAAGGGGTACCCGCCGGCGCAGATCACGACCGTCGCGCCGCGCAGCAGACGGCGGAGCGCGAATCGAGTGACGGGGAGACGGCCGGGCACCGTCACTTCTGCGCCGTGCAGCACGAGGCCGTACGGATGGCGTAGACGAGGCCCGACGAGGCCAAGCGGTAGCGCCGGATCGAGGAGCACGAGCGCCGCGCCCACGTCGTCGGCGAGATCGTCGATCTGCCGCGCGAGTCCCGGCGCCGGCAGCAACACCTTCGATCGCGTCCGCACGATTCGAAACGGCTGAGCGGCGTCCCATTGCTCCGCGCCCGGATGCGTGGTGGTCATGACGGTGACGCCGTCGGGCGGCAATCGACGCCACAGCTCCCAGAGATACGACTGGATGCCGCCGTGCTTCGGCGGGAAGTCGTTCGTGACCAGAAGATGCTTGATCACGCGCGGGAGGCGATGCGGTCAGCAGCCCAGGCCGCATGCGAGCGCAGCATCGGATCGGGGTCAGCGCGATACCGATCGATCGTGTCGAGCGCCGCCCGGTCGTCGGCCGCTGCCGTGTTGCCCAAAACGACGAGCGCATTGCGGCGCAGATAGCGAGGGTCGCGATCGGCGATGTACCAACGACCGTGACGGGCCAGCAAGACGTCGTCGGTGGCACCAAGGAGCTCGAGCAGGTCGACGCCCTCGCCCGTCGCGGTCGCCGCTCGCGCGGAGCGACGGTTGGGCGGGCAGACCTCCTGGCACTCGTCGCACCCGTAGATGCGGTCGCCGAGCGCAGCCCGGAACTCGACAGGAAAGTCACCACGGGCTTGGAGCAGCCACGCGAGACAGCGACGCGCGTCGACGACACCCGGGGCCACGATCGCACCCGTCGGACAACCGTCGAGGCACCGACGGCAGGAACCACAGCCGTCGTCGATCGGACCGTCGTCGACATCGAGCGGCGCGGTCGTGAGGACCGACCCGAGCACGAACCAGCTGCCCTGCCCCGGCAACAGCACGTTCGTGCTCTTGCCGTACCAACCGATGCCCGCGCGGTACGCGGCCTCTCGATCGACGAGGGCGTTGTCGTCGACGAGCACGAGCGTCCGCCAGCCATCGGCGTCGAGGCGGTCGGCGATGGTGTGCAGTGCCCCGCGCAGCGCGCCGTAGTGGTCGTCGCCCGCGTACGCGGCGACGCGTGCCCCGCGACGCGGCCGCGAAGGCGCCGGATACGAGCGCGCTCCCACGACGATGGCCTTCGCACCCGCGAGCGCTCGGTGCGGATCGGTGGAGCGGTCCGGGTTGCGGTACGTGAAGTTCATACCGCCGTGCAGCCCGGCGGCTCGGCGTTCATGCAGGTGCCGGCGCGTGTCCAGGAACGGCTCAGCGGGCGCGACGCCGACGGCGTCGAGTCCGGCCTCGCGCCCGAGCGCCTTCAGCTCGGCCGCGTCGGTCACCGCCCGCGAAGCGGTCGGAGACGCCGGCGACGCGGGGGGCGCTCGATCGGCTGCAACGGCATGGACAGGGGCGGCGACGGCCCGACTGAGGTCCGCGGGAAGCTCGGGAGGTCGCCCGCCGGCTGCACCAGATCGGTCCGGAACACCGGTCCGTTGCCGCCGTCCTGGTCGGCCGGATCGCTCGCGGCACTGGAGCGGAGGCGGACCCGGCGCCGAGCGCGCTCCGCCGACGAGGAACCATCCGCCGCCCGGGCCCGAAGGGGCTCGCGGCGACGAGGAGGCCGCGGCGGTGCGGCCACCGCCTCGATCTCACCCTCGACCTCTGGTTCGTCCTCGACCTCGACATCAGCTTCGAGCTCCTCGAGCTCGTCGGCGTCGTCGAGCTCCTCGACCTCTTCGAGCTCCTCGACCCCCGGTTCGGTCTCGACGTCAGTGGCGTCGTCCTCCCACGAGAGCTCGAGCTCGTCGTCCCAGCCGGTCGACTCGTCCGATGGTTCATCGATGAGCAACGGCTGCGGCACCGGGGGCGGCGCAGCCGGCTCGAGCGGCGGCAACACCACGGGTTTCTTCGCCGCTTTGCGTGCTAGCGCGGCGTTGCGACGCGTTGCCTTCTCGGCTTCGGACACCATGCGCGCTGCGGCGGCGCGACGCGCGGAAGCGACTCGCTTCGACGCCTGCCTCGACGGCGAACGTCGCGCGGTCGTCGGTGCTTTGGCCTTCGACGCCTTCTTGGCTCGCGTAGTCGGCCTCGATGCGGTCGACGACTTCGACGCACTCGCCGCCCGACGCGTCGGCTCGCGGAAACCCAGCTGCGTGGCCAAGCGGCCACGAGCACGGAGCGCTCCCGCCGTCTCGTCGTACTCCCACACCGCCTCGCTCTCGCGGCCGCGCAGCGTGTACTTGATCGTCACGAGCCACATGCCCTCGGTGAGCTGACGCGCCCGCCAGGCCTTGTCGAGCTCCTCGCGGGGATCGGCCAGCCCGCGCTCGGCCAGGTTCCGGTACACGCAATCTCCCAAAGGCGCGCCGGACAGACCGACGCGCTGCTTGGTCATGCGCGTCGCCCGGACCGCTCGGATGATCTCTGCCTGCTCGGCCAAGACCGGCACGGCGAACCGCGAGACCCAAGTCGCATCGACGCCGGCCTCGCGAGCGACCTGCTCGATGGTGCGCCCACGACGGAGCCGAGCTTGCACTTCACGGACCGACAGGGCGCTCTCGGGTCGTTTCGACGATCCCTTGGCATCGGCCTGAGCGGCCGCCTCCTCAGCGATGAGGGCGCGTAGCTCCTCGACCGCGCTGATGACCGAGTCGTCGAGGTGGACGACAAACCCGCCTGACTTCGCGCCGCGTCGGACGCTGAATATCAAGCCTCGATGGTCGGTGGTGAACCCCACCATGTGCAGCTGTTGCACTTCGCGTGACCCCAGAGGGCAGACCCGGGCCCGTCGGGCCGTACGTGACGGACCGTAGCATTTCACTCACCTTCGGCTCGACGATGCCGCAGTGCAGGTGCCAATCCACCCTTTTGGAGCAGGCGCAGCGCTCGCACGTCCTGCACGTCGATCACCACCGCGCCGCCGTCATCACGGTTGCACAGGTAGGTCACGATGCAGTCCGAGCAGGCGTCGGTGCCGGCCATCACACAGTCGTCGCAATCGATCCGCAGCACCGCTTCGCTCGAGTCCATGGTCCCATCCTCCCCAAGGGGTGTGACAACGACGACGTCGCTGGCCCAACGGGTGGGTGGTGGGGCGGTAGCCAGATGACCGTGCTCGATCAGGTGAGGACGATCTGCTCCTTCGGCGCTCGACGCCACGCCCACAGGGCGAGGCCGCCGATGACGAGGGTGAGCACGTCGCGGACCAACAGCACGGCGAGGGCGCCGCCCTTGTCGTAGAACAACGTGTCCCAGAACCACACCGGGAACTCGATGTGGGCGAGCACGGTCGTGACCGCCAGCACCGCGACGGCGGGGGCCGCCAAGCGCGGCGCGAGCGCCATCGCCACGGCTCCGAGGGCGATGACCCACAGCAGGTACTGGGGCGAGTACACCCGACCGACCCCCACGAGCAGCGTCATCGCCCCGAAGACGAGCAACGTCGCTCGGCGGAGGTCGCCCACCCGCGTGCGTACCGCCATCGCCAACGCCCCTGCCACCACGACGAGCGACAGGTCGTTCGAGATCGACTTCAACAGACCTGACGACGGAGCGACGGCATCCCAGGCGCGATGACTCGCGACGATCGCGACCGGATAGTCGGCCACCCGCCGCGCCAGGAGCAGGCCCGCGCCCCAGATGCTCTCGGCTTGGACGCCGCGCTCCGTGTGATACCTGATCACGCTGATGTACAAGTCGGGCAGCGCGTTGACGAACGGAAGGATTGCGAGCGTCACTCCCGCGAGGAACGAGCCGACCAGCAGTCGCCGCCGATCACGCGGCGCGACGAAGAACAGCAACGGCAACAACAGCCCCGGCACCAATTTCACCACCGTGCCGACGGCGATCAGAAGACCGACGTGTCCCCATCGACCCGCGAGCGCACGCTCGATCGTCCATATCAGCGCGACGCCGACGACGAGATCGAAGCGCGTGTACGCCACCGGGCCGAGCGCCGGCACCAGCAGGAACCACACGCCGGCGCCCCACCAGGACCCGGTGCGCTTGGCGATACGAACGAGCCCGTACAGCCCGACCGCGTCGAACAACACCATGAGGATGATGAACTCGGTGCGATACGAGACGGCGCGCACGTAGCGCGGCACCATCATGATCGGAATGGCTCCTGGCGGATACTCCATCCGCAACGTCTGCCCGTAGGGACTGGCGTCGTCGTGGCGCATCATCCAGGTCAACTCGTCGTACCGATGCACGTCACCGGTGCCATCAGGACGGTTCGGACCGTAGAAGTCGGGATGGTCGGCCACATAGCCGGCGAAACCTCGGCTGAGCAGGAACGCGGCCAGCACGAGGACCACGGCCCACTGCCGCCGCCGGCGCCGGCGCCCGGCCACAGCCGTCTGCGGGGCGTCGACCTGGAATGGGTCCTCGACGAGCTCCTCGGTGAGCTCAGGTGAGAGCGTCACCTACGGAGTGCGCCGAGCAGTTGCCGGGCGCCGATGACGTTGGCGCCACGGCGCCGCGCCCCGTCTCGGACACGGTGGTCGCTCGACGCCACGATCACGGGACGGCGCTGTGGCGCCGCGTCGACCAGCTCGAGCAGGACATCGTCGGCCTCTACCCCGGATGCCGAGAAGCGAACACGCACGGCGGGACGGAGCGGGCGATCGCCGATCCGATCGACGTCGGCGCCGTCGAACACGACCTCGACCTCGACGCCCGTTCGAGCGTGCAGCTCGGCGAGCGCATCCACCAGGCGAGTGCGCTGGCGGGCGATCGGGTCTTGGTACCAGGCGGCATGCGAGATGTTGTAACCGTCGACGAGCAGGAGGGCGCCTGGGGCCCGAACGAGGTGATCGACCGCCTCGACGCTGTCGTCGGTGACGCCAGGAGGCAGCCGCAGCGCGACGCGCGGCGGTGAGGAGGCCGGCGGGCGCACGACCGGAGCGGGCGCAGACGACGGCCCCGCGGGGGAGGGCGACGCCGGCGGAGCGATGGTCGGCGCGAGCACCTTGGACGCGGACGCGAGCGCAGCGGACAGCTGCTCGGCGGCACGCGCCGCGTCGGCCACGAGCTGCGAGAGACGCGGGTCGGGTTGCGCGATTCCGATGACGGGGGACGCGACCGGCGACTCGATCGTCGGCTCGACGACCTCTGCCTCGCGCATGCGCAGCTCGTGCCGGGAGTGGCGCAGGTCGGCGGACCGCTGCGCAAGCTCGGCCTCGACCTCCTTCAAGCGACGCACCGCGGCGTTGCGCTGCTGTGTGAGCTCGTCGATCGTCGTCACGACGCGAGCGAATTCGGACTCGGCGTGCTCGCGGCGGGCGCGCTCGTGCGCCAACTCCTCGAACGCCTGTGCCACCTCTTGCGTGCGGCCCGCGAGCGCCACCTCCGCGCGACGCGCGCGATCTTCCGCGCCGGCGAGCCGTCGCTGCGACTCGCGCTCGACGCGCTCCTCGTGGACCGCGTGCTCCTGCTCCTGCTGGTTCTTGCGCAACTGGTCGAGCCGCGCCTCCCAGCCCTCGGGACGCGTGAGCCACAACCAGCCGGCTTCGCCGACGGCGTCTTCCGTGAGATGGCTCGCCACCCGCTCGCGAAACGCGTCGTCCTCCTCGACGACTCGGCGGGCGATGTCCAGCGCGGGTGCAGGCAACCGCGCGAAGCGCAGGTAACGCCGCAGCTGCGCCGGCGCCGGCTCCGTCGGCTCGGCGGCCTCACCCTCGCGAGCCACCTTCATCACGGCCTCGAGCGCCGGCTTCAACAGCGTCGTCGGCGCACTCACGAAGCAACGTCCTCTTCGAGTCGCTCGACGTTGCCGCCCGTCCCACACCAGCGGCAGGCGATCTCCTCGACGACCTCGGACAGCACCTCTTCGTCCTCGACCGTCAGGTCACCGCCGACGGTGTAGTGATGAAAGGCCCGACTGCGCCGGCTGGTGACGACGTCGAAGCGAGTGAGGTTGCCGCAAGCCGTGCATCGGTAGCGGATGAGCTTTCCGACCACGCGACGACAGTAGTTGCCGACTTCCCACCCGCTTGCTCGTCGAACGCTTGTTCGACCACACTGTTCGGGTGCGGGTTCTCGCTGGTCAACGGTCCTTCGACGACCTGGGGAGTCCGCTGCACCGCGTCACGTTCTGCGTCGTCGACCTCGAGACCACCGGTGGATCCGCCGCGGACTGCGGCATCACCGAGATCGGCGCGGTGCGCCTGCGCGGCGGCGAATGCCTCGGCACGTTTCAGACGCTCGTCAACCCGGGCTGCGCCATTCCCCCGTCGATCACCTACCTCACCGGCATCACCGAGGCGATGGTCGTGCCGGCACCCCGCATCGAAGGGGTGCTACCGACCCTCATGGAGTTCATCGGCGGGAGCGTGCTCGTCGGACACAACCTCCGATTCGACGTCTCGTTCCTCGACGCGGCCCTGTCCCGGTGCGGCGAACCTCGCCTGGCGAACACGTTCGTCGACACCTGTGCCCTCGCCCGCCGCTTGGTCCGCGAGGACGTGCCCGACTGCAAGCTCGGCACCTTGGCGTCGCGGTTCCGTCTCGACCATCGACCCACGCATCGAGCGCTCGACGACGCGCTGGCCACGGGGGACCTGTTGCACGTGCTCCTCGAGCGCGCCGCGGCTTACGGCGTCCTCGGCCTCGACGATCTCGTGTCGCTGCCCAAGATGGGTGGCCACCCGCAAGCGCCGAAGCTTCGACTCACCATCGAGCTGCCGCGCGCGCCCGGCGTATACCTCTTCCGAGATCGAGCCGGCCGGCCGCTGTACGTCGGCAAGGCCAGCAACTTGCGCAGCCGCGTGCGCTCGTACTTCTCGTCGGACGACCGGCGCAAGATCGGGCCGATGCTCCGGGAGACGCAGTCGATCGACCACATCGTGTGTCGCTCGACGCTCGAGGCCGCAGTGCTGGAGTCACGCCTGATCGCCAACCAGCTCCCGCGCTACAACCGGCAGGGCACCGGTCGCCGGCGTTACGTCTACGTGAAGCTGACGACCGACGAGTCCTTCCCCCGACTCGCGGTCGTGCGCGTGCCACGCGCGGACGGATGTGTGTACCTCGGACCGCTGTCCTCCACTCGGGTGGCGCGATTGATCGTCGACGCCATCGAGAGCGTGGCCCCGTTGCGCCGTTGCCGCGCACCGGTGCGCGAGGGCCGGATCACCCGCGCGGCGCCGTGTGCTGCCGCGCAACTCGGCGCGGCCATGTGCCCGTGCGCGGGCGGCGTCAGCGTCGACCGATACGGCGCGGTGGTCGATGTCGTGCGGCGCGGTCTCGCCGACCAGCCCGGCCTCCTGCTCGACCCGTTGCACGATCGCATGCACGCGCTCGCGCGCGCCGAGCGATTCGAAGAGGCGGCCGACGCGCGCGACCGAACCGCCGCCCTCGCCGCCGCCCTGTTCCGTCAGCGCAGAACCGAGCAGCTGCGGCGCAGCGGCACGATCGAGCTCGACCTCGGCAACGGCAGCCACGTCGAGCTCGACGGCGGGCGCCTGCTGCGGGCGTGGTCGGAGGGCGAGCTGGCATTGGGGATCTCCTGCGAACCGCCGTCACCCAGCACGACCAACTGGGTTCCCGCCGCGCTGGCCGATGAGCTCGCGTGCGTCGCCGCATGGCTGGACCGCAACGCCCGCAAGGTGCGGCTCGTGCACTGCGACGGCACCCTCGCGTCGCGGCTGCCCGCCCTGCCCGCCACGGTCGTGAGTCGGTAGCCTGCGAGCGTGCTGCACGACCTGTTCGTGGCGCTGGTCGTCTTCGGGATCGCCGGGATCGTGTGCTTCGTCGGCGCGCTGACGTACGCCCGATGGCGGCTCCGCAAGCAGCTCCGAGTGCGCCCCTCGACTCGCAGCGCAGCGCCAACGTCATGGTTGGTGTCCACGAGCGAGCCCGCCCGCCTGCATCGCCGGCTGCGCAAGGCGGCGACAACCGCTCGCCTCGCGGGCGCCAGAGGCGGAGCGACGATCGCCGCGTTGGCCGATGAGATCGAGGACCATGCTGTCGCGCTCGAGACCCATCTCGTGATGCTCAGCCGGCTGTGGCGCCGCGAGCGCTCCGCGCGGAAGCAGCTCGTCGCTCAGATCGGCCAGCTCGAGCAGCTCACCGCGCGGCTGGCCGCCAGTACGGTCGAGGTCAACCGGCCCCGCGCCCTCGGCGCCGGCTCGCCCGACGCGCTCGCCGAGCTGACCGAACGCATCGACGCCCTCGATGCCGCCCGCGATGAGCTCACCGCGCTCGAGCGCAGCTGGCACCTCAGCTGACCAACGGCGAACGTTTGGGCGATTCGGCGCGCCCAGGACGGGAAAACGCCCAAACGTGGCCAGCTGCCAACGTTTGGGCGATTCGGCGCGCCCAGCACGGGAAAACGCCCAAACGTCGGCCGTCGGTTCAGGAATTCGAGAGCTCGACGAGCTGCTCGAGCGCTCTCGAGGCTCGACCGTCGTCGATGGCCGCGGCGGCCGCGGAGAGCCCCTCGGCGAGATCCGACACGGTGCCGGCGGCGATCAACCCCGCCGCCGCGTTGAGCACCACGATGTCGCGCTGGGGACCAGGCTCGCCGCCGAGCACGGCTCGTGTCGCGGCCACGTTGGCCGCCGCGTCGCCGCCGCGTAGCGCCGCTGGATCGGCACGCGAGATGCCGTGAGCCGCCGGGTCCAGCTCGTACCTTCGCAGCTCGCCGTCCTCACACAGCTCCACCACCGTCGATGTCGTCGTCGTCGTGAGCTCGTCGAGACCGTCGTGTCCGAACACGACGAGGGCGCGCTCGGAGCCGCGGGCTTTCAGCACGCCGGCCATCTTCTCGGCCATCCGCGCGTCGCTGACACCGAGCACCTGGCGACGGACGCGTGCCGGATTGGCGAGCGGCCCGAGGAAGTTGAAGACCGTCGGCACACCGAGCTCGCGGCGCGTGGGACCGGCGTGTCGCATCGCCGGATGGAAGCGGGGCGCGAAGCAGAAGCCGATGCCGGCCTGCTCGACGCAGCGGGCGACCGCAGCCGGATCGAGCTCGATGGCCACTCCGAGCGCTTCGAGCACGTCAGCCGAGCCGCAGGCGGACGACGCAGCGCGATTGCCGTGCTTGCACACCTTCGCGCCCGCCCCCGCGACGACGAAGGCCGCGATGGTGGAGACGTTGATCGAGTGACTGCGATCACCACCGGTGCCGCACGTGTCGATGACCCCGTCGAGATCGCTGAGGGGGACGTACTCGCTGGCGTCCTGCATGGCCGACAAGAGACCGGCCATCTCTTCGATGGTCTCGCCCTTCATGCGCAGCCCGATGATGAAGCCGGCGATCTGCGCCGGTGTGGCCTGGCCCGAGAGGATCTCGGTCATCGCCGCTGCCGCCTGGTCTGAGGTGAGGTCCTCGCCGGACGTCAACGGGCCCAGGACGCCGGGCCAGGAGAAGCTCAAGCGGTCCGGCGGCGCTGGCGCACGATGCGCCGGCGTTCCTTTTCGGTACATCCTCCCCACACGCCGTCGCGCTCACGAGAGCCGAGGGCGTGCTCCAGGCACGATTGGCGGACGGAGCACCCGAGGCAGACGGTTTTCGCCACCTCGGTTTCTTCTTCGGACACGGGATAGAAGATCTCGGGATCGAGACCACGGCAGGCGGCCTGGTGACGCCACGACAAATTCATCAGGGGGGACTCACTCCCTCAGTGCATCGAGGTACGGGTTGGATACGACACCGAAGGGATCCAACCCCCCGGTACGAGGGATCGAGTGTAGAGACGGCCCCGGCCGAAAGTCCAGAGTTACGGCAGGTCAGGCGGTGTCAGGCGAGCTGCGCCCGGTCTGCACCAACAGCTGCTGGACCAGATCAGCGGGGTACCGCCGATGCCCGCCGGGGGTGCGCACCGAGGGCAGACGACCCTTGCGCGCCCAGTCCGTGACGGCGCGCTCCGACACCTGGAAGAGGAGCGCGACTTCGCGCGTGCGCAACAGACGCCCGGCCAAGACCTCGGTTGCCGGATCGGCACCGAAGAGCTCCGCCACCAAGTGCTCCCGCTCATGCTGCTTCGCGGCTGCGTCCATGTGTTCGTCCGTCCCCCCGAACCTGCTGCGTCGTTGCGCTGTGTGTACTCGAGGCGCCCACGGCCAGTGTGCACCAACCTTCTGAGATGAGCAATCCCGATCGTCAGCCGCGCAGGTCCTCGAGAAGTGACTGCTTGCTGGCTTCGCCCAGTTCCGTGGCATATGCGTAGTTCGCGTGCGCGACCGCGATGCGAACCGATTCGTTCGCGAACCGCTCGACCTGCGCGTCGGTCAGCTCGAGGTGCACATAGTGGACCGATGCGGTGATGGTTTCGCGAGTCAGTTGACGCTCGTGCTCGGCGTCAGGACGTGCGGGCACGACTTCCTCGTTCCCCGGTTCGCCGATGCGGAGCTCGACCGACCGCTCGATGCCGACGAGCTTGGGCAACCACTCGACGAGCTCGTCCTTCGACGTGAGTTCGATGAACAGCGTGGCCGCGAGAGCACCGGGTTCGGGGATGATCGGGTTGTAGATGTCGAGCTCGGTCTGGATCGCCTCGTCGGTCACGATCTTCTCGGCGCGTGCCATCTCCTGGATCTGGAAGCGGATCGTGTCGCGGTTCTCGAAGAGCAGCGTGACGAAGGGACCGACCCCGATCCGCCGCGTCTTCTTGAGGTCGATGATCCGAGCGCGGAATTCGTCGCGCTCACGCTCGTAGGCGCGCTGATCGGCGATGTCGGAAACGGTGAGCTTCACCATTCGGAGACCCCGTAGGCGCGAGCGATGAGTTGGATGGGGTGCACGGGTTGCTTGCCGGTCTCCTGCACGATGCTGGTGTTCGCCAGCGCGCAGTCACCGGCGACGATGTCGCTGCCGGCCTTCTCGATGCCGATCGCCATCTTCTCCGCGACACCGCGGGCCGACTCGTAGTTCTCGGCCCGGTAGCCCCACGTGCCGTCGATGCCCGAGCACTCGGCCACCACAGTGACCTTCGTCCCCATGAGCTTCAGCAGATCGCGGCTCTTGAGCCCGATGTTCTGGGCACGGAGGTGGCACGGCGCGTGATACGTCACCTTCTCGGGGACCGGCCCCGGGAACTCCGTGTCGAGGTGGGTCCCGTCGGCCTTGTGCACCTTCATGAGGTACTCCGCGGCGTCGAAGGTGTGTGACGCCACCAGCTCGGCGTCGGCGCCGCCGATGTAGTCCTTGTAGTCCTGCTTCAGCACGTAGCTGCACGTCGGTTGGGGCACGACGATGTCGTTGCCCGACCGGACGGCGGCCGCAAGGACCTTGACGTTCTTCTTGGCCTGCCGGCGGAAGCTGTCGACATCGCCGGCGTGCAGCCACTGCGCGCCACAGCACACTTGTCCGTCCGGCAACGCGCATTCGATCCCGTTGTGCTCGTAGACCTTCACGAGGTCTCGGCCGATCGACGGATCCTGGTACTCGACGAGGCAGGTCGAGAACAACGCAACCGACCCCTGCTTCTTCGCAAAGCGGAGCCGCGCCCGGTTCTTGAACCACGTCGAGAAGCGCTGCTTTGCGTAGGGCGGCAACACCCGTTCGCTGGCAATGCCGACGGTCCTCTCGAGCACCTTGCGGGTGAGTGATCCGGGTGTGCCCGTCGCCTTGTTCGCGAGGCCTGACGTCCTGGTCGCCACCTTGCCCATGAGATCGGTGCGGCCGAGGAACTGCTCGGTGGCGATCGCCTTCACCGCGGTCTTCTTGCGACTGCGGTGCTGCACCTGCTCGGCCCGCAGCATCAACCGGGGGAAGTCGATGGCCCACTCGTGCTGATGGGGCACGTACGGGCAGTTGAGGTAGCAGAGCTTGCAGTTGAAACAGAGGTCGACCACCTCGTCCTGCTCGGCGTGCGTGAGCCGGGCCGCGTCCTGATCGTCGTGCTCGTCGATCATCTCGAACAGTGACGGGAACGCGTCGCAGAACTTGAAGCACAAACGGCAGCCGTGACAGAGGTCGTAGACGCGGGTGAGCTCCTGACGGAGATCACCCTCGTCCACGTACCTCGGGTCGAGCGGGTCGTAGGTGGTTGTCACCCGCCCCGCCTCAGCTGATCGATTCGAGGCCCTGCGTGAATCGGCCGGCGTGGGACTTCTCGGCGCGAGCCAGGGTCTCGAGCCACTCGGCAACCTCGTCGAACCCTTCGTCGCGCGCTGTCTTCGCGAAGCCGGGATACATCTCGGTGTACTCGTACGTCTCGCCCTCGACCGCGGACTTGAGGTTGTCCTCGGTGGCGCCGACGGCGACGTTCGTGACGGGATCCCCGACTTCCGCCAGGAAGTCGAAGTGGCCGAACGCATGACCGGTCTCGCCCTCGGCGACCGAACGGAACAGCGCGGCGACATCCGGGTAGCCCTCGATGTCGGCCTTCTGTGCGAAGTACAGGTACCGGCGGTTGGCTTGGCTCTCGCCGGCGAAAGCTTCCTTCAGGTTCTCGTGGGTCTTGGACCCGTTGAGCTCAGGCATTGACTTCCTTTCGTTTCCCTTGGTCGTTTCGGCTCTTGCACTCGGGGCATCTCCCCCGGAAGACCACTTCGGTGTGGTCGATCGTGAACCCATGCTTCTGCGGGCCAGGCACCCGCACGACACTGGCATCGGCATACACGTCGACGACCCGACCGCACTCGTCGCAGACGAGGTGGTGGTGTACATCGACGTTCGGATCGAATCGGGAGGACCCGGTGCCCAGGTCGAGGGCGTGGACCTCCCCCATCGCGGCCAGATCGTTCAACGTCTGATACACGGTGCGCAGCGAGATCGTCGGCATCGACTTGCTCACCGCGTCGTAGACCCATTCCGCCGTCGGGTGCGCGGTGTCGCCGTGCAGCACGCTGAAGATCGCCTGACGCTGCGGCGTGACCTTGAGGCCGCGAGCTCGGAACAACTCAGTGAGCTCGGCCGGGGTCTTCATCGGGCGGCACCCTATCCGCGGCGATTGCTCATCTGCAACCGTTGTTGATTGGTGATCACGAAAACTTCGGTGCCGGCTGCCGCCAGTAGCGTGACGGCCGCATGGCTGACGGGTTCGATCGAGCCACCAACCTTCGGCGTCTGGCCGATGAGCGCTTCGATGTCCTGGTGGTCGGTGGTGGCATCACCGGCGCCGGCGTCGCCCTCGACGCGGCTTCGCGCGGCCTACGCACGGCGCTCATCGAGCGCGACGACTTCGCATCGGGAACCTCGTCGAAGTCCTCGAAGCTGGTGCACGGCGGCCTGCGCTACCTGCAGAACGGCGACATCAAGCTGGTCTACGAAGCGCTCGCCGAGCGCCAACGGCTGCGCAAGAACGCTCCGCACCTCGTCAAGATCCTGCCGTTCCTCATCCCGATCTTCTCCAAGGACGGGCTGATCAATTCGAAGATCGCCCGCGCCATGGGCAGCGCGATGTGGATGTACGACCTCACCGGCGGCGCCCGCATCGGCAAGATCCACAAGCGCCTCAATCGCGAGCAGTCCGTGGAATACATGCCGCTCCTGCCGGCGGAACGGCTGGCCGCTTCGTACCTCTACTACGACGCGCAGACGGACGATGCCCGCCTCACGCTCACGATCGCCCGAACCGCGGCGCTCGAGTTCGACGCGGTGATCGCCAACGGCTGCCGCGTCACCGGGTTCAGCAAGGACGAACAAGGTCGGGTGTCCGGGGCGCAGGTCGAAGCCGATGGCCGGTCGTTCGCGGTCGAGGCGGCTTCAGTGGTCAACGCCACCGGCGTGTGGGCGGACGACGTCCGCGCGCTCGACGAAGGCACCCACCCCGACTCCATACGGCCGGCCAAGGGCATCCACATCACCGTCCCCTGGTCGAAGGTGCAGAACAAGATCGCCGTCGTCATCCCCGTCCCCAAGGACCGGCGTTCGGTGTTCGTCGTGCCGTGGGGCGGCACGGACGGTGACCACGAGTTCACCTACATCGGCACCACCGACACCGACTACGAAGGCAGCCTCGACGACCCGCAGTGCGAGCCGGCGGACATCGAGTACCTCCTCAAGGCCATCAACTTCTCGGTGACGACCCCGCTCACCGAGGCGGACATCCTGGGAACCTGGGCGGGCTTGCGCCCACTCGTGAAGAGCGCGACGTCCGGCCGCACGGCCGATCTCTCGCGCAGTCACCGGGTCGCGCGGTCTCCGAGCGGCCTCATCTCGATCACCGGCGGGAAGCTCACGACCTATCGGGAGATGGCGGCCGACACCGTGGACGAGGTGATCGACGTGCTCGGCCGCGCCGCGACGAAGCACGCGAGCCGCCGCTCGCGAACGAAGAAGCTGCACCTGCGAGGGGCCGACGGCTACGAGTCGGCTCGAGCGTCGGCCGGCGCGGACGACACGCTGTTGCACCTCCTCGACCGCTACGGCGACGAGGCCCGCTCCGTGCTCGCGCTCGCGGACGCCGAGCCGGCGTTGCGGGCGCCGTTGATCCCGGGACTGTCGTACCTGAAGGCGGAGGCTGTCTACGCCGCCCGCCACGAAATGGCACGCTCGGTCGACGACGTGCTCACGCGGCGCACGCGCGCCCGTCTCCTGGCCCGCGACGCAACGGCGGCTGCAGCCGTGGGGGTCGCCGCCCTGCTCGCACCCGAGCTCGGATGGGACGCGACGGAACAAGCCGCGCAAGCGGCGCGGTATCAGGAGCTCGTCACCCGTGAGCGGGCGGTGGCCCACCTTCCGGAAACGGCTTTCGAGGCGGCGATCGGCCAGTGAGCAGCAGTCCGGGGCCGGGCACACCGACGCCACCGATCGAGCTCGCCGGCGGCGCCGCGCACTCGACCTCGCGCTTGCGTGGCGCGCGGGTCGAGGTGGACGACGACGTGCTGGACCGCCTGCGCGGCGCGTGCGCGGAGGTGACCACCGAGCCGGCCGCTCTGGCGGAAGCCAGCCGCGACTGGTGGCCGCTGGCGATGACGTGGGCCGTCGAAGGTCAGGTGGCCGCGCTCGCAGCGGTCGTCGTCCGACCGCGCGATGCCGGCGAGGTCGCGCAGGTGCTGAAGGTCGCGAACGAGGCGCGCATCCCCGTGACGGCCGCTGCGGGCCGCAGCGGTGTGTGCGGAGCATCGGTGCCCGTGCACGGCGGGATCGTCCTCGACCTCACCGCGCTGTCGGGCATCGTCGATGTCGACGACACCTCACTCGTGCTCGACGTCCATGCCGGCACGTTCGGCAACCTGCTCGAAGACGAGCTCCGGGCCGGCCACGACAAGACGCTCGGGCACTGGCCGCAGTCGATCGACCTGTCGACCGTCGGAGGCTGGCTCGCATGCCGCAGCGCGGGCCAGTACTCGAACCGGTACGGGAAGATCGAGGACATCGTCGTCGGCCTCGACGTCGTTCTCGCCGATGGGCGGCAGATCACCACCGGCGGCGTGCCTCGCCAAGCCGTGGGCCCAGACCTCAACCAGGTCTTCGTCGGTTCGGAGGGCACGCTCGGCGTGATCACGGGTGCCCGTCTGAGGCTGCACGACGCCCCGCGGCACGAAGACACCAGCGCCTGGGCGTTCAACGACTTCGCAACCGCGCTCGACTTTCTCCGGCGGGTGGCGCGCCGCGGCCAGTCCCCGGCCGTCTTGCGCCTCTACGACGCGACCGAGGCCGACCGCAGTTACCAGACTGGCGACGCGAGCATCGTGCTCGCCCGCGACGAAGGCGATCCCGTGACCGTCGAGGCCTCGATGCGAATCGTCGCCGAGGAGGCGAAGGCCCTCGGCGCCGACTCGATGGACGCCGCGCTCGTCGACCGCTGGATGGCCCACCGCAACGACGTGTCCGCGCTCGAGGCGCTGATCTCGAAGGGTTTCGTGGTCGACACGATGGAGGTCTCCGGCCTGTGGGCCGCGCTTCCCCGCATCTACGACGAGACGATCGCGGCACTCGCCGCCGTCCCCGGCACACTGGCCGCTTCGGCCCACCAGTCCCACAGCTACCTCGACGGCGGCTGCCTGTACTTCACGTTCGCCGGGAAAGTCGAAGCCAACGACAAGGACCGCTTCTACCGGGCGATCTGGGACGCCGGCCAAGGCGCGGTGCTGGCGAACGGCGGCGCGCTCAGCCATCACCACGGCGTGGGCCTCAACCGATCACGCTTCGTTCGCGAAGCGCTCGGTCCGGCGTTCGACGTCCTCGCCGCGCTCAAGGGCGCACTCGATCCGAACGGCATCCTCAATCCCGGCAAGCTCGGGCTCGCGAGCCCGTTCGGTGAGACGGGGTTCTGATGGCGCGGATCGATTGGCGCGCCGTCGGCGCTGGCGTGGTGGCCGCACTCGTGCTCGCGCTGCCCGCCGGTCTCATCGGCGCCGTTGTCGTCACCGACGAATCGAACAACGGCGTGTTCGTGTTCTTCCTCGTCATCATGGCGGGGATGTTGGTCGGCGGCTTCGTCGCCGGATCGAAGCGTCCTGACACACCGTTCATCCACGGCGCGCTCGCGGCCGTCATCGCCTATGCGCTCGCACAGACGGTGACCGTTCTGGTGCGTGTGCTCGGCGACTCGACGCTGCGTTCGCCTGTGGTCTACGTCTTCAACGCGCTGCTGATGGCGTCGCTCGGCGTCGTCGGCGGCCTGCTCGCCGAGCGCAGGAACGCAAGGCTCGGCTCGGCGTCGTGACGACCGGCGGATCGCTCCTCGTCATCGATGTCGGCACGAGCGGCCTGCGCGCCGCCATCGTGCGGCCCGACGCCACCGTCGAGCACGCGCACTACCAGCAGCTGCTGCCGTCGTCACCCGCGCCCGGTTTCGTCGAGTTCGATCCTGCCGCCATGGCGAAGGCTGCCCTCGAGTGCGCGCAGGCCGCTCTGGCGGACGGCGGTCCGGTCGCCGGCGTCGGGATCACCAACCAGCGGGCGTCGACCATCGTCTGGGATCGCGCGACCGGCGAGCCGGTAGGGCCGGGCGTCGGATGGCAGGACCTCCGAACGGCAGGCATGTGTCTCGTCCTGCGCGAGCAGGGTCTGCGGGTGGCGCCGAACGCCTCCGCGACGAAGCTCGCGTTCCTGCTCGACATGGCCGACCCCGACCGATCGCGCGACCTCTGCTTCGGCACGGTCGACACGTGGATCGCGTGGACGCTGTCGTCCGGCGCGTTGCACGTCACCGACCTGTCGAATGCCGCGGTCACGGGGCTGATGCACGGCGACGGCCGCGGGTGGAACGAGGCAACGCTCGATCTGCTGCACATTCCGCCCTCGTCGCTTCCTGAAGTCGTCGACTCGAGCGGCGTCGTCGGCGAGGCCACCGCGCTCGATGGATCACCACCGCTCGCGGGAATCGCCGGCGATCAGCAGGCCTCGCTCATCGGTCAGGGCTGCGTGCACCCCGGCATGGCCAAGATCACATTCGGCACGGGCGGAATGCTCGACATGGTCGTCGGGCCCGATCGACCGACGTTCGACACCACCGGCAAGGCCGGCACCTTCCCGATCGTCGCGTGGCGGCGCGGCGGAGCCGTCACGTGGGGAATCGAAGCGATCATGCTGTCGGCCGGAACCAACGTCGAGTGGCTACGCGACGACCTCGGTCTCATCGAGACATCGGCGGCGTCCGAGCAGGTCGCCGCGCAATGCGAGACCACTGAAGGTGTCGTGTACGTGCCCGCGCTGTTGGGGCTCGGCACGCCCTACTGGGATTACGGCGCCCGCGGCACCTTGCTGGGGATCACTCGCGGCACGGAGCGAGCCCACGTGGTCCGCGCCGTGCTCGAAGGCGTCGCACAACGAGGCGCCGATCTCGTCGAGGCCGCCGAGGCCGATGGCGACGCTCACCTCGCGAGCCTGCGGGTCGACGGAGGCATGGCCGCCAACCAGCTGTTCGTGCAGGCGTTGGCCGACTGCAGCCAGAAGCCGGTCGGGGTCTCGCCGCAGCTCGAGGCGACGACACTCGGTGCCGGTTTTCTCGCGGGGCT
>JBEEFX010000055.1:0-11211 GCA_041166365.1 Acidimicrobiaceae bacterium
GCCGCGTTCTTGCGCACCCATCTGCATCCGGGTGACTCCGTGCAGCCCCTGGACTGGGTCAACGGCGCCGAGCACGGGATGTTGCTCGCGCGCGCTCCTGTTGCGACGCGCTTCGTGCACGAGTATCAGTTCTTCCACGACGTCGACGACCCGTTGATCCAGTCGCTACGTCGCGAGTTCATCGCCGGCCTCAACCGTGTGCAGCCCCGCTTCATCATCGACGTGTACGAGGGGCGGCCGTACGTCAGCGGTCCCGGCACCGACAACACGTTCCCGGAGCTCGATGCGTTGATCGCGCAGCACTACCACCACGTGAGCGACGGCAACGGTTTCGTGATCGACGAGCGAAACTCCACATGGTGATGCCGGGCCGCCAGACGACGCCCCTCGAAGCCTGCCGGAACCCCTTCGCACACGACGGGCGCGTGAAATCGTGCCTGTTGCTCCCCGCCGCGAGGTCATCGGTCCGACGACACTGACGACCTACGGTTCGAGGAGATGAGCGAGCCCATCACCGTGACCTCGGACGCAAGGCGGCAGCGTCTTCGTCGTGTGCTGCTCGTCGTGGTTGCGACGGCGATCGCGTCTGTGGGTGTCGGGTCGCAGGTCGCATTGGTGACGGATCTGACGCCGGATGCCAACTCGCCCATCTACCCGGTGCCCCAGGACAAGCCTGAAGTCCTGCTCAACGCGCATGATGGGAAGTTCTTCGCGGCCGTCGCCGCTGATCCGTTGCTGTCCGATCCTGACAGCATCGGCCCGGAGGTAGGGCAGCGAGCATCTCGTCCGCTGTTCTCGTGGTTGACATGGTTGGCCGCGCTCGGCAGCCGCGACCGAATCCCCTGGGCGCTCATGGCATTGACCGCGCTGAGCATCGGTGCGCTGGTGGCGGCGATGGTCGCACTGGCTGACGCCCTCGACCACGACGGCGGCAGCCCGTGGCTGCTGTGCGTCCTCGGTACGCCCGGCGTGCTCGCCTTGGTTGCCTTCCCTGGACTGAACGATGCGTTGGGTGCGGCGCTTGCCGTCGTCGGCTTCGCCGCGTGGAAGCGGCGCAACTCTGCCGTCGCACTTGCAGCGTTTGCCGCAGCTGGTCTGTGTCATGAGGCATTGCTGATCTGCCCCCTCGCCATCTTCGCGGCCGAATGGCTCGCCGAGCGGCGGCGCCCCGGTGTTCGCTGGCTCCTCGCGTTCGTTCCCTACGTGCTTTGGGTCGGCTTCGTCAGAGTCCGAGTTGGTGATTGGCCGACTGCATCCGGCCACGGCAACCTCGGAGCGCCCTTCGCAGGGTTCATCTCCGCGGTCCACGATCGCTGGCAACCGTTCGATGCCGTTTGCTTCGTCGTCATCGTCCTGGCGGGAGTGGTCGCGTGGACGCACCTCCGCGACCGTGCACTTCGGCTCACGCTGCTCGGCTTCGCGGCCGTCGCCATCGTCGTTGGTCCCTACCCATGGGCACGATGGGTCGACTTCGGTCGCATCCTCCTGCCCGTGTGCGCGCTCGGCGTTGTCGGTGCGCTCGCGCCCCGAGAGCGGCACCAGCCGCAGCCGGGGCGTCTGGCAGGGCGTTCATGACTCCGTCGCGCCAGATCCTCCATGTCGACATGGACGCGTTCTTCGTCTCGGTCGAGCTGTTGCGGCGGCCCGAGTTGCGCGGGCAGCCGGTGATCGTCGGTGGGACCGGCGAGCGCGGTGTGGTCGCCGCCGCGAGCTACGAGGCGAGGCACTACGGCATCCATTCGGCGATGCCGTCGACCCGAGCCCGCCGCATGTGCCCGCACGCCATCTTCCTGCCAGGCGATCACCACCACTACGGGCAGGTGAGCGAGCGGGTGATGACGATCTTCCGGTCGTTCACGCCGATGGTCGAGCCGATCAGCCTCGACGAGGCCTTCCTCGACGTCACCGGCGCGCTGCGCCTTCACGGACCGGCCGTGCAGATCGCGGCCGCGATTCGCGAGCGGGTCCAGGCCCAGGAGGGCCTGACGTGCAGCGTGGGGGTCGCGCCCAACAAGTTCCTCGCCAAGCTCGCGTCCGAGGCCGCCAAGCCCGTGGCCTCCCGGCAAGGGCCGGTCCCCGGCCTCGGGGTGAAGGTCGTCGAGCTGGGCGACGAGCTCTCCTTCCTGCACCCACTGCCGGTACAGGCGCTGTGGGGCGTCGGGCCGAAGACGCTCGACAAGCTGCGGTCCCGAGGCATCGAGAAGGTGGCCGACCTCGCCTCGCTGACCGAGGACGAGGCCGCGATGTACCTCGGCGATGCCAACGGTCGACACCTCCACCGACTGTCCCGAGCGGTCGACGACCGTCCGGTGGTCTCCCAGGTCCAACCGAAGTCGGTCGGGCACGAGGAGACCTTCGCCCGCGATCACACCCGGCTCGACACCCTGCAACGCGAAGCGGTGCGCATGGCCGATGCTGTTGCGCAGCGGCTCCGCAACCATCACCTGGCCGGGCGTACCGTCACGATCAAGGTGCGCTTCCACGACTTCCGCACGATCACCCGCTCGGTCACGCTCGCGGCTGCGGTCGACACCGGTCCGGCCATCGCGCGCGCCGCGAAGGACCTGCTCGACCACGTCGATCCGTCCTCCGGCGTGCGACTGCTCGGCGTGAGCGTGAGCAACCTGGCGGACGAAGGGGCTCGCCAGTTGAGCCTCGAGGAGGTCGAGCATCCCGGCTGGGACGACGCCAGCAAAGCGGTGGACGACATCCGACGACGATTCGGCGACGACGCCATCGTGCCGGCCACGCTGCGAGGACCCGAGGGCATCCGCGTGAAGCGTCGAGGCGATCAGCAGTGGGGGCCCGGCGACTCGAGACCCGACGGGACGTAGGGAAATCGCCTCCGGTCGCGTTGTTGCTCCTGGGATCGTGTGCGAGACTCTGCGGACACGGCGCGTCGACCACGACGGGGGTAGTGAGGTGCCGCTTTCCGAGGACGAACAACGCATCCTCCATCAGATCGAGCAGCAGTTCTACGAGACCGACCCAGCTCTCGCGCGTGCAGTCGGCTCGACCAGCCTCTACCGCCATGCGTTCCGTCAGATCAAGTACGCCAGCTTCACCTTCCTGCTCGGTGTCGCCATCCTCGTGTACTCGCTCGTGGCTTTCGGTTTCCTTGCGGCGTTCCTGGGCTTCCTGGTGATGTTCGCGTCGGTGCTCTGGCTCGAGCACAACGCTCGCAAGCTCGGCCGCGCCGGCCTCCAGCAGATGACGTCGTCGATGCGAGCCGCCGGCCTCCGCGACGCCTTCGGGAACACGCGCGATCGCATGCGCGAGAAGTTCAAGCGCGACGAGAACTGATCTTCGATCCCGAACCGGAGGTTCGTGATCGAGTCAACGGCCGACGCCGGACGGCGTCGCATCCTCCGCTGGCCGACCGGCCGAGAGGCGGCGCCGTTGACTCGGTGAGGAACCTCCGGTTCCGATCCGAAGACTTCACCGTAAACCGCAGGTTGAGGGTGGAGTACCCTCCTCGGGCATGAATGTGCCCGACGACCTGCGCTACTCCAAGGATCACGAGTGGGCCCGGCTCGACGACGGTCGAGTGCGCATCGGCATCACCGACTACGCACAAGACGCGCTGGGCGACGTCGTGTTCGTGCAGATCCCCGATGTCGGCGCGCGCGTCGCACAAGGGGACAGCTTCAGCGAGGTCGAGTCGACGAAGTCGGTGTCGGACATCTACGCGCCGGTCTCGGGCACGATCGTCGAGGTCAACGCGGAGCTCTCGGACGCGCCGCAACGCGTGAACGAGGATCCCTACGGTGAAGGATGGTTGGTCGTCATCGAAGCCGACGACGCGTCGCAACTCGACCAGTTGCTCGACGCCGAGTCGTATCGCGCACTCATCGAGGGTTGAGTGGCTGAGGTCTTCTGCAACCAGTGCGGTCATCGCAATGCGCTGGGCGCGAACTTCTGCTCGTCCTGTGGGGCGCCGCTCGAGCACGAGCCCGGCGAGCGCACCACGATCACGTTCAGCATCGACGTGCCACCGGAGGCCGCCGAGGACGAGGTCACCTTCGACCTCGATGACATCCCCGAGGGCGCGGGGCTGCTCGTCGTCACCCGCGGTCCGAATGCAGGGTCACGCCTCGCGCTGACCAAGCCGGTCACGACCGTCGGCCGTCATCCCGACAGCGACATCTTCCTCGACGACATCACCGTCTCCCGGCGCCATGCCGAGCTGCAGCGGGTGGAAACCGGTTTCCTCGTCCGCGATGTGGGGTCCCTGAACGGCACCTATCTCAATCGCGAGCGCGTCGAGGAGAGCCCGATCCACAACGGCGACGAGCTCCAGGTCGGGAAGTTCAAGCTCGCCTTCTTCGCCGGCCCGAGCGAGCCGTCGTAGTGCCCGTGGCCGAGCGCGCCCACCTCTCGATCGGCGAGGTCCTCTCGCTCCTCCAGGAGGAGTTCCCGGACATCACCATCTCGAAGATCCGGTTCCTCGAGAGCCAAGGGCTGCTCGATCCGGAGCGGACCCCGTCCGGGTACCGCAAGTTCTACGAGCCGGACATCGAGCGCCTGCGCTGGATCCTCGTGCAGCAGCGCGAGAACTTCCTGCCACTGCGGGTGATCAAGGACCGGTTGAGCGGTGAGGTGTCGCCGGCCGTGTCCGCCGCGCCGGCACCGGCTCTCACCCCGACGCCCGAGCCCGAACCCACGCCCGTCGAGCCGCCGGCGCCCGTCCCGTCGCCCGAGCCCGTTCCGCCGCCGGCGCCCACACCGGCCCCGATCCCGGATCCACCCCGGATGTCCGCCCCGAGCTCGCGCGACGTCGGGCCGAGCGCGGTGAGCCTGACGCGCGACGAGCTGGCCGGCGCGTGTGGCCTGCACGAGCGAGTGCTCGGCGAGCTCGAGCGCTACGGGCTCATCACGGGTAAGCCGATGGGCCGCGACACGCTGTACGACGAGGAGGCCCTGGTGGTGGCGCGCCTGGCGGCCAGCTTCATGCGGTACGGCGTCGAGGCCCGCCACCTGCGCATGTACAAGGTGAGCGCCGAGCGCGAAGCCTCGTTCTTCGAGCAGGTCGTGCTGCCGCTCGTGAAGCAGCGCAACCCCGACGCGCGCCGCCAAGCGGTCGCCAACCTCGGTGAGCTGACCGAACTGGGCGAGAGCCTGCGGTCCGCGATGTTGCGCCAGGCGCTGAGGACGTACACCGGCGGGTAACGTGCCGCGCATGGTTGAGATGGAGCTCATCGGCGTGCGGGTCGAGCTCCCGACCAATGCGCCGATCGTGCTCCTCCGGGAGACCGAGGGCTCGCACCGCACCCTGCCGATCTTCATCGGCGGCCCCGAAGCCACGGCGATCGCCTTCGCGCTCGAGGGCGTCGAGACGCCACGGCCGATGACCCACGACCTCATGAAGAACGTCCTCGACGAGCTCGGGTGGGAGCTCCAGAGCGTGGTCGTCACCGAGTTGCGCGAGAGCACCTTCTTCGCCGAGCTGCACCTCACCTCGAACGGTCAGACCCACGTGATTTCCGCCCGCCCGTCCGATGCCATCGCGCTCGCCGCCCGTACCGGCACCACGATCTTCGCCGACGAATCCGTGCTCGACGAAGCCGCGTACCCGCCGGACGACGAGGTCACCGAAGAGGCCCAGGACGAGGTCGTCGAGCAGTTCAAGGAATTCATCGACCGGGTCAACCCGGAGGATTTCGCCTCCTGACCGGCAACTGTTGACCGTCCGCGCGGGTGCGCCTACTCTTCTACGACTTGCACCGCTGTAGTTCCGGCGATGTCATCCTCCGGGGGGAGGTCTCGTGGAAGAAGTTCCAGCAGAAGGTTGGAGTGGCACACGCACCGCTGAGGTCGTGGGCATCACGTATCGGCAGCTCGACTATTGGGCGCGCACGGATCTGGTGCGCCCGGCCATGGCCGATGCGAAGGGGAGCGGTACCCGGCGGATGTACTCGTACCGGAACCTGCTGGAGCTGAAGATCATCAAGCAGCTGCTCGATGCCGGCATCCGCCTCGAGGTGGTCCGCGACGTGTTCACCGAGCTGCGAACTCGCTTGGGCGACGATCTCACCGCCGCCAAGCTGGTGATCTCCGGGGCCAGCGCCATGCTCGCCCTCGACGACGGTGAGCTGATCGACCTCGTCCACAAGGGCCAGGGCGTGCTCAACATCCTTGCGCTCGGCACGGTGCAGTCGGAGGTCGACGCATCGATCAGTCAGTTGCGACCCCTCGCTGAGGACACCGGCAACGGCGCAGGGACTCTGTTGCCGGCCACCCACGGGTGACGGAACCGCCGCTGCGGCATTCTCCTCTCGACGCCGCCCACCGAGCGCTCGACGCGAAGCTGGTTCCCTTCGGGGGTTGGGAGATGCCACTGGCCTATGCGGGCGGCACGCTCGCCGAACATCGCGCCTGCCGCACGTCAGCCGTTGCCTTCGACGTGAGCCATCTCGGTACCGTTCGCATCGAGGGCGCTGACGCGTTCGATCGGCTGCAGAGCGCACTCACCAACGATCTGCGCAAGGTCGCGCCGGGTCGCGCGCAGTACACGCACCTGCTCGACGAGGCCGACGCGTCGGTGCTCGACGACATCATCGTGTGGTGGGTCGACGACGAGCGCTTCGACGTGATGCCCAACGCGTCGAACACGTCACGCGTCCTCGAGGCCCTCGGAGTCGGCGAGGAGGTCACGGCCACCCGGGCGATCATCGCGGTGCAAGGCCCGACCGCCCGAGCGGTGCTCGAGAAGGTGTCGCCGGATGCGGCCGCTGTCGGCCGGTTCCACGTCGCGCGAGCGTCCATCGATGGTGTCGAGTGCGTCGTGGCCGGGACGGGCTACACCGGTGAGGACGGCGTCGAGCTCGCCGTGCCCGCCGAGCACGCCATCGCCGTGTGGGACACGGTGCTCGCCGCCGGGGTCGAACCCGCGGGCCTCGGGGCGCGCGACACGCTGCGGCTCGAAGCCGGGTTCCCGTTGCACGGTCACGAGCTCGGTCCGGGCATCACGCCGCTGCAAGCGGGCTTGGGTTGGGTCGTGGGCTGGGACAAGGACGACTTCCGTGGCCGAGCGCCGCTGGCGGCGGAGAAGGAGCGCGGCGTGGCCCGCAGGCTGCGGGGCATCGCGACCGAGGGACGGCGACCACCCCGTGCCGAGCAGTCCGTCCTGATCGACGGGGCACCAGCCGGTGAAGTCACCAGCGGCAACTTCTCACCGATGCTCGGTCACGGGATCGCGTTGGCGTTCCTCCCGCCCGACGTCGCCGAGGGCACGACCGTCGCCATCGAGACGCGCGGCGGAGACCCACTTCCGGGCACCGTCGTCCGCCTCCCGTTCTGGCGCCAGGAGCTCGACTACTCGTAGGCCGAGAGCGGAGGACAGGAACACATCAGGTTCCGGTCCCCGTAGCCGCCGTCGATGCGCCGGACCGGCACCCAGTACTTCGACTCCCGCAACTGGGCGACGGGATACGCCGCTTCCTCGCGCGTGTACGGCTGCTCCCACGGCTCACGCAGCAACATCGCGGCCGTGTGCGGCGCGTTGCGCAACAACGCCGGCTGCGCGTCGATCTCGGCGCGGATGGCGATCATGGCGTCGCAGAATCGCTCGATCTCGCGCAGGTCCTCCGACTCGGTCGGCTCGATCATCAACGTGCCGGCCACGGGAAAGCTCATCGTCGGCGCATGGAAGCCGTAGTCGATCAGGCGCTTCGCGACGTCGTCGTTCGTGACGCCGGTGTCCTTCGTGATCGGGCGCAGGTCGATGATGCACTCATGGGCCACGAGCCCTGCTCGACCGGTGTACAGCACCGGGTAGTGCGGACCGAGGCGGCGCGCCATGTAGTTGGCGTTGAGGATCGCGACCTCGGTCGCGCGCCGTAGCCCCTCGCTGCCCATCAGCCGGATGTACGCCCACGGGATCGGCAGGATCCCCGCCGAGCCCCACGGAGCCGCCGAGACCGGGCCGGGCCCCGTTGCCGGACCGGCTTCCGGCACGAGCGGATGATTCGGCAGGAAGGGTGCCAGGTGTGCACGAACGGCGACCGGACCGATCCCCGGCCCACCACCACCATGCGGGATGCAGAACGTCTTGTGCAGATTCAGGTGGCTCACGTCTGCGCCGAACTGCCCCGGTTGCGCGAGGCCGACGAGCGCGTTGAGGTTGGCGCCGTCGACGTACACCTGACCCCCGGCGTGGTGCACCGCGGCGCACACGTCGCGGATCGACTCCTCGAACACGCCGTGGGTCGACGGGTAGGTCACCATCAGCGCGGCGACGTCAGACGAATGCTCGGCCAGCTTGGCCCGCAGGTCGTCGAGATCGACGTTGCCCGCGGCATCGCACGCCACCACGACCACGCGCATGTTCGCCATGGCCGCCGACGCGGCGTTCGTGCCGTGGGCCGACGACGGGATCAGGCACACGTTGCGTGCGGTGTCGCCTCGGCTGCGGTGCCACTCCCGAATCGCGAGCAGACCAGCCAGCTCGCCCTGCGATCCGGCGTTGGGCTGCAGCGATACTGCGTCGTAGCCCGTGATCTCGCACAGCCACCGCTCGAGATCGTGGATGAGCTCGAGGTAGCCCTGTGCTTGATCAAGGGGCGCGAACGGGTGGATGTTGGCGAAGCCCGGCCACGTGATCGGCTCCATCTCCGCGGTGGCGTTCAGCTTCATGGTGCACGAGCCCAGCGGGATCATCGAGCGGTCGAGTGCGACGTCTTTGTCGGCGAGCTGGCGCAAGTAGCGCAGCATCGCCGTCTCGCTGTGGTGCTCGTGGAACACGGGATGGGTCAGGAACGGGGCGTCGCGTCGCAGTTGGCCGGCCAATCCAACGCGCTCAGCGTGCGCATCGGCGCGGGCAACGCCACCCTCCTCGAGGACGGCGCGCAGCACGGCGAGATGTTCCGCGGTCGTGGCCTCGTCGCAGGCGATCGCAACGGTGTCGGCGTCAACGGCCCGGAGGTTGATGCCGCGTTCGGCCGCCGCCGCGACGATCGCACCAGCGCTTCCGGGCACCCGCAGTTGCACGGTGTCGAAGAAGTCGTCATGGACGGAGTCGCCGAGGCCCGCGACCTCGCGGGCGCGGGCGTGCACCTGCTCGGCGATCCCGGTCAGCCCGTCGGGTCCGTGGTACACCGCGTACATGGAGGCCATCACCGCCAGGAGCACCTGTGCGGTGCAGATGTTCGATGTGGCCTTCTCGCGCCGGATGTGCTGCTCGCGCGTCTGGAGCGCGAGCCGGTAGGCCCGATCCCCGTCGGCGTCGATCGACACGCCGACCAACCGGCCCGGCAGTGACCGCTGCAAGCCCTCGCGCACGGACATGAAGCCCGCGTGCGGGCCACCGAAGCCCATCGGCACGCCGAACCGCTGCGCCGACCCGACCGCGACATCCGCGCCCATCGCACCGGGGGAGCGCAGCAGGCAGAGCGCCAGCAGGTCTGTCGCAACAGTGGCCAGCGCGCCGCGCTGGTGCGCCGCGGTGATCACGTCACTCCAGTCAACGAGTCGACCGCTCGACGCCGGGTACTGCAGCAAGACGCCGAAGATCTCGCCGTCGGGCAGACCGTCGGCCGCAACGTCGGTGACGACGACCGGCAGGCCCAGCGGCACGGCGCGCGTCTCGACGACGGCGATCGTCTGCGGGTGGCAGTCGCGGTCGATCACGAACACCCCGTCGTCGCCGACCTTCGAGGAGCGCCGGCACAACGCCATCGCCTCCGCCGCGGCGGTGGCCTCGTCGAGTAGTGAAGCGCTGGCGATGTCGAGACCGGTGAGATCCGACACCATCGTCTGGAAGTTGAGCAGCGCCTCCAGCCGTCCCTGCGAGATCTCCGGTTGGTACGGCGTGTATGCCGTGTACCACGCCGGGTTCTCGAGCACGTTCCGGCGCAGCACCGGCGGCGTGATCGTGTCGTGGTAGCCGAGTCCGATCATCGACGTCATCACGCGGTTGCGATCGGCCAACGCCCGCAGCGCGCGCAGCACCTCCGCTTCGCTCGAAGGCGCGAGCTCGAGGCCCTCGGTGGCCTTGATCGCGGCGGGAACGGCGGCCGCGGCGAGGTCGTCGAGCGAGCCGTAGCCGAGCGTCGCGAGCATCTTGTCGACGTCGGCATTCGACGGTCCGATGTGGCGCGCTGCGAATGCGATGGGTTCGGTCAAGAGATTTGGGAGGCTATCTGACCGATAGCGCCTCGCCGACGATGGCCTCACCGCTCGTCGGGGTCCGCTGGCGCGCCTGCTGCTGCCAGTAGGACCGGCGCCGGATGGGCCCGAGCGATCACCACGGCGGCCGCCAGCACCGCCGCGCCGCCGACCGCCTGGGAGACGTTGACCGACTCACCCAGGAACACCGCTGCCAGCACAACCGAAGCGACGGCCTCGAGGGTCATCACGACCGCCACCCGCGACGCACCGATGCGGCTCATCGCCGCGAACATCAACGTGAACGCCAGCGCGGTCGACACGCCGTACAACGCGAACTCGGCCATGCGATCGGAGGGACTCACGAGCGACCCGGACGCCGCGCCGCGCCCGAGATTCGCCAGCGCCGCACCGATCGACACCCAGCAGGCCATGACCATCGGATCGATCGACCTCCCGAGCTCGCGCCCGGCGAGCAGGTACGCAGCGAACGTGGCCGCCGCGCCCAAGGCGAACACCACGCCCGCAGACGTGATCGACACTCGACCGCCGCCGACCACCACAATCGCCGTTCCGCACAGCGAGAGGCCGAGGGCCGCAAATGTCGCGCGGTGCGGCCGTTCGCGACCGCGCAGCAGCTCGATGACGGTGACCACCGCGGGATACACGTAGAACACCAGCGAGACGGCGGCCGCGGTCCCGCGCTCGAGCGCCGAGAAGAACATCGTCGACTCGACGGCGTACAACACGCCGAGCCCCAGCCCGATGACCACGACGCGCTGGGACACGAAGAGAGGAACCCGCCTTGCTCGTACCACGGCCGCGAGCAGCGCGGCGCCGACGGCAAATCGAAACCCCAGGGACGTGACGGGCCCGAAGCCCGCCGCGGCAAGATCACGGCCGACGACGACGGTGACGCCGTAACTGATCGCTCCGAGGATCGCGAGGACGACGCCGACGCGGCCGGCCCGGTCAGTCGGCAACGGTCTGGCGGGCCTCTTGCTCCTGATTGTGCTTCCCGATGGCCGTCATGATGGCCGCGCCGACCTCGCCGATGAAGGTGGGACGATTCTCGGCGGCCCAGTCGCGCGACCTGGTGGTCGAGAC
>JBEEFX010000056.1:0-2948 GCA_041166365.1 Acidimicrobiaceae bacterium
GCCGGGTTCCGGAGAACTCCCACTCGGCCCACGTCGTGTCGCCGTCCGTCGTGCAGCGGACGAGCGTCGCCGTGATGTCCGGCACCCCGCCGAAGATCTGGATCCAGTTGTGGCGAACCTGTTCGGATCCGGTGAAGTCGCGCGCCGGATGCGCGGGAGTCTCGTTCTGGTAGTCCTCCGCGAAGCAATCGACCATTGCATCGAGATCATGGGCGTTGATGGCTTCTCGAAGACGCTCGAGGTACGAAGTTGCTGTTGCCATATTCACTAGACTAGGAGTCTGATGAATAGAAGGGGGCCTGTCAAGCGCGCCTATCGCTCGACGCTCCGGCGCGAGCAGGCGGCGTCGACCCGAATGGCGGTCATCTCTGCGGCGACCGACCTCTTCGTGCGCGACGGTTATGGCCCGACGTCCATTGACTCGATCGCTGATGCGGCCGGTGTGAGTCGGGCCACGGTCTTCACGGCAGTTGGTGGCAAGGCCGCGGTTCTGCGGGCGGCGTACAACGTCGCCATCGTGGGAGACGACGAGCCGATTCCGTTGCCCGAGCGGCCGTGGGCTCGGCCCGTGCGCGAGGCGCGGGACGCGGGCACCATGCTCGTCCGCTACGCGCACATGGTGGGGGTCATCGATCAGCGCGTCGCGCGCATCTACGAGGTGCTCCGAGGCGCCGCTGGCGCCGACACCGAGGTGCGCGCGCACTGGGACCAGATTCGCGACGAGCGCAAGGTGGGCGCGGGCAACGTGATCGCGATGCTCCAGGAGCGTGGACGCCTACGGCAGGGCCTGCGCAAGCGGGCCGCGGCCGACATCGTTTTCGTCCTGATCGACCCCGGGCTGTATCACCAACTCGTCGAAGAGCAGGGCTGGAAGCCCGCGGCGTTCGAGTCGTGGCTGGCCGAGACGTTGCAGATGCAACTGCTCCCGCCGCCGAAATCGACGCACTAGGCATCGCCCGACGATGCTCAGTGCGTCGAGAGTGCGATCAGTCGATCAGCTCGTACTCCTCTGGGTTCGGAGCGAGGGTGCGCTGCCAGTACTCGAGCAGGGTGAACGGCCAGTTCTGGGCGACGCGGCCGAGGTCGTTCTTGTACCAGCTGTTGACGTCGGACCAGCCCCACGCCATCTGACCGTTCTCGGCGTCGACGCGCTCGTTGAACTCGTCGTGCACGTCCTTGCGGATGTCCAACGCTCGATGTCGGCCCTCGTGCAGCAACTTCAGGCAGCCGAGGATGTACCGGACACCGCACTCGGAGAAGTAGACGATGCTGCCGTTGACCACGATGTTCGTGTTGGGCCCGTACAGGCAGAACAAGTTCGGGAAGCCGGGGATGTTCACCCCGAGGTAGGCGCGTGCGTCACCGTTCCAGTGCTCGTGCAGATCGACCCCGCCGCGGCCCGTCACCGTCATCGGTGTGAGGAACTTCGATGCCTGGAAGCCGGTGCCGTAGATGATCACGTCGACGTCGTGCGCGGTGCCGTCCTCCATGACGAGGCCAGTCGGTGTGATCTCGCGGATCTTGTCGGTGACCAACTGCACGTTGTCGCGCTTCAAGGCGCGGGCCCACACACCGTTGTCGCGCAGCATCCGTTTCGACCCCACGGGATACGTGGGAACCACGTGCGCCAAGAGATCCGGCCGGTCGGCGAACTCCATGTTGATGTACTCGGTGAGCATCATTCGTGCGAAGTCGTTGATGGGACTGACGGCCGGGCCCTTCGGTTGGTACTCGTCGTCGACGCGCACGTTGGCCAGCGCACCGTCCCCCATCCGCCAGAAGATCCAGAACCGGTTCCATTCGCTGTACGACGGCACGTGGCCGTACAGCCATTGCTGCCCGGGGGCCACCGGATCGTGGTAGTCCTCGGTCGGCCCGAACCACGGTGGGGTGCGCTGGAACACGAGGAGCTCGCCGACCTCGGGCGCGATCTCGGGAATGAACTGCACCGCGCTTGCGCCCGTGCCGATGACGGCGACGCGCTTACCGCTCAGGTCGAGGTCGTGGTCCCAGCGAGCGGAGTGGAACGTCGGGCCGGCGAAGGAGTCCCGGCCGGCGATGTTCGGGTATGACGGTCGGTTGAGCTGACCGACTGCGCTCACCACAGCGTTCGCCACGATCGTCTCTTCGGTGCCGTCGGCCGGGCGAGCGTGCACCGTCCACGACATGTCGTTCTCCGACCAGGTCGCCGACAGCACCTCGGTGTTGAATCGGATGTGTTCACGCAATCCGAACGCGTCGGCGCAGCGCCGCAGGTAGTCCAGCAGAACGTCCTGCGTGGAGAAGTGCAGTGGCCAGTCGTGGCGCTGTGCGAACGAGTAGCTGTAGTTGTGATTGGGGTTGTCGACGCGGCACCCGGGATAGGTGTTCTCGAGCCACGTCCCGCCGACGTCGGCGTTTTTCTCGAGGATCACGAACGGGACGCCCGCCTGCTGCAGACGGTGCGCAACCAGCAGGCCCGACATCCCGGCCCCGATGATGACGACTTGGAACTCGCTGTCATCGAGCCGCCAGTGCGGTGCGCGCCGATCCTCACCGAGGATCGCCAGCTCCTCCTCGAGCAACGGAAGGTACGCCGCCATGTCGTCGGCGCCGACGGCGAACTCCATGATCTTGAGCACGTCCTCGTCCGACGGTGGCGGCGCGGGTTGCGAACCGTTGTCCCGGAAGTGGACGAGCGCCTGCAGCGCGAGTTCCCGTGCCGCCGCCAGCTGCGCCTCGTCGAGGCCGCCCTGCGGTAGGGCGAGCATCAGCGCATTCGGACGCAGGTCCTCGCGAAGGAGCGACAGGTCGCCGGTCACGTACGCCAGCGCTGGGAGCAGCGGTGGGATCTCCGCCTCTTCGAGCATCCGCTTGATCTCGTCGTCGGATTCCGTGATCGGCTCGATCGGCCCCACGAACGGGCTGAAGGGTGACGCCACCTGGCTCATGCCGCCCATGTTGTCGCA
>JBEEFX010000057.1:0-10870 GCA_041166365.1 Acidimicrobiaceae bacterium
GCCTTCTACGCCGAGCGCGAGCGGGGCTTCTCGACAAGCAAGGTCGCCGTGTACATCATCTGTGCCTACGGGCTCGGGTGTGTCGGCTACTACGTGTGCGGCCGCGCGATGGAACGCTTCGGGCGCCGACCGACAGCGATGGTGTACTTCGCCGGAGGCATCACGTTCTCGATCCTGGTGTTCCAGACCACGTCGTCATCGGTGCAGTTCTTCGCGCTGATGTTGGCGGTGTTCTTCGGCTTGGGCATGGGGCCAGTGAGGGGTGCGTTCGCCACGGAGCTGTTCCCGACACACATTCGCGGTCAAGCTGCGGCGTGGACGCGCAATGTCTTCGACATCGCCGGATATGTCTTCGGCCCGGCGTTGGTCGGCATCCTCGGTGATCACACGACCGGGGCCATCGGCAACATCGGCGACACCGTCACCGTGCTGATGATCATCCAGATCCCCGCGCTGTATCTCGTGTGGCGGTACATGCCGGAGACCAAGGGTCGCGAGCTCGAGGAGATCTCGGCATGACGCGCGAGGCGAACGCGTTGCGGAAGCCGTTCCTCATCGGCGTGCTGTTCGTGGTCATCGTCACCGTGATCCTGGGCGGCCTCATCAGCGTGTTCGGCAGTACCGACGATCGTCCGGAAGGCATCGCCGAGCGCTGGCTCACCGCGGTGGGCGATACCACGCGCAAGGGCGTCCACGACGATGCCGTGAAACGTGTGACCGAACACGGGGATGTGGCGCTCGGTGAGCCGTTGCTCGAAGGGGTGAAGGCCGAGGGCAAGAGCGCGTTCACGACGTTGGAGGTCGGGAAGGCTCGCCGTGAGGGCGACAGCGCGCTCGTCCCGATCGAGCTGGTCGGCCGTGGCTACGACGATGGCGTCAGCCGAAGGCAGCTCCTCGTGCTGCACCGGTCCGGTGACGCTTGGCGCGTCGTCGAGGTGCGCGCCGCGGATCCCACGCTGCGCGTGCCGAGCGACGGCGGTGACGTCGCGGCGAAGGCGCCCGTTGGCCTCTACGTCGTCGGGTTGCTGATCGGCGTGGGCGTCGCGGCCGCCGCATCTGCCCTCGTGCGCGCGGCCGGCAGGGAGCACGAACAGAGCGAACGTTTGGGCGTTCTCCCGCGCTGAGCGCGCCGAAACGCCCAAACGTTGGTTGCTAGACGCCTGACTGGCGGATCAACTTCGCGACGAGCGCGGTCCACCCCGTCTGGTGGGACGCGCCGAGACCCTTGCCGGAATCGCCGTGGAAGAACTCGAAGAACGTCGGATGGTCCTTCCAGTTCGGATCCTGATCGAAGCGCTCGACGCCACCGTTGACCGGCCGGCGGCCGTCGGCGCCGGGGAGGAACACGTTGATGAGTCGGCGCGACAGCTCGGTGGCGACCTCCCGGAGGTTCAACTCGTTGCCCGAGCCGGTCGGGTACTCCACCTTGAACTCGTCACCGAGGTAGTGGTGGAACTTCTGGAGCGACTCGATCATCAGGTAGTTCAGCGGGAACCAGATCGGGCCACGCCAGTTCGAGTTGCCGCCGAACAGGAACGTGTCGGAGTCGCCGGGTTGGTAGCGCACCTCGAGCATCTCGCCGTGGAAGTCGAGGCGGACGGGTTCTTCGTCGTGCGCCTTCGACAGTGAGCGCAGCCCGTACGGTGAGAGGAACTCGTCCTCGTCGAGCATGCGGGTCAGGATGCGGCGCAGCTTGTTCGGGCCGACGAGGGCCAGGAAGTGACGCTCGCGGTGGCCGCCGAAGTCGGCAACGTGCAGCGCCCGGCACTGCTCCGGACGCTTGCGGATGAACCACTCGGCCCGCTTGCGGAACTCCGGCAGGTCCTGCATGAGTCGTCCGTCGAAGCTTTCGACGGCGAACAGCGGGATGAGCCCGACCATCGACCGCACCTTGAGCGGGATGCGGTTGTTCATGTCGTCGACGAGCACGTCGTAGAAGAATCCGTCGTCGTCGTTCCACAACGACTGCCCGTCGCGGTACGTGGCCGCAGACGCGATCGTGAGGAAGTGCTCGAAGAACTTCGTGCAGATGTCCTCGTAGGTCGGATCGTGATGGGCCAGCTCGGCGGCCATCGCGAGCATGTTGAGGCAGTACATCGCCATCCACGACGTGGCGTCGGACTGCTCGAGCGTGTGCCCGCTCGGCAACGGTCGTGACCGGTCGAACAACCCGATGTTGTCGAGGCCGAGGAAACCGCCTTCGAAGAGGTTGTTGCCCTCGGCGTCCTTGCGGTTGACCCACCAGCTGAAGTTCATGAGCAGCTTGTGGAAGATGCGCTCGAGAAACTCCCAATCGCGTTTGCCGCGCTGGATGGCGTCGATCTTGAAGACGCGCCACGCCGCCCACGCGTGCACTGGCGGGTTCACGTCGTCGAAGGCCCATTCGTAGGCCGGCAACTGGCCGTTGGGGTGCATGTACCACTCACGACAGAACAGCAGCAGCTGGTCCTTGGCGAAGTCGGAGTCGACGAGCGAGAACGCGACCATGTGGAACGCGAGATCCCACGCGGCGTACCACGGGTACTCCCACTCGTCCGGCATCGAGATGATGTCGGCGTTGTACAGGTGACCCCAGTGCTGGTTGCGTCCGTGCTCGCGCTCCGGCGGCGGCGCCGGGCAATCCGGGTCGCCATGCAGCCACTGCCGTACGTCGTAGCGGTAGTGCTTCTTGGCCCACAGCAGGCCGGCGAGCGCTTTGCGCTGCACCGCCTTCGCCTCGTCCGACGCGTCAGGCGCGAGCTCGCTGTAGAACTCGTCGGCTTCCGCCTTGCGCACCGCCAAGGTCTCGTCGAAGCTCGGCCCGAACGGATCGATGGACTGCTCGTTGCTCAACCGGAGGCGAACGGTCTTCGTCTCGCCGGACGCGACGACGAAACGGTGCCAGGCGGCAGCCTTCGTACCGGACTTCGCCGGGTTCACCGTGTCCGCACCGGCGACGACGTGGTCGTTGATGCCGTCCTTCGGGTAGGCGGTGCCGTTCGCCGCGCCGTAGAGGCGCTCGAAGTTGGTCTCGTTCTCGCAGAACAGCCAGCCGTCCTCGGCCGTGCCCTCCGATGCGAGCCAGTGGTTGCCGAGCAGCCCGTGCACGGCCTTCACGTGGTCGGCGTCCATCTCGAGCCACGGACGGCGGTCGTCGCGTCCCCATGACCACGTGTTGCGGAACCACACGGTCGGCAGCACGTGGAGCGGGGCAGGGTCGGGCCCCCGGTTGGTGACGGCGATCACGATGCACAGGTCGTCAGGCGATGCCTTGGCATAGGTGAGCTCGACGTCGAAGTAGCGGTCGTCGTCGAAGATTCCCGTGTCGATCAGCTCGTACTCGGGTTCGGTCACGCCCCGGCGGCCGTTCTCCGCGACCAGGTCGCCGTACGGGAAAGCGCGCTGCGGATACTTGTAGAGCCATTGCATCCACGAGTGCGTCGGCGTCGAGTCGAGCGCCCACCAGTACTCCTTGACGTCTTCGCCGTGATTGCCCTCGGAGTTGGTGAGACCGAACAGGCGCTCCTTCAGGATCGGGTCGTTCTCGTTCCACAGCGCGATGCCGAAGCAGAGATGCTGCCACCGGTCGCAGATCCCGCCGAGGCCGTCCTCCCCCCAGCGATAGGTGCGCGAGCGGGCGTGGTCGTGCGAGAAGTAGTCCCAGGCCGCGCCGCCCGCGCTGTAGTCCTCGCGGACGGTGCCCCACTGCCGCGCCGGCAAGTACGGCCCCCACCACTTCCAGCGAGCCGTCCCCTCACGGTCGGCATCCAGCCGATCCTGCTCCGCATCCCCGCGCATGGCGGGACAGTGTGCCCGCTCGAGAATTCCTCCGCGGAAAATCTCTGGGTGTCAGAGGACGGGGGCGTTCCAGGTTTCGAGGGCCGGAGACTCGCGCTCGTGGGCGAGGATCGACAGCGTGGCGGGCGAGAGGATGAGATGTCGGCCGAACCCGGGCGGTTGCTCCAGCCACCGCGACGTGAGCACGCGCAGGATGTGCCCGTGCGCGAACACGAGCACGTCACCATCGAGGGCGCGGACTCGCGCGATCACGCGGTCCGCGCGGGCCGCGACCTCGTCGATCGTCTCCCCGTGGGGCACACCGTCGTCCCACAGGAACCAACCGGGCCGTTCCTTGCGGATGTCGAGCGTCTTGAGCCCTTCGTAGTCGCCGTAGTCCCATTCGCGCAGGTCGTCGTCGACGACGGCGCCCGGGAACCCGGCGAGCGCGGCCGTGTCGCGGGCGCGCGAGAAGGGGCTCGTCAGCACCAACGCGAACGCTCGGCCGGCCAACACCTCACCCACCTGCTTGGCCCGCTCCCGGCCGGTCTCGGTGAGCGGCACATCGGTTCGCCCGGTGTGCTGGCCGCTCAAGGACCACTCGGTCTCGCCATGACGCACGGCGAACAGGCGAGCGGGCACGTCAGCGCGACGCGCGGTAGCGGCGGATCAGCTCGTTGGTCGACGAGTCGTGGTCGAGCGCGGGCGCATCGGCGGCCTCGAGCTCGGGCACGATCCGGTTGGCCAACGCCTTGCCCAGCTCGACGCCCCATTGGTCGAACGAGTTGATGTGCCAGATCGTGCCTTGCGTGAACACCTTGTGCTCGTACAGCGCGACGAGCTGGCCGAGCGTGTGCGGTGTCAGCGCGCTGACCAGCAACGTGTTCGTCGGGCGGTTGCCGGCGAAGACGCGGTGGGGCACCTGGTGCGCGGGCACACCCTCGGCTTCGACCTCAACGCGCGTCTTGCCGAACGCCAGCGCTTCGGTCTGTGCGAACAAGTTGGCCATCAACAAGTCGTGATGTGTACCGACCTGGTGCGCGGGCTTCAAGAAGCCGACGAAGTCACCGGGGATCAGCGTGGTTCCCTGATGGATCAGCTGGTAGTACGCGTGCTGGCCGTTCGTACCGGGCGTGCCCCACACGACCGGCCCGGTGTCGACGCCGACGGGGGTCCCGTCGAGATCGACCGACTTTCCGTTCGACTCCATGTCGAGCTGCTGGAGGTACGCGCTGAAGCGGGCCATGTAGTGGTTGTACGGCAGCACGGCGTGACTCTGCGCGCCGAAGAAGTCGCGGTACCACAGGCCGATCAGCCCGAGCAGCACCGGAAGGTTGCGTTCGAACGGTGCCGTGCGGAAGTGCTCGTCCATCGCGTGGAACCCGGCCAACATCTCGCGGAACTGCTCCGGCCCGATGGCGATCATCAACGACAGCCCGATGGCGGAGTCGTAGCTGTAACGGCCGCCGACCCAGTCCCAGAAGCCGAACATGTTCTCGGTGTCGATACCGAACTCGGCGACCTTCTCCGCATTGGTCGACACCGCCACGAAGTGGTTGCGCACGGCCGCTTCGTCGCCCAGCTGCTCGACGAGCCATGAGCGGGCGGACTTGGCGTTTGTCAGTGTCTCGATGGTGGTGAACGTCTTCGACGCGACGATGAACAGGGTCTCGGCCGCGTCGAGGTCGTGCGTCGCCTCCCACACGTCGTTGCCGTCGACGTTCGAGACGAACCGGCACGTCAGGTCGCGAGAGGTGAAGTCCCGCAACGCCTCGTACGCCATCGCGGGCCCCAGGTCGGAGCCTCCGATGCCGATGTTCACGACCGTGCGGATGCGCTTGCCGGTGAAGCCCGCCCACTCGCCGTTGCGCACCCGGGTCGAGAAGTCGCTCATCCGGTCGAGCACGGCGTGCACGTCGGCGATCACGTCCTGCCCGTCGACCTCAAGCTCGGCGTCGCGCGGCATGCGCAACGCCACATGGAGGACGGCGCGATCCTCGGTGACGTTGATGTGCTCGCCCCGGAACATCGCATCGATGCGCTCCCGAAGCCCGGCCGCTTCCGCGACCGCGAGCAGCAGCGGCAACGTGTCCGAGGTGATGCGGTTCTTCGAATAATCGAGATACAGATCGCCGAACTCCACCGCGAACCGTGTCCCGCGCCGTGGATCGTCCGCGAACAGGTCACGGAGATGGAGCTCGCCAACCTGTTCGTGATGCGCGCCGAGCGCCTCCCACTCGGTCGAGTCGACGACGCGGGCCACTACTTCATCGCTTCTTCTTCGACGATCTTCTCGATGTGCCCACCGAACTGCTTGCGCATGGCGGACTGGAGCTTGTTCGCGTAGTCGGCGTTGCCCTGCGACGCGAACCGCGAGAACAGCGACGCCGTGAGCACGTGGGCGGGAATGCCGATCTCGACGGCAGCTTGCACCGTCCAGCGGCCCTCACCGGAGTCGGACACGCGTCCGTTGAACTCCTCGAGTTCGGGTGATTCGACGAGCGCCTGCGCGGTGAGGTCGAGCAGCCACGAGCCGACGACCGACCCTCGGCGCCACACCTCGGCCACCTCGGGGATGTCGATGTCGTACTTGTAGAACTCGGGATGTTGCAGCGGGGCCGTCTCCGCGTCCTTCTCGTGGTCGCGGGTGCCGACGTCGGCGTCCTTCAGGATGGCGAGCCCTTCGGCGTACGCGGCCATGATCCCGTACTCGATCCCGTTGTGGACCATCTTCACGAAGTGGCCAGCACCTGGTGGCCCGCAGTGCAGGTAGCCGTTCTCTGCCTGCGTCGGCTCGCCTTTGCGGCCCGGCGTGCGCGTCGCGGAGTCCACACCGGGGGACAGCGTGCGGAAGATGGGATCGAGACGCGGAACGGCCTCGTTGTCGCCGCCGATCATGAGGCAGTAGCCGCGCTCGAGACCGAGCACGCCGCCGCTCGTGCCGACGTCGACGTAGTGGATGCCCTGCTCCGCGAGCACGGCCGCGCGACGGATGTCGTCTCGGTAGTAGCTGTTGCCGCCGTCGATGATCGTGTCGTCCGGGTCGAGCAGCGGTGCCAGCTTGTCGATCGTGTCGTCGACGAACGCCGCCGGGACCATGATCCAGATGTGGCGGGGTTGGGACAGTTTGCTGACGAAGTCCTGGAGGTCGTCCGAAGGCGTGGAACCCTCGTTGGCGAGGTCCTTCACCGCTTCGGCGCTCACGTCGGACACGACGCAGTCGTGGCCGCCCTTCATCAGCCGGCGCACCATGTTGGCCCCCATGCGGCCAAGACCGATCATGCCCAGTTGCATTTTCCAGACTCCTTTGGCTCCGTCGCCGGTGGCCTTCACTCTTGCCTATCCGAAGAGGCTGCGCTTCGCCCGCAAGACCTCGGCGACCGACCACGCCTGGAACGGGCAGCCCGTCGCGGCGTACGGCGCATCCCCGTCAGCCGTTTCGGAGATCGATCCGAGACCCCACTCGCGCAGATGGGCGAACAGACCGTCGAACAGGCCGCCGACGGGCACGCCCGCTCGCCTGCACGCGTCGGCGTACGGCCCGATCAACCAGGGCCAGACCGTGCCCTGGTGATACGCGCGGTCACGCGCGCCGGAGTCGCCGCGGTGCCGGCCCGTGTAGCGCGAGTCCGCCGGTGACAGCGAGCGCATCCCGAGCGCGGTGACGAGTGGGCCACAGGCCCGCACGATCCCCAGCGCGCCCGCGCGATCGTCGACCGGTCCGAACGGGAGCGACGTGGCGAGCAGCTGGTTCGGCCGGACCGACGCGTCGCCGGGGTCGGCGACGTCGAGCAGACCGTGGCCCTCCCTGGCGAAATGCGACAGGAAGGAACGCGCCGCGACGTCTGCGGCGAGTCGGACCTCGTCGGCCCGGTCGTCCTTCAACTCCGTCAGGAGGTGGTGGACGACTCGCAGTCCGTTCACCCACAGCGCGTTGACCTCGACGGGCTTGCCCGTGCGAGGGGTGACCGCGGTCCCGTCGACACGTGCGTCCATCCAGGTGAGCGCCCAGCCCTCCTCACCCTGCGTGATGAGCCCGTCGCCGTCGACGCGGATGCCGAAACGAGTGCCCGCTTGATGGTGGTCGATGATCTGGTGCAGCGAACCGCGCAGGTCGTTGGCGAGATCCATGTCGGAGGTCACGTCGACGTGGCGGCCGACGGCGTGCAGGAACCACATGGTCGCGTCGACGGTGTTGTATTCGAGCCCACCGGCGTCGGCCGTGTTGGCCAGCATCCCCTCGGAGAGCCCGGCGGCGGCCCGGGTGAGCAGCGTGCGCCCCTGGTCCCATCGGTTCGTGCGGAGGAACAGCCCTTCGTACGACGTCATCGTGTCGCGGGACCAGTCGCCGAACCACGGGTAGCCGGCGACAACCGTGGGCCCGCTCGCGGTCGTGACGACGAACTGGTCGGCGGCGAGCGCGAGTGTGCGGTCGATGTCGTCGTTCGGCCGCGCCCGCATCACGACATCGGCGGCGCGGTGCCGGGCAGCGGCGATCATCAACGGCGCCGCGGGCGTCGGTGCGTACTTGTCGCCGGCCCACGCTTCGACGGACGTGCTGCCGCCTGCCGCCAGCTCCGCGCTGAACCGACCGGCGAACCACACGTCTTCGGTCGCGCTCAGGCCTCGTTCGGCCTCGTCGCGATGACGCAGCCCTCGGAACCACGAGGCCCCTGCGGTATCGAAATGCGGCCCGCGCACGCGGTACGCGTCTTCGAACACGAATCCGTCGTCCGTGCGCTCGACCGCAGGTTCTCCCGACGCGGTGCGCTCACCGTGGGCATCCCGCCAGGTGCACAGCGCCTCCACATCCAGCCGGACGCGGTCGGGAGCGCGCACGACGCGGTAGTTGACGCCGACCGCCGGGTGTCCGTAGGACATCGCCAATTCGGCTTCGAGCACCACGTCGGCCACCGCCCAGCGCCACTTCGGGATGCCGTCGCGGATCTCGAACGACTCGAGGTGGACGTGCCCGTTCGGGGCGATCGTGCCGTCGCTCCACTCGTGCGTGGCCAGACGGATCGTGGTGTTCCCGGTCGTGAGCACCGGATCGAGAGCGGCCAAGCCCAGCATGCGCCCGATCGGCGGCGCGGTCGCGACCATCAGCAAACCGTGGTAGCGCCGCGTCGCGAGACCGCCCACGGTGCCCATCGCGTACCCGCCGAGTCCGTCGGTGACGAGCCATTCCCGCGTCGACGCGGCAGCGAGGTCACCCGTGGTCTGTGGACCGAACTCGATGAGGGCGCTCATGGCAACATTCTCACGCTGTCACGATGCTAGGAACGCCGTTGGAAGTGTCCGGGATAGCGCCGTCGCAACTTCGCGAGCCGCTCGGCCCCGAGGATCGCGACCGAGTTGACAGCGGGGAACGCGGCGGTCGCCAGCCGAAACGAGACCCCCTGTGCCCCCACCTCGGCTTCGAAACGGGCGGAGGCCCAGCGATACAACTCCATGTCGAGGTTGTTCAACGACGTGAGGAGGCCGACGAGTTCACGCGGCAGCTCCTCGACGCGCGCTCGGCTCGGGTTGCGGTTGTGATCGCGGTACCAGGGCCGGATCCATCCGAGCCGGCGCGCCATGAGGAGCAGCGATGCGTCGAAGCGCTCGGACAACCCCACGACCTCGAAGGTCTCGAGCGTCTCCTGCGCCCGCGCGAGGATGCCGTCTTTATTCGGACAGAGAGGTTCGCCGAAGCGGCTGGCGAGGAACCGGCACGCGTAGTTGTGCCAGACGTCGTGCTGCGCGAGGAAGTCGATCATGGGCATCTCGTGGATGAGCTCGTGCGGTGCTGCTTCGCGCAACGTGTGGAAGTAGTGCGAGGTGGCCCGATCGACGGGATCGCGCAAGAGCGTCACGTAGCGGCCCCGTCGGTGCACGGCCGCGTCGACGCCTGGAAAGAAGTGCCCGGCGATCGCGCGCGTCGCCGGCGTCGCCTCCGCGAGTGCTTCGATCTGGCGTTCGTACTTCTCGACGCGCCCGCCACCGATGATGCAGTTCTCGCGCCCGTAGACAGGCGCGATGATCGTCTGGAGCGTCGTACCGCCGGTCTTCGGGAGGTGCGCGAACACGACGAGATCGGCGTTCACGAGCGCGTCGCGTGCGACCGCGGTCGCGGCTGGCAGTAATGCCACGGCCGGAGGCTGCCCTCGACCCAGCCGACGAAGTAGCCGAGGTCCCACGCCGAGATGGCGCGCGTCGTGCGGTCCCGGAGCTTCGGTACGCGTCGCGCCAGACGACCGACGAGCGCTACGGCTCCGACCATCTTCGAGCGCGGCGTGACGGCCGGCGAGTCGTAGAGGCGGTAGACGACGGCGGCCCCGCGTCCGTAGCCGCGCGCTTGGCGATAGAGCGCCCTCACGCGATCCCGGTATCGGTACCGGAGCACCGCGTCGCCGGCGAAGTGGAGCTCGACACCGGCAAGCTGGGCCCGCCAGCAGAACTCGACGTCTTCGGCGTAGTGCATGCCGTCGTCGAAGCCGCCCAAGTCCAGGAACAGTGCCCGGTCGATGCCAAGGCTGCAGCCGGCCGCGATCGGTAGGTGGTGCCAATCCTGCAGCCCGGTCGCTTGCCCGTCGCGTCGCACGCGGCGCAACCATGGTGCGTTCAACGATTGGTACTCGAGACGGGCGGCCACGAAGCGATGCTCGCGAAGGGCGGCGGCCATCGCGTTGATGTACCCCGGCGTCACGACGTCGTCGCCGTCGAGGAACACCAGGGCAGCACCGCGGGCGGCCCGCGCGCCGACGTTGCAGGCGTACTGGCGACCCGATTGCTCGGACGCGTCGACGATCCGCAGCTCTGGCAGTCGCTCCTCGAACCCACGAGCGATCTCCACGCTGCGATCGGTCGAGCGGTTGTCGACGAGCACGACCTCCCAGCTGCCCGGGTCCACTTGGGTGGCGAGCGCAGCCAACTGCTCCGCGAGGAAGGCTTCCTCGTTCTTGCATGGGATCACGACGGTGATCTCCGGCGTGGCGACGGTCACCACGACCGCACGTGGGGTGGGTAGGGCGGCTGGGGCCAGAAGCGACGCCGGACGCTCCGGCCGATCCGCCACAGCCGGGTCTCCACCACGAAGGTCACGAAGACACCCTTGTAGATCGCTTTCGTGCCA
>JBEEFX010000058.1:0-13810 GCA_041166365.1 Acidimicrobiaceae bacterium
CGGCACTGGTGCCTTCGCGGACGCGACCGATCGACGATTCCGGTCGAGGCAAGACGCGTCGACCTGTCCCCCAAACGCGCGGTGATATCGACGTGGGCATCGTCACCGAAGTGCCGGTCGGGGACACGCATAGCCGGGTCTGGCGCCTCTACTCTGTGAGCTAGCCAGCGCCCGATCTGCCCGCTCAGGTCAGTCCCGTCGACGCACTTCCCGGTGCAGCATTGTCCGGCGTGAGGTCGACGAGAGGTCAGGTTCGGGTGGCCTCGGTCGCGGCCGCGAAGGCTGCGCCCGTCGGGTAGTTGCAGGAGACCGTCGGGCGGAGCGTGCGCCGGCGGGCGGCAAGTAGCCGGTTCGAATCGGCGAAGTCACGATGTTGGTCAGCTTGGCGAAAACGTATGTCGCCACGTTCGGGCAAGGACGTCAAGCTCGCTTCCAGGCAACCGCCGGAATAGGACTTCATTCTGCAAGTCCCACTGTGCGAACCGACATGGCCCCTCGCGCCCGATCGCGCTGGCTGCTATGACTTCTCCCAGGCGAGCTGAGGATGGTGGGATGTCAATTCGGAGCGGATTGGTTTTAGCGCTGTGCATGTTGGCGGTTGGATGCGGTGGCTCGTCGAAACCGACCGCGCAAACGTCGACAACGACGACGAGCGCGACTGTTGCGACGCTTCCGCCCACGACCGCAGAGACGACGACGACCCTCGGCCCACAGAATGTGACGGTTAACGGAACGCAATTCGCGGTGTTTGGCAGCTACACGTTCAACGTCAATCCGGCGTCAGGGGTAATTGCCGACCCTGGCTTCACCTACATCAAGATGCACATCACCATCCAGAACCTTGGCGCGCGGCCCGTTGTGTTCGGACTGCGTTACGACGTCCTCGCACGGTTGCGGGTCAGTTCTCTCCCAGCTGACAAGCGGCCACAAGATAAGCCGGGTCACGAGTTCGGCTCCTGCCTTCGGCTGCCAACGCCAACAGATTGCGGACTGCCGGGTTCGGCGATCGATATGTGGAATGGCAGCATCACTCCACCGGACCAGTTAAACCCCGGCCAGACGGTGACGTACGACGACTTTGAAACGCTGCAAATCCCGGACTCGACCTCACTGACGGATGTGGCCGGCATGATGTGCTACGTAAACGAGTGCGTCCTGTTCTAAGGGTCTGAACTTCCCACGGCTCTGCGGACGCCAACGTTCATGCTGTATTGCGAGGCCGAAGCGACCTGACGCCGAGGCCATACACCGGGAACTAGCGCCAGCACCGGGAGCTGACCCACCTCCCGGTGCAGCATTGTCCGGACAGAACGTGGCATTCATGCTCGCCCTCGCGGGGCCGTTCCTCCGACGGCTCGCCCTTCGCGCCCGGCTCCCCGCCACGCTCGCGGTGATCGGCTTCTTCGCGATCCTCACGCGGTTCGAGCCTTCAGTCTTGCGCGCGTCGGCGATGGCGGCGCTGGCCGTCACCGCATCGACACTCGGCCGCGAGGCATCGAGCATCCGGCTTCTCGCGTTGGCGGTGACCGGCCTGGTGTTCATCGATCCGTTCCTGGTCGACATGGTGGGCTTCCAGCTCTCGGCCGCCGCGTGTGTCGGCATCGTGCTGCTGTCCCCGACGATCGCCCGGGCGCTACCAGGGCCGCGAGCGCTCGCTGAGGCCTTGGCCGTCACCCTCGGTGCCCAAGCAGGAGTTGCTCCGGTGCTCATCGCCGTCTTCGGCGGGATCCCAGTGGTCGGGGTCGCCGCCAACCTGCTCGCGGCGCCGGCGGCCGGTCCGGTGATGGTGTGGGGGCTGGCGGCCGGGGTCGCAGCCGGCCTGTTCGGCGGCGGTGCGGCCGTGGTGTTGCACTGGCCCACCCATCTGCTCATCGCGTGGATCGCGTGGATCGCGCATCGCGCGTCGGCCCTGCCACTCGGCGAGATCCGCCAGCGCGAGCTGATGGCGCTCGCGGTGGGCTCGCTGCTGGTAGCGGTGGGCCGGCATCTCGGGCTCGTCGGCGTGCGCCGCGCGGCTGCCGTTCTGCTGACTGTGGCCTTCTCGGCGCCCGCGGTGGCGCTGCGAGCAGCCCCGCCCCTGCGCGCCGAGCTGACTTCCGGAGCGGTGTTGTGGCGCGCTGACGCGGCGGTGCTCGACCTCGACGGACGCGTGGACGGAGCGCGCTTGCTGGAGTCGCTGCGAAGGGCAGGCGTGGCGCGTCTCGACGTGGTCGTGGCGCGTTCTTCGAGCACGACGCTGAACGCCACCATCGACGCGTTGCGCCGTCGAACGTCGATCGAGCGCGTGCTCACCCCGTCGTCGTCGCTCGAAGGAACGTCGATCGTGGTCGGCGCGTTGCGCGTGGAGGTTCACCCCGCCGGAGGCCGGCTGACCGTCGAGATCTCTCCCGAACCGACCGGCAGCGCCCGCGGACCGCCGGTGTAGGTTCGACCGCGATGCTCCTGGAGATCGGCGATCGCCGCTATGACATCACCACCGAGGCCGTCGTCGTCGGCATCCTCAACCGCACCCCCGACTCGTTCTTCGACCAGGGCAACTACTTCGGGTTCGACGAGTTCCTGCGCAAGGCCGAGGGCCTGGTCGCCGACGGCGCCGACGTCCTCGACATCGGCGGGGTGAAGGCCGGGCCCGGCCCGGATGTCGACGAACCGGAGGAGCTCGATCGCGTGATCCCGGCCATCGAGGCCGTGCACGCCCGCTTCGACGTGCCGCTGTGCGTCGACACGTGGCGCGCCTCAGTGGCGCGGGCCGCCTTCGCCGCCGGCGCTGTGGTCGGCAACGACATCAGCGGGTTCGCCGATCCCGACTACCTCACGGTGTGCGCGCAGGCGGGTGCATCGGTGGTTGCCACGCACATCCGCCTGCGTCCGCGCGTGCCGGATCCCGATCCGCAGTACGACGACGTCGTCACGGCCGTACGAGACTTCCTGCTCGACCGCGCTCGGCAGGCGCAAGACGCAGGGATCCCACGCGAGCGGATCATGCTCGACGCCGGCCTCGACCTGGGCAAGAGCGAGTCGGACTCGCTCGTGTTGCTGCGCGCCTCTGATCAGCTCGCCGAGCTGGGCTATCCCGTCTACCTCTCGGCGTCCAACAAGCGATTTCTCGGCCACTTGCTCGGCACCGACGTCACCGATCGATTCGATGGGACCAACGCCGCGCACGCGCTGGGCATCGCGCTCGGTTGCCGGATCCTGCGAGCCCACGACGTACGCGGGGCCCGACGAGTGGCCTACGTGCTGTCCGAGATCCTGCGGGCCGCGTGATGGCGGCCGCGCCGTCCCCTCCGCTCGTGCAACTGGTCAAGGGTGACGAACCCTCGATCATGCGCGACGCGGTGCTCGAACTCGTCGACGCGCTCGTGGGCGATGGCGATCGATCCCTCATGGTCGAGGACCTCGAGATCACCGGAGAGAGCAAGGACGATCGGGCCGCCCAACTCGCGGCGCTCGTCGACGCCGCCCAGACTCCGCCGTTCCTGACGCCGCGTCGCATCGTTGTCGGCCGTGGCATCCACGCGGCCAAGGCCGACGAGCTCTCGGCGCTCAGCGCCGTCGTCGCCGAGCCGCTGCCGGAGGTGTTCCTGGTGCTCACATGGGAGAGCGGAGCTGTCCCCAAGCGACTGGCCGACGGTCTCAAGGCTGGCGGAGGCGCGGTGGTCGACACCTCACCCGGCCGCAATCCCAAGGTGTGGCTGGGGGAGCATCTCGATCAGTCGGGATTGAAGTTCGACGCAGCGGCCCGCGAGCAGCTCGCCGCCCACCTCGGCGAAGACGTCGGACGGCTGCGCGGTGTCGTCGAGACCTTGATCTCGACGTTCGGACCGGGAGCGAAGCTCACCGCCGAGGACATCACTCCTTATCTCGGCGACGAGGGTGCGCTGGCGCCATGGGCGCTCACCGACGCGATCGACAAGGGCGACATCCCGGTGGCGATCGACCGGCTGCACCGCATGATCGGCGCGGGCGAGCGGCACCCCCTGCAGATCATGTCGTCATTGCACGGTCACTACGCGCGCATGCTGGCGCTCGACGGCATCGCGATCCGCAACGAGAAGGATGCGGCCGCCGCGCTCGGTATACGCGGGTCGACGTTCCCGGCCCGCAAAGCCTTGGACCAATGCCGGCGCCTCGGCCACGACAAGCTCGCCCAGGCCATCGCGCTGCTCGCGCGTGCCGACCGCGATCTACGGGGGGAACGGGCCTATCCGCGCGAGGTCGCCGACGAACTGGTGATGGAGCTTCTCATCGCCCGGCTGACGAACCTCAGCCGGTCGGCGCGTTAGACCTCGGACGAGGCTTTGTTGATGCGCTTCTGCAAGCGGGACTTGCGCCGGGCGGCGGCGTTCTTGTGGATGACGCCCTTGGTGGCAGCCTTGTCGAGCCGCTTGATCGCCGCCTTCGCGGCGTCGGCTGCGGTCTCTTCGCCCTGCTCGGCGGCCGTGATCGCCCGCTTGACGCGCGTCTTGAGCTCGGAGCGCACGGCCTTGTTGCGGGCGTGACGCTTCTCGTTCTGACGGTTTCGCTTGATTTGGCTCTTGATATTGGCCACGAGGATCCTCGGGTCGACTCCTAGGACAGCCGGGACAGGGTAGTGGCCCGGCTCACCGATGTGCCACCTGCCGTTGCTACCGTCGGCGTGCCCATGGACCTGTCCCGCCTACGCGACATCGCGGTGATCGCACACATCGACCATGGCAAGACGACGCTCTCCGACCGCCTGCTCGAGCTGACGGGCGCGGTCGATCTGCGCGACATGCGGGCCCAGTACCTCGACTCCATGGAGCTGGAGCGAGAGCGCGGCATCACGATCAAGCTCCAATCGGTCCGCCTGAATTGGCGGGACCACGTCATCAACATGATCGACACCCCTGGCCACGTCGACTTCGGCTACGAGGTCTCTCGGTCCCTCGCCGCCTGCGATGGCGTGATCCTGCTCGTCGATGCCGCGCAGGGGATCGAGGCGCAGACCCTCGCCAACTGCTACCTCGCGATGGAGAACAACCTCGAAATCGTGGCGGCCCTGAACAAGATCGACCTTCCGGCCGCCGAACCGGATCGGTATGCCGAGGAGATCGAGCGCGTGCTCGGCATTCCGGCGGGCGAGATCCTGCGCATCAGCGCCAAGAGCGGCCAAGGCGTGCCCGAGCTGCTCGACGCCGTGATCGAGCGCATTCCGCCGCCGACCGGCAGTGTCGACGAGCCACTGCAAGCCCTCATCTTCGACTCCCACTTCGACCAGTACCGCGGGGTCATCAGCTCCGTGCGAGTGATGAACGGCACGCTCACGACGGGTTCGCGGTTGCGGTTCATGCAGGCCAACTCGGTCTACGAAGCCGACGAGGTCGGCGTGCGGCTACCGCTGCACACGCCGGTGGCCAGCCTCGGACCGGGCGAGGTCGGCTATCTCATCGCCGGCATCAAGGACGTTGGCGAGGCGCGATCCGGCGAGACGGTGACCGACGCGGTCCACCCGGCCACCGAGCCGCTGCCGGGCTACCGCGAGCCGAAGCCGATGGTGTTCTGCGGGCTGTATCCGATCGAGGGCGACGACTTCTCCGATCTCCGCGAAGCGCTCGAGAAGCTGCGGCTCAACGACTCGAGCTTCACGTACGAGCCGGAGAGCTCGCAGGCGCTCGGATTCGGCTTCCGCTGCGGCTTCCTCGGGCTGTTGCACATGGAGATCGTGCGCGAGCGCCTCGAACGGGAGTTCAACCTCGCACTCATCTCGACGGCTCCGTCGGTGGAGTACCGCGTGAACACCACCGCGGGCGACACCTTGGCCGTGCACAGCCCCTCGGAGATGCCAGAGGCGCAGGAGATCGCGAGCATCGAGGAGCCGATGTTCACGGTCACGCTGCTCACACCCACGACCTACACCGGCACGTTGATGGAGCTGTGCCAGCAACGCCGTGGTGAGATGAAGAAGCTCGAGTACCTGTCGCCCGAACGGGTCGAGCTCGTGTATCGCATCCCGCTCGCGGAGGTGGTGATCGACTTCTTCGACCAGCTCAAGTCCCGCACGCAAGGCTACGCCAGCCTCGACTACGAACCGGCAGGGTACGAGCCCGGCCATCTCGTTCGTGTCGACATTCTCCTGAACGGCGTGATCGCCGATGCGTTCAGCACGATCGTGCATCGCGACAAGTCCTACGACTACGGGCGGCGCATGGCCGAGAAGCTGCGCGAGCTGATACCGCGCCAGATGTTCGACGTTCCGATTCAAGCGGCGATCGGCGGGCGGATCATCGCGAGGGAGACAGTCAAGGCGAAGCGCAAGGACGTGTTGGCGAAGTGCTACGGCGGCGACATCACCCGCAAGCGCAAGCTGCTCGAACGTCAGAAGGAAGGCAAGAAGAAGATGAAGTCGATCGGGCGCGTCGAGGTGCCCCAAGAGGCGTTCATCAGCGCGCTACGGATGGACGACTGAGCGGCGGTCGTCAAACGGAGTTCGTCGAGGACACGGAGTCGACGACGATCTCGAGACTGACCGGCTCACGCACGTTCGCGTCGACGACACGTCGGATGCGGGCACGGAGATCCTGCGGCGCCACGGAAGCAAGCACGACCGCTTGGACGAGCAGGCCCTCGCCGTCGCTGTCCCGGTCCAGCCCGACCGCGACGACGCCCGGAACACACCGCAGCTCGAGTTCGAGACGGTCGAGGTCGGTGGTCATGACCGTGATGTCGACTCCGCCGTGCGCATCTTGGCCGAGGCGTGCTTCGCTTCGTACAGCCGTTGGTCGGCGAACCGGTAGAGGTCGTCGACCGACGATGCTTCGTCGGGACACATCGCGAGCCCGGCCGTCCACGTGATGTCGGCGCCGCCCCCTTCGTGCCCGTGCAGGCGGTCGAGGATCGCGTCGATGGAGTTGGGGCCGTCGATGTGCAGCAGCAACGCGAACTCGTCGCCACCCACGCGCGCGGCGATGTCGCCCGCACGCAGGCCGTGTCGCAGATCCTCACCCACCTGTCGCAGGACGGCATCGCCGCCCTGGTGACCGATGCGGTCGTTGACCGCCTTGAAGCCGTCGAGGTCGAGCAACACGAGCCCGAAGCTCCAGCCGTACCGAACGCTGCGGCTGATCGACGCTCCGAGGTGATCATCGAAGCCGCGCCGGTTGTAGAGGCCGGTGAGCGGGTCGTGCAACGACTCGTAGTGCAAGCGATCGAGGCGCAGCGCGACCTCACACAGCCGCGCGATGGCGTCGAGCTCCTCGGTCTCTTCGACGAGCGTGGGTTCGGTGTGGATGCCGGTGCCGCGGTTGAGCACGCCCGACGGCAGACGATCGAGCTCGAACGGACGCCGCCCCGCGTTGAAGAGCTGGAGGCCGAGCACCGCATCGTTGAGGACGACCTGCGCCTCCTTCAGGTCCCATGCAGCAACGAGACGGTCGAGGCACGAGGCGATGAACGCGACGCCCGAGGGAGACGCGGAGAGCTCGTTGACGAGGTCGTTGAGGAGCGAGCGGCCGCGCGCGTCAGGCACGCCGTTCTCTCCAGGCTCCCGCACCCTTGCCTCCTCCGTCATCGCATCGCAACGAATCTGACATGAAAGGATTCCTCGTCACTGCGCGTGATCCCTGCTCTTACGTTCCGTACGGAGAGTGTGACTTTACGTCCTAGATCCCCTGCGAGCAGGGCATTCACAATCGGCGAGAGCCTACCGAACGCGGCCCTCGTGAAATGGGGATCGGTAACATCACAAGGCCGATGCTCGACGAACGAAAAGCCGCCATCCTCCGTGCGGTCGTGGAGGAGTACATCGAGACGGCCCAACCGGTGGGCTCGGGTCACATCGCGCCCGCCGTCAACGTTTCGTCGGCCACCGTGCGCAACGACATGGCGGCGCTCGAGCACGAGGGCTACCTGCGCCAGCCCCACACGAGCGCCGGGCGCGTACCCACCGACAAGGGCTACCGGTACTTCGTCGACACCCTTCGGGGTCCCGGCCACCTCGGTACGGCCCAGGTGCAGCAGGTGCGCTCGTTCTTCGCCAAGGCGCACGGCGAGCTCGAGCAGATGTTGCACAGCACCAGCCGCTTGCTCTCCGATCTCACCGAGCACACGGCCGTCGTGATCGGCCGGCCGCCTGAGGCGACGTCCGTCCGTTCGGTGCAGCTCGTGGGTCTCGGCGGCGGGGTGGCGCTCGTGGTGCTCGTCATGTCGAGCGGCGCGATCGAGAAGCGCACGATCGAGCTCCCGACCGACACCGGAGACGATCGACTCGCAGCCGCCACGGCACACCTGACCCGCCACCTCATCGGCAGCCACCCGTCCGGCTTCCCGGCCAGCGTGCCCTCCAGCGGCGACCAGCTCACCGACGGCCTCGCGACCGCGGCGATCGCCGCATTGCGCGGCGTCCACGACGCCGACGAGCAGATGTTCATCGGCGGAGCCTCCCGAATGGCACTCGCGTTCGACGCCGTCGAGACGGTGCGCGAGGTGCTCGGCATCCTCGAGCAGCAGTACGTGGTGGTCACCGTGCTGCGCGACGTCCTCGACCGAGGGCTGCAAGTGGCCATCGGTGCCGAGACCGGCCTGGAGACGCTGGCCGAGTGCTCGCTCGTGGTGGCGCCGTACGAGATCGAAGGCGAGGAGGCGGGCACGATCGGTGTGCTCGGCCCGACGCGCATGAACTACCCACAGGCACTCGCAGCGGTTGCCGTCGTGAGCAAGCGGCTCAGTCATCATCTGACCGAGGGCTGACGTGCGGGACTACTACGAGCTGCTCGGCGTCCGGCGCGACGCCACCCAGGACGACATCAAGCGGGCCTTCCGGCGCCGCGCGATGGAGCTCCACCCCGACGCCAACCCCGACGACCCTGAAGCCGAGTCGCAGTTCAAGGAGGTCGCGCTCGCGTACGAGGTTCTCTCCGATCCGGAGCGGCGGCAGCGCTACGACATCGTGGGTCCCGAAGGCGCGGCCGCGTCGGCGGGAAACGACGCCTTCAACTTCAACAGCAACTTCGGGAGCCTCGGCGACATCTTCGACGCCTTCTTCGGAGGCAGCGCCGGCGGTTTCGCGGGCGGCGGGCGCGGCGGACCGCCGCGCGGCCAAGACCTCGAGGTGGTTGCCGAGATCGACTTCGAACGAGCGGTCTTCGGGGGCGAGCATCCGGTCACCGTTCGCACCGCGATCGCGTGCGAGACCTGCCAAGCCACTGGCGCGGCCCCCGGGTCCGCGGCGCAGCAGTGTCCCCAGTGCGGTGGAAGCGGGCAGGTGCGCCGCGTCCGGCAGTCGATCCTCGGCCAGATGGTCACCGCCGCCGCCTGCAGCAACTGCGGGGGCATGGGGCAGGTCATCGAGCAACCGTGCCCGGACTGCCGCGGAGAGGGCCGCCAGATCCAGGACAAGACGTACACCGTCGACGTACCTGCCGGGGTCGACACCGGCTCGACGCTCCGCCTCGGAGGGCGCGGCGCGGCCGGCATTCGCGGCGGGGGCTATGGCGACCTCTACGTCCACGTGAAGGTCGGCGCTCATCCCCGCTTCCAGCGACAGGGCTACGACCTCGTCCACGAGTTGCACGTGCCCTTCACCCAGGCGGCGCTCGGCGCGCAGTTCGCGTTCGAGACCCTTGACGGCACCGAGGACCTCGTGCTGCCGCGCGGGACGCAGACCGGACGCGTGTTTCGCCTGCGGGGTCGGGGCGTGCCACATGTCGAAGGCCGCGGCCGCGGCGATCTCCTCGTGCAGATCGTCGTCGACACGCCCACCGAGCTCTCCAGTGAGCAAGAGGAGATGGTTCGTCAGTTGGCCGAGCTGCGCGGTGACGACGTCGCTCCCGCGGACAGCGGCTTCTTCTCGCGCATTCGCTCCGCGTTCAAGTAGGTGGAGCCTTCGGGCAAAGCCCATGTCTTCGTCACCGATCTCGACACGCTCGAGCTGACCGACGACGATCATCATCACCTGTCGCGGGTGCTGCGCTTGCGGACCGGCGACGAGCTGACCGCGAGCGACGGCGGCGGTCGTTGGCGCCGATGCCGGTTCGATGCACCACTCGACCCGCTCGGAGAGATCCAGCGCGACGCCCCGCCGCAACCGGAGATCACGATCGCGTTCGCGTTGGTGAAAGGCGAACGGCCGGAGTGGGTGGTGCAGAAGCTCACCGAGGTGGGCGTGGACCGGATCATCCCGTTCACCGCCGAGCGATCGGTCGTGCACTGGGATGCGGACAAGGCCCTTCGCAATCACACCCGCCTGCTGGTCGTGGCTCGGGAAGCGGCGATGCAGAGCCGGCGCGCGTGGCTTCCGACCGTCGAGCCGATCGCCACCTTCGACGACGTCGCCCGGCGCCCGGCCGCGGCGCTCGCCGAGCGCGGGGGAGGGCCACCGACTCTGGCCCATCCCGTCGTGCTCATCGGGCCCGAGGGCGGGTGGTCGGAGCGTGAGCGAGGGGCCGGGCTCGCGGCGCTCGGGCTCGGACCGACGGTGTTGCGGGCCGAAACCGCCGCCATCGTGGCCGGCGCGGCGCTGTCCGGTCTGCGCTCGGCACGCTCCGAATCGGTCGACGGTCACGGAGGGTGATTGCCCCGGGTATGCCGTTCCGTTTAGATTGCCCGGTTGGGGAAGGCAGTGGGTGGCTGCCCTGGGCCAAACCCGACGGGAGACAACGGCGTGCCAGACGAGGAACAGCTCGAGGATCCGACCGGATACGGTCGCAAGGTCGGCGAGCGGCTTCGGGCAATTCGCCGGCAGAAGGGGCTGTCGCTCCAAGATGTCGAGGCTGCGTCCGATCAGGAGTTCAAGGCGTCGGTGCTCGGCGCGTACGAGCGGGGTGAGCGGGCGATCTCCGTGCCCCGTCTTCAGCGCCTCGCTCGCTTCTATGCCGTACCGGTCGACCAGTTGCTGCCGCGTGAAGAAGGCGAAGGCACCGCCGACGTAGTCGATCTCACCGAGTCGTCGGCTCGGGACCTGCGGGTGAGCATCACCATCGATCTCGGTCGCCTGCGCGATCTCGACTCGCCGGCTTCGCAGATGCTCGTTCGCTACCTGCAGATGATCCAGGTGCAGCGGCAGGACTTCAACGGGCGCATGCTGACCGTGCGGCGCGACGACCTCCGGGCCATCGCGTGCATCCTCGACACCAGTCTCGACCAGGCCGTCGACCGCCTCGACGACCTGGGGCTGTGCCTCACCAGCTGACACCGTTCGGGTACTACGTCCACGTCCCGTTCTGCGCGCGGCGATGCGACTATTGCGCCTTCGCCACCTGGACTGATCGCAGCCACCTCGTCGATCGTTACCTGAACGCGTGTCGAGCGGACATCGAGCGCATGGCGCCACAGCTGCCGTCAGCGACCAGCGTGTTCTTCGGAGGCGGCACGCCGTCACTCGTTCCCGCCGGTCTGCTCACGAGCGTGCTGAACGCGATTCCGCGAACACCTGAAGCGGAGGTCACGGTCGAGTGCAACCCGGACACGGTCACTCCCGAGCTCTTCGCTGCGTACCGGGCTGCAGGCGTCACACGTGTTTCGCTCGGCGTGCAGTCGATGGTGCCGCACGTACTGGAGGCACTCGGACGTACGCACGATCCGCAGAACGTTCGTCGGTCGGTGGACATCGCGCGCGAAATCGGCTTCGAATCGTTCAACGTCGACCTCATCTACGGAGGCGCCGGCGAATCGCTTCATGACTGGCGCCGAACGCTCGAAGAAGCACTCGACCTCGAGCCGCCGCATGTGAGCGCATACGGGTTGACGGTCGAGCCGGGAACGCCGTTGGCCGACGACACCGCTCGCCATCCCGACGACGACGATCAAGCCGACAAGTACGCGATGGCCACGGACATGTTCGCCGCCGCCGGCCTGCAGTGGTACGAGATCTCCAATTGGTCCCGTCCGGGGCACGAGTGCCGTCACAACCATCTCTACTGGAGTCAGGGCGAGTATCTCGGTGTCGGATGTGCCGCGCACTCGCATCGCGACGGACGGCGTTGGTGGAACGTGCGCACTCCGGAGCGGTACATCGATGCCATCGAGCAATCGCGCTCGCCAGAGGCAGGCAGCGAGTGTCTCGGCGAGGAGGAGCGCGCGATCGAGGCTCTGCAACTCGCGCTGCGCACGGCGGCGGGTGTTCCGGCGGATGCGCTGCCCGCGGACGACGAGCTGGTCGATCTCGTCACGCCCGACGGCCACGGTCGCGTGGTGCTGACGCTGAAAGGTCGTCTGCTCGCCAACGAAGTTGCATTGCGTCTTCGTCAGCCCGGAGCGACGGCAGGAAGCACGATCACCTGACCCGTGAAAAGCAGGGCCTGCTCCGGCCAAGAAAATTCATCTTAGGTATCGAAAAATACGAAGAAGTGGTCTAATCTCTCAAGCCATGGCTGCGGACATCCGATGGCTTTCGACCGCCGAAGCCGCCAAACGACTGGGGATCACCCCACGTACCTTGTATCGCTTCATTGACCAAGGTGACATTCCCGCCTACCGGTTCGGGCGTGTCATCCGGCTCAAGGAAGACGAGGTCGACGGTTTCATCGAGCACTGTCGCATCGAGCCCGGCACCCTCGAGCACCTCTATCCCGAGCCCGTCGAGCAGGCCAAGTAGCCGAAGCGTTAGACGAGGCTCACCTCGGCGATCGCGGTGATGGCCACGTAGGCCGCCGCTCTCGGCTCGCCGTCGAGTCGCACGGTCACGAGATCGCGGCCGACGCTGCGGAGCTCACCGGCGATCCCGTCGGCGTCGGCGACCGTCACGATCAGCACTCGCGGCCGGTCGACCGCCAGCACGCTCAGCATCTCCGCCATGCCGATCTCCGCCTGCACTGCTCGATCGCCGATCGGCCCTGCGCTGCGGGAGTCAGGACGCACGGATCCGATGCCGGAATAGGCGAGGAGCACGTCGCGTCCGCCGCTCGTGCGCAGCGCGCAGAAGTCGGCTGCGACTGCGGCGATTGCGCCCCGATGGCGCCGTCCACCGCGTCCGTGGATCACGACCGGCGTGCCCTGCTCCGCCAAGTCGACCAGCACGCCCACGAAGGTCGCCGATTCATCGGCTTGGAGCCGCAGCCACCGTTCGCGCGTTCGCGCTGCTGCCGAGTCGGCGCTTCGGGCATCGGCCACCCACCGTTCGAGACGGGCTGAAAGATCCGGTCCGCCCAGCAGACCGGCGCCCGGTGGCACCGCAGGGCGGGGCTCGTCCACCGCCCAACGGTACGCTTTGCGCGATCGTGAGCTCGACCCAAGTGAAGATCAGCGTGCCCGGGAACCACCTCATGACCGGGTTGCTCGGTCAGCGAGACGAGTTGCTCCGGCTCATCGAAGTCGCCTTTCCGGGGGTCGAGATCCACGTGCGAGGCAACGAGATCGCCATCGAGGGTGACACGGTCGAGGCCGACAGGGTCGGTCGCCTGTTCGAGGAGCTCGTGATCCTGTTGCAGCAGGGCCAACGGCTCGAGCCCGCGGGCCTGTCACGCACGATCGACATGGTGAAGGCCGACGAGCGGCCGTCGGAGGTGCTCACCGCCGAGGTGCTGCGGGGCGCGAAGGGCCGCTCCGTGCGTCCGAAGTCGAGCGGCCAGAAGCGCTATGTCGATGCGATCCGGGAGAACGTGATCACGTTCGGCATCGGCCCGGCCGGCACCGGCAAGAGCTGGCTGGCCGTCGCCATGGCAGTACAGGCGCTGCAAGCCAAGGACGTCGATCGCATCATCCTCACGCGGCCGGCGGTCGAAGCCGGCGAGCGGCTGGGATTCCTGCCCGGCGACATCATGGCGAAGATCGATCCGTACCTCCGACCCTTGTACGACGCGCTGTACGACATGGTCGAGCTCGAGGGCGCACAGCGTCTGCTCGAGCGCGGCAC
>JBEEFX010000059.1:0-12736 GCA_041166365.1 Acidimicrobiaceae bacterium
GGACTGCCCACCACGTTCGACCGGCGGAACGCGTCGTTCGCTTTCGACGGACCGAGCGCGGACTCCCGTCCTCATCGACTGCACTAGCGGCTGGTGCGGCCTTCTCCGTGCAAGTCTGGAGGCCATGCGTGGCCAAGACGAGTCCGAGGTGTGGCGTGATCGCGAGAGATCGGGTGGCGCAGCCCCTTGCGATGACCCCGCGCGTGCCGACAAGCCGGGGCGGCGCTCTGACTGATGACTCAAACCGTGTCGCAGTGGCTGCGCTTGGAATGTCCCACTAGAGCACTCTTGCTCATTGGTTGGACGTTGATATGACGATCTCTCAATCGCAGCTCGAATCTCGACTCTGGGACGCCGCGAACAGCCTGCGCGGTCCCGTCGATCCGGCCGATTTCAAGGCCTACGTCTTTCCGTTGCTGTTTTTCAAGTGGATCAGCGACACGTGGGACTGGGAGCACGCCCAAGCCGTTGCCGATTTCGGAGACGACGTAGCAGGAGAAGAAGAAGCTGACTACCACCGCTTCGACATACCGGACGGATGCCACTGGGACGATGTCCGCTCGGCGACGAGCAATGTGGGTGTCAAGCTTCGGAAGACTCTCGACAAGCTCGAGCTCGCCAACCCCGGCAAGCTCGCCAGCATCTTTGGAGACGTCGCCTGGGGCAACAAGGAGCGACTTCCGGAGTCGTCGCTCATCAACTTGATTGACACGTTTGATCGGTTGACGCTCAACCCCGAGGCGGTCCCGCATGACCTGCTCGGCGCCGCCTACGAGTACCTCCTTCGTCAATTCGCCGACGAGTCGGGCAAGAAGGCCGGCGAATTCTTTACACCCCGCGCCGTCGTTCGACTACTAGTCAAGCTCCTCGATCCGCAGCCGGGCGAAACGATCTACGACCCCGCGTGCGGGTCTGGCGGCATGCTGGTCGAGACCATCGGCGAGGTCCGTGAGCGCGGAGGAGATGTTCGAACGCTTCGTCTTTATGGCCAAGAGGTGAATCTCACCACGGCGGCCATCGCCCGTATGAACCTCTACTTGCACGACATCGAGGACTTTCAGGTCCTCCGGGGCGACACGCTCCGCGAGCCGAAGTTCCACGAAAAGGACGCTTCGCTCTCGCGCTTCGATGTGGTGATCGCAAACCCGCCGTTCAGTCTGAAGAACTGGGGTGCGGAAATGTGGGTCACAGATCCGCGCGCGTTCTGCGGCGTGCCGCCGAAGAGCACGGCGGATCTCGCGTGGGTCCAGCACATGGTCTCGTCAATGAAGCCAAAGACAGGGCGAGTAGGCGTTGTCATGCCGCACGGCGTGCTGTTCCGTGCGGGCGCCGAAGCACACATCCGACAGTGTCTCGTCGAACGTGATCAGCTTGAGGCTGTTGTCGGGTTGCCGCCGAACCTCTTCTATTCGACGACCATCCCGGCGTGTCTTCTGCTCTTCAGTGCAGTCAAGTCACCCGAGCGACGCGGCACAGTGCTCTTCCTTGATGCGTCGGCGCGCTACGCCAAGGGTAAGAACCAGAATCAATTGAGTGAGGACGACATTGATGCGATCGCGCTTGCCTATGGCGATGCAACGGATGTCGATGACAGCGCGATCTCAGTGCGTCTGGTCGAGCACGCCGAGATCAAGGAGAATGGCTGGGATCTGAACCTTCGTCGGTATGTCACAACAACAGCCGTCGAGGGCATCGATCTCGGGACGGCGCTCGCGCAGCTGACCGAGGCGCAGGCCGAGTTGCATCAGGCCGAAGAGAGTCTCTCCATACGTCTCCGGGCGGCGGGCCTTGCGTAGAACTCGACTCGGTGACGCAATCGAGCGTGTCCGTCGCCCGATCACCGTGGAGAAGCTTGCCAAGTATCGAGAGATAGGAATCCGTAGCCATGGCAGAGGGATCTTCCACAAGCCGCTGAAGACCGGTACCGACCTCGGCGCCAAGCGGATATTCGCGATCGAGCCAGGCGACATCGTCCTGAACATCGTGTTCGCATGGGAAGGTGCTGTGGCGCTCGCTGGTTCCGCCGAGAGGGGAATGTGCGGGTCGCACCGCTTCCCGACGTACCGGCCCATAGGCGAGGAGTGTGATGCGCGGTACATCGTTGAGTACCTTCGCTCCGATCTCGGACTCCGCATCCTTGGCGACGCGTCACCTGGGTCTGCGGGGCGCAATAGGACGTTGAACCAGTCCGCGCTACTGGACGCAGAGATCCTGCTGCCCACAGTCGTGGAACAACGCCGGACTATTGATCTTCTCGCGGCGATCGATAGCGCGACCGACGCCCTGACCCTCGTCGTCGACCGAGTGACGTCCGCTCAGGCCGCGTGTCGGCATGAGCTCATCGACGCGGGGGGCTGGCCGAAGCAGTCGCTGGCCGAAGTCATTCGCATTGACGCGCGACTTGTTGATCCGACGCAGGCCGTGTACGCAGGTTTACCCCATGTCGGAGTCGACCGGATCGAGTCCGCGACAGGCCGCCTCCTCGCGTTACGTTCGGCGGCCGAAGACGGAGTGACGAGCGGCAAGTACTTGTTCGGACCGGAAGAGGTTGTCTACGCCAAGATTCGTCCCAACCTTCGCAAGGTTGCATGGCCTCGCGTCACCGGTCTGGCGAGCGCCGATGCCTATCCGCTCTGCTCAACCGATGGCATTGATCCGGCCTTCCTTCAGCATCTACTCCTGACAGATTGCTTCTCGAATGAGGCGGCATCTCGATCCGGAAGGACCAAGATGCCCAAGATCAACCGCAAGGAGCTCCTCTCCATCCGCGTGCCCGTTCCTCCTGTCGCTGAGCAGCGACGTATTGCCTCTGTGCTGAATGCCATGGCCGAGGTCTACGCGGCGGCGCATGAGGAGCGCGAGTGTGTCCAAAGACTCCGGGCAGCTTGCATCCATGACGTCCTGACAGGACGTCATGAGATCCCGTCGTCATATGACGTCGCACTGGAATCAGCATCGTGACTGCCGGTTTTAACGAGGTTTCCACGATCCAGAAGGCGATCGTCGAGCGGCTCGTGGGGCTTGGCTGGACTCACGTAGCTGGCAATCAACTTGATCGCACGATCGATGGGGTCTTCATCGAATCTGAGGTGACGGCCGCGCTCGTACGACTCAACCCAGTGATCGCCGAGCAGCTTGAGCGCATCGACGAGGTTCTACCGCGTCTCCGCATGGCAGCTCTCGCATCGATTAACGAAGGCCTGATCGCAGCCAATGAGTTGATGACGACTTGGCTGCGCGGGCATCAAACGCAGAAGTTCCTGGGCATGGAGACGTACGAAACTGTGCGTCTCATCGACTTCGACGATCTGTCGAACAATCGGATGTTCGTCTCGGGGCCGGGCTTCGAGCAGGACGACATCACCGCAGAGGTGACATACGGTCACGGCTCGCAGGTCCGACGATTCGACATCGTTCTCTGGGTGAACGGCCTTCCGCTCGTCGTCGGCGAGACAAAGTCACCTGTTCGGCAATCGGAATCATGGCTGAACGCCGCGAAGGACATCCACGACGTGTACGAGGTCGAGTGTGCCCCGTTCTTCGCGCCGAACCTCCTCTCCTTCGCTACGGAGGGTCGCGAGTTCCACTACGGGTCCGTCGGTCAACCTGTTGCTGAGTGGCTGATGTGGGGCGCGACAACCGATCCCTTCGACCTCGAGGGCGGAGCCAGGGTGATGCGGTCCGTTGAGCTGCTCCTGACACCGTCGCGCGTCCTGTCGATCCTTCGCGACTTCACCCTCTACGACCGCCCCGTGATCGACGGTCGGCCGACGCGAGTCAAACTCATTCCGCGCTACCCACAGGTCGAGGCTGCGGAACTCATTCATACGCGCGTGCTCGCTCCTGGCTGTCAACGCGGCCTCATCTGGCACTACCAGGGAACAGGCAAGACCCTGCTGATGGCGTTCGCAGCGCTCAGGCTCCTCAACGACGACGACGTCGGTGGGCCAACCGTGCTGATCGTCCTTGATCGCATCGACCTCGTCGAGCAGACGGTTCGTCAGTTCCAGACAGCCGGCCTCCCGCGACTGCGAGTCGCCGGCACGAAGGAGAAGCTCCGCGAGATGCTCGCTGAGGACCAGCGCGGAATCATCGTCACAACGATCTTCCGGTTCGACAAGGCCGGCTATCTCAACGACCGCGACAACATCATCGTCCTCATCGACGAGGCGCACCGGACCCAGGAGGGAAGCCTCGGTGCTGACATGCGCCAAGCGATCCCCAACGCGCAATTCTTCGGCCTCACGGGGACGCCAATCGCCGACGCCGAGCGCAACACTTTCACGCTGTTCGGCGACGCGAACGATCCCGGATTTGTCCTCAACCAATACTCAATGGAGCGTTCGATCGCCGACGGCTCGTCAGTTCCGATCCACGTCGAGCCACGACTGGTCGACTTCAACATCGACCGCGAAGCCCTCGATGAGGCCTTTGCAGCGATGGCGGACGAGGAGCGCCTCGACGAGGAGCAGCGCGAACTGCTCGCCGAGCAAGCTTCCTCAGCCAGAGCGTTCATGCGCAACCCGGATCGGATCAGTGCAGTCTGCGCCGACATCGTCGAGCACTTCCACGCGAAGGTCGATCCGCTCGGTCTCAAGGCGCAGATCGTGGCCTTCGACCGCGAGCTCTGCGTTCTCTACTTCGAGGAGATCACCCGCCTGCTGACCGAACTCGGCGAGGACAGCGAAGCGGCCGTTGTTATGACTGTTGGAACGTCGAAAAGCGAGCCCGCCGACTGGCGCGCTCGATTCGCTCTCACGCCGGACGAAGAGGCGAAGGTCAAGGCCAGGTTTCTTGACCACGGCGACCCGCTGCGGTTCCTCATCGTCACTGCCAAACTCCTCACCGGGTTCGACGCGCCGATCGAAGGCGTGATGTACCTCGACAAACCGCTTCGTCTCCACACCTTGTTTCAAGCGACCACGCGAACGAACCGCCGATGGACCAATCCCGTGACCGGACAGGAGAAGCACTACGGGCTGATCGTTGACTACGTCGGGCTCGGAACCGAGATCGCCAAGTCGCTTCGCGCCGCTGACCCAGAGAGGGGTGGAAAGCGTCCGGTCGATACGGATGGCCTATTGACCGAGTTCGACGCAGCGATTGCGATCGCGCTTGCTCGATTCGAGGGCATCGACCGAACTGACTTCTCCTTCGCGACCCTCACGACGGCTCAGGAACGCGTCCCTCCGGGTGAAGCTCGTGACGCGTTCGCCCGTGAGTTCCTCACCGTTCACCACCTGTGGGAATTCCTCTATCCAACGCCAGCGCTGAACGACCATAGAGCGAGCTACCGGTGGCTTTCGCAGGTGTACGAGTCCATACACCCAAGTGGCGTATCGAACGCGCTCCTATGGCACCGGCTCGGGGCGAAGACGCTCGCGCTGGTCCACGGCCACATCACAGATGTCAAGGTGGCGGGATCAGGGCTCGCTGAAGTCATCGTTGACGCCGAGACAATCGAGGCGATTCGACAACTTGCCTTGCCAGGGTCGCGCGTAGTCAACGAGGGGCCAATCACCGTCGCCGAGGCCCTCGACACCATCGAGGAGCGACTTCGGCGGCGTCTTGATGCGACCAATCGACATCCCCTCTACGTCGCTCTGTCAGAGCGCCTCGAGCGGCTCCGCCGAGCACAGCTCGACAAGGCGTCCGCGTCCGTGGAGTTCCTTCGAGAGATCCTCGAGCTTGCTCAGCAAGTGACTGCTGCCGAGCAGGCCGAGGAAGAGGGCGGCGTCGACGCGCTCGCCCTGTTACCGGATCCGAAAATCGGTGCACTTACGCAGATCTTTCGCGAGTACGCGCCGGCTGATGCTCCGGTGATCCTGGAGAGCGTCGTCACGGACATCGACACCATCGTGCGTCAGGTGAGTTTCGCGGGCTGGAATGAATCGCAGTCCGGAGACCGCACGGTTCGGCGGGAGGTTCGGCTGGTGCTCAAGAAGTACGGCCTTCCCACGACGGGTGAGCTGTTCGACCGCGCATACGCGTACATCCGGGAGAACTACTGATGCTCGAGACGCACCACCACACCAAGACTGTGCAGGAGTTCGTTGACCTGTATGCCAAGCGGCGACTCAACCTGTCACCGGCATTCCAGCGTCAGTCAGTCTGGAGCCGAGCTGACCGCCAGCTTCTCGTCAAGTCGCTGCTCGAAGGTGTTCCGATTCCCTCCATCTATCTGTACGAGCAGATCGGTCCGGGTGGGGTCCCGAAGTTCGACGTCATCGATGGAAAACAGCGGCTCGAGACGATTCTCTTGTTCATGCGCAAAGGCCCTCTCGTCAAGCACGAGGAGGAGTTGTGGGTTCGGACCGTCTTTGCTGACGACGAGGAACTTGATTGGTGGAACTGGCAGTACTTGAGCCGGGCGATGAAGAACCAGTTCCGGACGACGAAGATCGCAACGATCGAAGTCGAGGGTGACCTCTCTGAGATCATCGATCTCTTTGTGCGCATCAACTCAACCGGAAAGCGTCTCACCGGCCAAGAGAAGAGGAGCGCGCGGTACTACGCGAGCCCGGTGTTGAGGGTCGCTCAACGGATGGCGGACGCGCAACGTCCGTACCTGGTGAAGCACAACGTGGTGAATCCAAGCCAAGCGCAGCGAATGAAACACGTTGAGCTAGTCACGGAGCTGCTCCTCGCGATCAATGCTGGCCAACCCCTGAACAAGAAGACGAAGATCGACGAGGTCATTCAGGGAGCGGCACTTGGTGCCGCTGATCTACATCATGCAAGCGTCAAACTGAGGCAGACGTTCGCTTACGTTGCTTCGGTTCTGCCGGACCTGAAGACCACACGGTTCCACAACAGCGTTGATTTCTACTCCCTTGCTCTGCTCCTTCATCGGTATCGCGAGGAAGGCAAGGCTGTGTCCGCGCACGACAGCAAGCGAAATGCCTTAGCCGGAGCGCTGCTGCGCGACTTCGGGCGAGGTGTTGACGAGGTCAACGACCAAATTCGGACTGGCAAGGGCGTGCTCACCCACCAAGAGCCATTTCGGGAGTACCTCCTGACCGTTCGGTCGGACACCGACAGCTTCAAGCAACGAATGACGCGCGAGCGTCTCCTTCGTGAGGTGCTCGACAATGTGTTCGAAGACCTCGACTCGACCCGCCTCTTCAACGCGACTCAACGCCGGATCGTGTGGCACGCATCGACGTCAAAGAAGTGCTCGTTCTGCGGCGATGTGATCAGGCGCTGGGAGGAGATGGCGGTGGATCATGTGAAGCCGCACAGCCGCGGAGGGAAGACCCTCCTGACGAACGCAGCGATCGCACACAAGAGGTGCAATGCCGCGGCGGGAGCCAAGCGATCGAGGCGCTAGCTCGACCCGGTTCCACTATCTGAATAATCACCGTTGTCGGATGCGCTCGTGCAAGGTCGCAATGGTTCGTGCGCGCATCACGCGTCCATCTATGTGCACCACAGTCCGTGCGGACCTCGCGCCATCCACCGTCGCGAAATCGTGCTGCTGATCTGCTCGTTTGCGAGTGCGTAGGCCCCTGCGTAGGCCCCTAAACGCTGTTTCGACGCATTTCAGTCTGAGGCCCAACGCTCTGACCTGCGGAAACGTGCGCCCCCTGGGATTCGAACCCAGAACCTGCGGATTAAGAGTCCGTTGCTCTGCCATTGAGCTAGAGGCGCAATAGGCGGACGAAGCTACTCGTCCACCGTTGGGTGACCGAGGGGACTTGAACCCCCGACCTCCAGGGCCACAACCTGGCGCTCTAACCGAGCTGAGCTACGGCCACCATGTGGAGCGGTCAGTGTAGGTGACGCCCTCGGCGGGGCTGCGAACCCGTTTGGCCGCAACGTTTGGGCGTTCTCCCGTGGTGAGCACGCCAAAACGCCCAAGCGTCGGTCAGCGGACCGCCACGCACCGGATGGCCCCGACGCCGGTGGCGGCCAGGTCCCAGGACGTGCCGGCGTCCTCGGAGACGAAGACCCGACCGTCGTCCGTCCCGAGCGCCACGGTCGACTCGCGCGCTGCGAGCTGGAAGGTGTCGATGTTGCCCTCGAACCACTCCGGGAGGCCGTTGTCGCAGCGCGTGAACGGCCCGTCGCTGTCGACCGATCGCAGGTACACGGCGCCGTGCCTCGTGAACGGGCCGGTCGACGCGGTCACCAGCACGATGTCGTCGGCGACGGCGACGGCGCGGCAGTACGTGGCGTGCAAGCCGTCGGTGGTCCATGAGAACGTCCGGCCACCGTCGTCGCTCTGACCGAAGCCGACGGCCGCCGCCACCACCACGACGTCATCGGCGGCGAGCACCTGATGCGTGTCATCGTCGACGGGGACCACCTCGCGCCACGAGCCATCGTCGTCGCCGCGCCACACCCCGCCGACGTGAACGTTCACGAAGGGGGTGCCGTCCGCCCCGATCGCGATCGAGCGCGTGTCGGCCGAGCCGCCTCCCGGTGTGTACCACTCGCCGCGCGTCGGGATCCGATCGAACGATCCGACCGGGGAGGCGCTCGCCGCACCGCCGCGGACCTCGAAGAGCCGGGCCTCGTCGGTCCCGATCAGGACGCCCCATGGGGCGGTCGCCAGGCACTGCGCCGGTAGGGGAAGGGCGATGGCGGTACGAGGATCGTCGATGGCGACGATCCCTTCGTGGCGCACGATGGCCCATCGGTCGTCGACAGCGGTGACGGCACCCTTGAGCAGCCACTCGACCTCGCCGCCGTCCGCGAGGGATCCGAGCCCGGCGGCAGTGCCGACAAGGATCTGCATGGGCCAAGTATGCGTTGGGCGAGCGCCGTCGCGCGCTGAAGAGTCTGGTTGCATGCGCTCGCCGAGACGCACGCCGGCGCGGGCGCCGGCCGGTGCGCTGTGCTCATTGGAGGACTCGCCTATCGGCTCGTCCTCGCTATACGCGACACTCGCGGTCGTGACGCACACAGTGGTGGAGTTCGGCGAGCTGCTCGGCCGTGCCGGGGCCTCGGCGATCGTCGACCTCTGCGAACGCTTCGGCCGCTACGGCATGTACAGCCAGGAGCACGTCGAGTCCGACATCGGACGGGGACTGTCGCAACGCCACGACGCCGCGTCGAACTTCGTGCGTACTGGTGGACGATTCGCCCGCGACGAGCCGATCGCGACGCTGGCCGCCCGCACGAACTACTTCCGCGAGGAGTACGCGTACGGCGCCGAGCCGATCATCGACGGCATCGAGCCGTACCTGTTCCACGAGGGTTTCGCCGACGCGGCCCGCAAGGTGCACGACCGGCCGCTGATCGAGCCGGCCATCGTGTTCGCCAACCTGATGGTCCCGGGTCAGGAGCTCGCGGTGCACACGGACGTGCCGGAGTTCCGCGGGTGCAATCGCAAGGTGATGCCGCAATGGCTCCTCGTCGCCATGCACCACTCGGGCCTGTTCGACGCGTGGCGCATGCCGATCGCCACCGGGGTGGCCTGGTTCCACGACTGTGAGGGCGGTGAGTTCTGCTTCTATCCGGATGGTGCGCAGGGCGCGCCCGTCGCCAAGCAAGTCCTGTACGACACGGCATTGCTGTTCGACGCCGACAGCGTCTTCCACGGGGTCGACCGCATCGACGCCGACGGCGCCGGGCGTGACATCGCACCACTGCGTCCTGGCATGTCGCTCGACTTCGTCGGCGACCGTCAGTGGAGCGTCCACGACGGTGACGACGTCGTCGCCGATTACAAGTGGGACGAGCTTCGGTTCAGCGTGTCGTGGAAGGCGTACTGCTTCGAGGATGAACGCGAGCAGCGGACCTGGCGCGAGCACGCCGACGATCTCACGCTGGAATTCGTCGTCGACCGCTTGGTGGACGACCTGCGCTCGCGCGGTCGCATCGAAGTCGACGTGCCCGACAACCCCGATCTCGGCTTGCTGATCATCGAGGAGTACATCCGATTCCCGACTCCCGCCTGACGCGAGGCCGCGTCCTCGAGCGTCCGAGCCTGACCGCGGAGGCCGTCACGCTGGCCCGCGCGGGCGAGGCGACCCGCCCCGAAGGCGAGCGAATCATCGACGATCCGTACGCGCGTCGGTTCCTGCGTCCATCGGGCCGGGCTGCGCTCGCCGCCTGGAATGCCTCGTCGGCGGCATCGGGACTGCTCGATCGCATCGGCACCGCGTTCGTTGCCTGCCGGCACCGGTTCATCGACGACCACCTGCTGGCTGCGCTCGACGCCGGCGCGGAACAACTGGTGTTGTTGGGCGCTGGCTACGACGCACGCGCCTACCGGTTCTGCAAGCAGTTGGACGGACGGCCGGTGTTCGAAGTCGACTTGGCGGCGACGAGTCGGCGCAAGGCCGGCATCATCGAGCGCAATCGCAAACACTTTCCCGATGCCAACGTGCACCGCGTGGAGATCGACTTCGAGACGCAGGCACTCTCCGACACGTTGCCGTCGGCGGGTTTTCGCAACGGCACACGCACGTTCGTCGTATGGGAGGGCGTGATTCCCTATCTCACGCGCGCAGCCGTCAAGGGCACCATCGGCGCGTTGCACGACCTGTGCGGCGACGGGTCCATGCTGGCGATGGATTGCTGGTTCATGGTCGACTCGCCTGGCCCGCTCGGGAGCGCCCGCCGCGCGGCTCCCGGTGCCATTGCCCTCATCGGTGAACCGGTGACGTTCGGAATGCATCCCGAGGACATGCCCGATTTTCTACGGCGGCTCGACTACGAGGTCGTCGACTTGGCTGACGCCGCCGAACTCGAGGCTCGCTACTGCACCGACGGGCGCAATGTCGAGCCTTCGCTGTTCGTCGTCGCCGCCCGCCGCGTCGACCGTCACGTCGATGGTTGACGCCGCTCGAGTCCCGCAGCGCGGTAGGACGCGTCGATGACGCGCATGTTGGCGATGGCGTCGTCAGTGTTCGTGATGATCGGCTCGCCGCGCAGCACCGCTCCGGCGAAGGCGCGCAGCTGACATACGTACGTGGTCACCTTCGGCAGACGTGGTTGTTTCAGCCTTCCCGCCTGCGTACGGACCGACAGCCGGTGGAAGTACTGCGGCGCGTAGGGATTCAGGACGCGCAACGTGCCCTTGGTGCCTGTCACCTTCGCGCCGAGCTCGAGCAACCGGCCCGACAGCATCGAGGCCGTGATGCGACCCGTACCGCCGTTGGGGAGTGTCATGTCGGCCCGCAACCAACGGTCGACGCCGGGGGACCGCTCACGCGCCGTCGCACGCACGACGGTGGGCTCGGCCTGGGCGAGCGTGCGCAGTAGGTGGATCGTGTAACAGCCGACGTCCATCGTCGATCCACCGGCAAGGTGCAGTTGCCAGCGGATGTCGCTGCGCGACAACAAGGGGATCACCATCGACGTCTCGATGTGCTCGATGTCGCCGAGCGTGCCGTCTCGCATGATCTGGACCAGCCGGTCCGCCAGCGGGTGGTAGCGATAGTGGAAAGCCTCCATGACCACGAGGCCCGTGCGCTGCTCGACGATCTGCACTTCCCTTGCTTCGTCCGCGTTGGCGGTGAACGGCTTCTCACACAGCACGTGCTTGCCGGCTTCGAGGGCGGCGATCGTCCACTTTCCGTGCAGGCCGTTCGGGAGCGGGTTGTAGATGGCGTCGATGTCCGGATCGGCCAGCAACGCGTCGTAGCTGTCATGCACCCGGCCGATGCCGTGCTTGCTCGCGAACCTGTTCGCCTTCGCCTTGTCGCGGGCGGCGACGGCGACGACCTCGACCTCGTCCACGGCCCGAGCCGGCTTGATGAGCGCCGGAGGCGCGATGTTGGCGGCACCGAGAATGCCGATGCGAAGCGGAGCCATGCGGCCATCCTGTCGAGAATTGCGCGACCGTGTGTAGCGATTGCCCCGACGCCCGGTCTACCGGAGCCGCCCATGCCGTCGTCGAGGAGATGCTCGCCGGCGCCGGCGGCTTGGTGTGGTTTGACGCGTGCTTGGCCGCGCCTTGATGGTGCCGCCGAAGCAACCGAGTCCGCTCTCTGCCCGCTTGTACGGTGAATGAGGGCCCCCGTAGCTCAGCGGAATAGAGCAGCCGCCTTCTAAGCGGACGGTCGCAGGTTCGATTCCTGCCGGGGGCGCGAAAGTCCTGGTAGAGCCGGATGACGATTTTCGATCGCCTGCCTCTGCAGGGCCGCGTTGAACAATGGTGTTCAACCCGCTCAACACAGAGCGAGACGCTGAAACTGCAGGCTCTGACCCTCCGCCTCACAAACGGCTCTCGCAGCCCGATCGCGAGCGTCACCTACCGCACCTCGGGGTCATGCCCCATGCCGACATGGCTGCGCGTTCTGGGACAGGCGGGCCACAGTCGCGTCGCGCCCAGAGCCGTCGATATGTACTACGTCGGCAAGCGCTCCCCATCTAGCGTTCGAGCGGATGTTGACGGGCGACTCTCCTCATGGCGAGCGCGACCACTTCAAGGCGCAGCCAGCGATCCGAGAGATCCTGTCAAGCCTCGGGCTCTCGAGCTCTGGCCTGAGATGGATTGCGAGCTACTCGCACTCAGCATGGATGACGGACGAGGTCGTAGTGCGGTACCGCACCTTTGGTCCTACCGGTCGACTCAGTCACGAGACGTGCGTGGCCGCTCTTCTCCCCGCCGAAGTGCTGTACCCGACGGTGATCGCACATGGGTGCGACGGCGATAACGACTGGCTCGTCACCGAGCGCATCCCAGGTGAATCGCTGTACGCGACGTGGCCCAGGCTGTCGGTCCGAGAACGCGAAACGGCTACGCACGAGATGCCGATCGCTGTACGCGCTCTCCACGGCT
>JBEEFX010000060.1:0-17059 GCA_041166365.1 Acidimicrobiaceae bacterium
CTTCCGGCCACGGACATCGCCGACCACTTTGCCGAGGTCACTCGGTCCGCGATCTCACAGCATCTCGGTGTGCTCAAGGCGGCCGGGCTGGTGATCGAGCGTCGTGAGGGCACGCGTCGGCTGTACCGAGCAGATCGAGCGGAGATGAAGAAGCTCCGCAAGTCCCTCGACGACTACTGGACGAGCGGCCTCGAGCGATTGCGTGACGTCGCCGAGGCCGCCCAACGAAACAAGGAGAAGCGCTGATGGCCGAACTCGTGCGCGAGATCATGATCGATGCGACCCCGGAGACGATCTGGCCGTTCTTGACCGAGCCCGAACTGCTCGTGGCGTGGCACGGCACGGTGGCCGAGATCGACCCGCGACCGGGCGGCGTGTACCGCGTGCTGGTTGCCGGCCAGCACCAGTCGGCGGGGGAGTACGTCGAGGTCGAACCCATGGAGAAGGTGGTGTTCACCTTCGGCTGGGAGCAGGAGGGGCATCCGACCCCGCCCGGGTCGACCACGATCGAGATCACGCTGCAGCCCGAAGGCGACAAGACGCGTGTGCGTCTCGTGCACCGTGGCCTGCCCGACGACGCGGTCGAGAATCACGGCGTCGGATGGGCGCACTACCTCCAGCGGCTCGCAGTGCGCGTCGGGGGCGGCAATCCGGGCCCGGACAGTGGACCTGGAGGACATGACTGATGGACATCGTGAAGCTGCACGACCGCGCGCTCGAGGCAACAACGTCGATCGTGGCCAACGTCGACACATCGCAGTTCGGCGGGCCGACACCGTGTGCCGAGTTCGATGTGCGCGCGCTGCTGAACCACATGATCGGCGGCAACTTTCTCTTCGTCAAAGTCGCAGCCGGCGAGCCGGGCGAGCCCATTCCGGCGACCGGTGACTTCGTTCACAACGACGCGCTCGCGCCGTATCGCGAGTCGGCCGAGGCGGTTTCGAAGGCATGGAGTGATCCGTCGGTGTTGGAAAGAACGGTGCACTTGCCGTTTGGGGATTTTCCGGGCGCCTTCGCGATCGGAATTCACACGGTCGAGACGATCGCGCACGGTTGGGACCTGGCGAAGGCCACCGGACAACCGGCCGAGCTCGACCCGGACCTCTCCGCGGTGGCCTGGCAGAACTGCAAAGACATCGATGACAGCTTCCGCGGCCCCGGTCGGCCGTTCGGTCCGGCCGTGGTCGCACCCGCCGGCGCCAGCGACACTGACCGGCTGATGGCCTGGCTCGGACGAAGGCAGTGAACGGCAATCGCGCAATGAAGACACCGCCGATCGTGTCGCCGCAGGAGTGGGACGCGGCGCGGCTGCAGCTGCTCGTGAAGGAGAAGGAGTTGACCCGCGCCCGTGATGCGCTCGCCGCCGAGCGCCGGCGGATGCCGTGGCTCGCCGTCGACAAGGAGTACGAGTTCGACGGGCCCAACGGCAAGGCGAGCCTGCTCGACCTGTTCGAAGGCCGCCGCCAGCTGATCCTCTACCGCGCGTTCCTCGAGCCCGGCGTGCACGGCTGGCCCGAGCATGCCTGTATCGGCTGCTCGATGGTCGCTGACCAGGTCGCCCACGTCGCCCATCTGCATGCACGCGACACGACGCTCGTCTTCGCGTCGCGCGCGCCACAGCCCGACATCACCCGCGTGAAGGCGCGGATGGGCTGGCAGATGCCCTGGTACACGATGACGGACGACTTCGACGTCGACTTCGGTGTGGACGAGTATCACGGCACGAACGCGTTCATCCGCGACGGGGACCGCGTCTTCCGTACTTACTTCATCAACAACCGCGGCGACGAGGCGATGGGGAGTACCTGGAGCTACCTCGACCTGACCGCACTCGGGCGCCAAGAGGAGTGGGAGGACTCGCCCGAGGGCTACCCCCGAACCAAGCCGTACGAGTGGTGGATCTGGCACGACGAACGCGCCGACGCCACCTGATCGCTTACGTCGGCTCATTCTCGAGGCAATGGGGATCGGCTACCGATCCCTAGTGCCTCGAGTACGCGGGTTCGACGGCTGGAGCGCTTGGAGCGTGTGGCCGTGTCGCGGATCCGTGGTTGTCAGAGCGACAGCAGGCGTGCGATTCGGTCGTCGTCGCCGCCGAGGAAGGTCGCGAGGACGCCGGCCACCGCGGCCACGTCGAGCGTGCCGGCCTCGCGCATGGCTTCGAGATCGGCCCAGTCCTTGGTGCGATTGAAGAACGCCTTGAAGACCGCAAGGTCGTCACAGGCGAGGAACGGCAGCAAGGAACCCGCGAACGGCTCCCACCGCACCCGCGCCGCGACCGCCTCGTGGAACTCCGTGGTGTTGAGGAAGACGTCAATCGGTGTGCTGTCCCACCAGAGGCGGGCCTGTCCATCACGAACGAGCAACGCACGGTCCTCCGCACTGGCGACCACCCCGGCAGGGAGTGCCGCGAGGCTCTCGTCGGCGCGCTCAGGTCCGACGAACATGTTGACGTCCAGATCGATCGTGCCGCGCGCCTGCTGTGTGCACCACGCCAGCGCGAGCGCGCCGCCGAAGGCGTGGTCGATGCCGGCCGCCGTCAGGTGCTCGTGGATCGCGAGCATCTTCTCCGGGAGACCGCCGGCGTCGCTCACGCTGGCTTCGGCGCGAACCGAGGGAACCGGAGGCGGCGCGCGTGACGGGCCGGGAACATGGCGGCCAGCTCGAGTGCCTGTCGCAGCTCCTCGCCCTTCGCCTGCCGCTGCGCGTCCGTCGCGTCGGGTCGCCGCTCGACCGCGATGTCAGTCGCATAGCCCGCGGCGCGGAGAATCCGGTCGAGGGTATCGATCCGCGGCACCGCCCGTCCGGCCTCGTAGGCGGCGAGCGTCGCGTGAGACGTGCCCGCTCGTGCCGCCAACACGCGCAAGGACAGCCCCGCGCCGAGTCGTGTTCGGCGCAGCGTCTGTGCGGCATTCACACGACAAGCGTACCACTGTGGTATCAGAACTGATACCAGTTGCCTCGGCACCCGTGCGTATACGGCGCCTTGGCTCGCGGGGCAATGAACGCCACACCATCGCCATAGTTATCACTATGACAAGATGGTGTGAACCATCACCGCCATCATCCGGGCGGCAGCCGAGGAGGTCAGCGTGCACAACCACGTTGTCATCGAAGGCCCGGTTGCTGCCACGGCGAGCTCGAAGCCGCTGAGCTTCGCCGGCGGCCTCGCCGCGGCGGAGTTGACGTCCGGACTCGCGGCAACCGACGCAGCGGAACTGGCGAGCCGCGGCTATGTCGAGGACGAGTACTTCATCGTCGGCGCGACGGATGCGTTCGACCCCGACGGCGTACGCCTGGCGCGCGACGTCGCGTACACGACGCGCTTCGTGGTGCGCCGACCGATCGATGTCACACGAGCGAGTGGGTCGGTGTTTCTCGATCCGCTGCACATGATCAGCGAGATGCCGGCGAGTTGGGGTGCGGCGGATTGGCTCATGGCCAACGGGCATGTGTGGGTCGGCGTCACCGTGCACAACGGCTCCTTCGGCCGGCTGTACGGGTTCGCCGGTGGTGTGTCCGCGTTGCAGCAGGCTGATCCCGAGCGTTACGGCGGTCTGCAGCTCGAGGAGTTCGACCGACCGCCCCGAGTGCGTTCGTACGTCGGACCCGCAGGCACCGATTCCATCGCGCTGCGGTGGAGCATGGAGATGGCGCACCCACAGGGGCTCCCGATCGCGGGTGCCGTTGCGATGGCCCTCAAGGCGCAGCCATTGCTCGGCGGTCGACCCGCCGAACACATCTACGCCTGCGGTGTCTCCCAAACGGGCAATTTCTGGCGAAGCTTCCTCGACCATGGCTGGCACGAGCTCGCGAGCGACGTCACCACCGGGTCGGCATTCGCCGCGTACGTCATCATCGTCGCTCCGCCCCCCGCCCATCGTCCGGCCGACGCGGTCCTCGTGAACGTCCTCAGCGAAGCCGAACTCGTGGGCACCATCATTCAGGTGCGCGCGGTGGCGGCCGAGGACTCAGACGTGCCGAGGGTCCGCGGCATCGAGCTCCCGGGCGCGGCACACACGTGGGCGCCTTCCGATCAAGCCGGCAGCGTCCACGATCATCGGCATACGAACCTCCCCTACGACGCGTTCCTGCGCGCCGTCTATGCGAACCTCGACACCTGGGTCCGTGGTGGGCCGCCCATGCCCCACGTACCTCGCATCCTGCGCAATGGCGGCGCGCTCGATGGGCTGGCGCGCGACGAGCACGGCAACGCGCTCGGAGGCCTTCGCGCTCCCTGGTTGGAGGCGCCGCGATCGCAGTACCTACCCCGATGCCCGTGCAGTCCCACGAGCGGTGAGGACGTCCCGTTCGAGGACGAGGTCCTGGCCTCGCTCTACGCGACCGACGCGGCGCACGCCGCGCAATGGGAGCGCGCCATCCAACGCCTCGTCGAGGACCGGCTCCTGTTGGCGCAGGACGCGCCCCAGTTGGCCGCACTTCGCCATTCGCTCTGACGACGTCAGCCGATTCTGGCGCGGGAGCATAGTAGTCGCTATGCTCCATCGAGAGCATCAGGGGGCCAGGCGACTTTGGGGGTCGACAGCATGCGGATTGATCCGTGACGCCTTTTTTGCAGTTCCGTCTCTGGCTGGCGCGTGCATCCGCCGGTAGCAAGGCCGGCACCGCGGTCGGCGGGGCGCTGGTCTTCGCGTTGGTCGTGTGGATCGCGGTGCCTTCGAACTCCACGAACTCCGCGGCAGTGTCAACGCGAGGCCGGACGGCGACGCAGTCGTCCGCGCCCGCGACGCCTGGCGATGGCGCCACGCCCACCGGTGGCACCGGGACGCCTGGTGCCACGACGCCGGGTGGTGGAGCGGCAACGCCCGGCCCCGGTGGGTCCGCCAGCGGTCAGCCCGGGGATGGGTCCGCCAGCGCGGCGGGGTGCCAGGGCGATGAGGAGACGATCAAGGTCGGCGTCGTTCTCATCGAGATCGGCTCCGGCGGAGCGAACCTCAACAGCACCTTCGGGATTCCGTCGGCATCCGAGCAGCAGGCGGACTGGAATGCGGTCTTCGACGCGGTCAACACGACAGGCGGGGCGGCGTGCCACCCGTTGGAGGGATTCTTCCAGACCTACAACGAGCTCGACTCGTCGACGTCACAAGCCGCGTGCCTCGAGTTCACGCAGGAACAAGTCTTCGCGATCCTCGGCGGCTTCCTGCCCACGGCGAGCGACGTCTGCCCGTTGCAGAACCACCTCCCGGTCTTCGAAGAAACCGTGATACCGAGGTCGGACGCCCAGGAACAGTCGCCCTACTACTTCGGACCATCAGGGGCCATCGAAGTCGTGTACAACAACTTCGCTCACGCCGTGGCCGGGCTGGGCCAGTTCGATCCGGCGAAGGGCTTCAAGAAGCTCGGCATCCTCTACAACGACTGCATTGCCGGCGTCCACGACGTGTTGGTGGCGTCGCTGAAGAGCGCCGGCCTCAGCGACGGGCAACTCTCGAACTTCAACCTTGGTTGCCCCGCCGGGTTCTCGCCGCCCTCGGTGCTGCAACAGGCCATCATCCAGTTCCAGCGTGATGGCGTCACCCATCTCGCGACCGACGCCGGCGCGGACCTCCAGAACTTCACCAAGCTGGCACAGTCACAGGGCTTCAGGCCGCAGTACCTGATTCCTGACACGGGCATCGTGGCGACTTCCGGCAACGCCGCGTTCGCGCCGGACCCGACCAACTTCGATGGCGCCATTGCGATCACCGCAAGCCAATACGGAGCGATCGCTTCTGGTCTCCCCAAGACGAACGCGACGCTCGCGTGTGACCAGATCATGACGGATCATCAGTTGCCGAACGTGTACGACTCCGGGGTCCAATTCGCGGGCGGGGTTTGCAATGTGGTGTGGACGCTCGTCGCCGCCATGGTCCACGCTCCCACGCTCAGTCCTGACGCCCTCGCCGACGGGCTGAACGCGGCCGGCAGCATCGAGTACTCGTTCCCCTACGGACCGAACGACTTCACGGCACCCGGCACGACCTGGGGCGGCCAGTTCTGGCGCCCGCTCAACTATTCAGCTGCCTGCGCGTGCTGGAACGTCACCGATCCGAACTACCAGCCGAGTTTCTGACGTGAACGCCGGAACCCTCGTTCTGGGCATCTTGAACGGGCTGAACGTCGGCCTCCTGGGCATTGGCCTCGTGCTCGTCTTCAAGTCGAACCGCTTCTTGAACCTCGCGCACGCCCAACTCGGAGCGCTGTCCGCACAACTGGTGGCGAAGCTCGTCATCGACGACGGTTGGAATTGGTGGGTTGCGTTCTTCACGTGCGTGCCACTGGGCATCGTCATCGGGCTCGCCGTGGATCGCTGGGTCATCCGGCCACTCCGCGAGCGGTCGGCGTCGACTGCATCGCTTCTCCTCGTATCGGTCGGAGTCACCGAGGTGCTCGTCGGGATCTCGGCGTTCGGGGTCACGAGCGCCGATCCTGCGCAGCTCGTCCGTCGCGGCTACCCACTGCCGTTCGGCACGACGGTGCGGGTGGGCGACGTCGTGCTCAACGGAGCCGACCTCCTGGTCGTCGCCGTCGTCCCGTTGCTCGTCATCGCCTTGTCGTCGTTCCTACGGTGGACGGCCGCCGGAAAGAGCATTCGCGCCGCGGCGTCGAACCCTGATGCCGCCCGCCTCTGCGGTGTGTCGCCGAGACGCGTGTCCGCAGTCGTCTGGGGCCTCGCCGGTGGCATCTCCGCCATCACAGCGATCCTGCAGGCGCCGGCCCAGTCGTCGTTCGACGCGACTGCGCTCGGTCCCGATCTCCTGTTGTTCGCCCTGGGCGCGGCCGCCTTCGGCGGCTTCACATCGATCTCGGGTGCGCTGGTCGGCGGCTTGTTGATCGGCGTAGCGAATCAGTTCGCCCTGGGGGTCACCGCCGACGGAGGTATCGCCCACCTGATCGTGTTCGGGTTGATCGTCGCGATCGTGGTGTTCCGCGGGCGCATCATCGGTCACGCGTTCGCATCGTCCGGTGCCGCGGTCACGGAGCGGGCGCCGTTGCGGATCCCCGAAGCCGTGCGAACTCTGCCCATCGTGCGCTGGTACCGGCCGCTCGGCGTGAGCGTGCTGGTGGCTGTCGGCCTGCTCCTGCCGCTGGTGCCCGTGTGGACGTCGGAGGGTCACCGGTTCCAGCTGTCGCTGATCATGGTGTACGCGCTGTGCGCGGTGTCGCTCACGATCGCCATCGGGTGGGCGGGTCAGATCAGTCTCGGCCAGTTCGCGGTCCTCGGTGCGGGTGCGTTCGTCGCCGGGCACCTGCTGGCCAACGGATGGTCGCTCCCGTTCGTGCTGATCCCCGCGGGCATCGCTGGTGCGATGCTGATGGTGCTCGTCGGTTTGCCCGCCGTTCGGGTGCCGGGGCTCACGTTGGCCGTCACCACGCTGGGGCTGGCGCTCGTGTGTCCCGCCTGGTTGTTCCGGCAATCCTGGTTCGGAAGCGACGCGTCGTTCGGCATCGTGCTGCAACCGCCGGCGCTGGCCCGTGGGGTCGGGCATCCCGAGGGTCAGCTCGTCGTCTACTACTTCTCATTGGTCGTACTCGCGGGGTGCGCGTTCGGGCTCGCCGCGCTGCGACGGACTCAGGCCGGACGAGTGATCATCGCGGTGCGTGACAACGAGCGTGCGGCGTCGTCGTTCTCGGTCACGCCCGCCACCGTCAAAGTGGCGGCGCTGGCCTTGTCGGGATTCCTCGCCGGCATGGCGGGCGTGTTGTGGGCCGACGCATGGCGCGCGGTGTCGTTCACCCAGTTCCAGCCGACGCTCTCGTTGGCGGTGCTCGCACTTCCCGTGATCGGCGGGCTCGGCTCCATCACTGGCGCGATCGTGGCGGCCGCGGTCTTCTACACGCTGACCTTCTTCGTCGCGCCGCACCTGACGCCGTACTTCGGGCCCTTGGGGGGAAGCCTCGGCTTCCAACTCCTGCTGGGCGGCGTCGGACTGATCGTCACGGTCGTTCGAACGCCGCACGGCCTCGCCGGTGTCGCGCAGGACTGGTGGCAACGTCGCCTCGACATCTGGGCAGTGACCGCGCCTCCCGTCCCGGATCCGACGGACACGCCGGCGCTGGTCGTCCGTGAGGTGAGTCTGTCCTTCGGTGGGATCTGCGCGCTCGACGACGCGTCGATCGACGTTCGACCGGGCGAGATCGTCGGTCTCATCGGCCCGAACTGCGCCGGCAAGTCGACTCTGCTCAATGTCATCTCGGGTCGGCTCCGTCCTGAGCACGGTGTGGTCACGCTCGGCGCGCTCGACCTGTCCGACCTCCCGACGGAGGTGCGCGCCGCCCTCGGTGTCGGCCGGACCTTCCAGGACGCGCACCTGTTCCCGGGGTTGACCGTGACGGAGACGATCCAGGTCGCGATGGCCAAGCGGTACCGGTCGAGCATGCTCGCGTCGTCGGTCGGCGCGCCCTGGGTCCGGCAGGCAGAAGCACAGAACATGCGCTCCGCTCGGGAGGTGATCGATCGCCTCGGGCTCAGCGATTGGAGTGATGCGCTGACCGCTGAACTGTCCACGGGCACACGGCGGATCTGCGACCTCGCCGCGCAAGTTGCCGCGCAGCCGCGCGTGTTGCTGCTCGACGAGCCGACCGCAGGCGTTGCCCAACGTGAAGCCGAGGCGTTCGGTCCTGTGCTCCGCCGAATACGCGACGAACTCGACTGTTCGATTCTCATCGTCGAGCACGACATGCCGCTGCTCATGGGTCTGTGCGACCGGGTGTACGCGATGGTTGCCGGCCGCGTCATCGCATCGGGAACGCCTGGGGAGGTGACGGCTGACCCCCGGGTGATCGCGAGCTATCTGGGGACCGACGAGGTCGCCATCGCGCGCTCCGGTTCGACGGCGGCGGCGAACGGCGCCGTGAACGGCGACACCGCGGTTCGGTCAACCACTCTGGAACGCGAGGCGGGGGCCGCGGTGGCGGTGGCCCAGCGGCCGCGAGCGGGCCGCCGGCGCGAGCCGCTCAGGGCGCGTCGCAGCGGCGACGGGAACCCGCCGTGAACGGGGCGGCACTCCGCGTCGACGGCGTGAACTTCTCGTACGGGCGGCTTCAAGTGCTGTTCGACGTGACCGCGCACATCGATGGGGGAGAGGCGGTCGCACTGCTCGGGACCAACGGCGCCGGGAAGTCGACGCTCCTGCACGTCATCGCCGGTCTCTCCGCCCCGTCTTCCGGACGCGTATTGCTCGATGGCGACGACATCACGGGCCGGCCGGCCGAGCAACTCGTTCGCCGCGGCATCGTCCTCGTCCAGGGGGGCAAGGGCGTCTTCCGCGACATGACAGTCGGCGAGAACCTCGACGTGCAGGCCCTCACGCTGCGCGGCGACGCCCCCTTGTTGCAGGAGCGGCGCGACCTGGTCCTCAGCACCTTTCCCATCCTGCGGCAGCGCCTGTCCCAGCGCGCCGCGACACTGTCGGGCGGCGAACAACAACAGCTCGCTCTCGCGAAAGCAGTTCTCCTCAGACCCGCGATCATCTGCATCGACGAGCTGTCATTGGGGCTGGCCCCGGTTGTCGTGCAGGAACTGCTGTCGATCGTGCGTGCCATTCACCGTCAAGGAACCACCGTCATCCTCGTCGAGCAGAGCCTGAACATCGCCGCGGACGTTTGCGAGCGAGCGATTTTCATGGAGAAGGGGGCGGTTCGCTTCGAAGGCAGGACACGAGATCTGCTGGAGCGCGACGACATCGCCCGAGCGGTGTTCCTGGGATCCGCGTAGGCCCGCGCTGGCCCCTTCCTGCCGAACCATAGTAGATGCTATGATCGGTGGAGGCGATCCAGGGGGGCCACTAGGTGGGTGCATTCGACGGCTTGCACATCCTCGAGCTGACATCGGGCATTGCTGGCCCGATGATCGGAATGATGCTCGCCGACCAAGGCGCGATCGTCACCCGCATCGAGGCGCCTGACGATCGGTTCGCCGAGATCGCTGACCTCGCTGGCGATCGCGTGTGGAACCGTGGGAAACGCAGCGCCGTCCTCGACCTGGGTGACGCGAACGGAACACGGGCGTTTCTCGCGCTCGCCGGTCAGGCCGACGTCGTCCTGGACTCGTTCCGGCCGGGCGTCATGGCGCGACTCGGTATCGACCATGACGCGCTCGCGGCGCGCAACCCGCGGATCATCACGTGCTCGGTCACCGCCTACGGCGTCGGCAACGAACACAGCGATCGGCCGGGCTATGAGGCGCTCGTCGCGGCACGTAGCGGGTCGCAGTGGGCGCAACGGGGCGGGATCATGTCGACCGGAGACCTCGGTCTTCCCGAGGTGGACATCCCGGAAGGCGCGGAACAGGCGGCTCGGGCCGACGGTCCGATCTTCAGCGCATCACCGTGGATGAGCATCAACGGCTTCTATCACGCGACCCTGGCGATCACGGCTGCACTCGTCGCACGCGAGCGCGACGGTGTGGGCCAACACATCGAGGCATCGATGTTGTCGCGCGCCGCGTTCGCACCGACCACGAAACGCACCGGCGGCGCGACGGGGAACACCTGGATGAACCTGCGCGGCGCCCCGCGCGGGCTGTTCGAATGTGGCGACGGCCGGTGGGTGCATCAGTGGCCGATCAAGCCGCAGTCGATCGTGGACGCGGCCGAGCACGATCGGCTGGAGGATGCCGCGGCTCCGGAGTACGCGCACCGGCGCATCGATCCGGCCCGCATCGGCATGGAGCCCGAGAACATCATCGTGCTGTTCCACTACTTGCCCCTGATGCAAGCGGCCTTCAAGAAGTTCACTGCCGAGGAGTGGCGGGCATGGGGTGAGCGCGTACAAGAGGGCGTGCAGATCGTGCGGACGCCGGAAGAAGCCCTGTGCGACCCCTTGCTGCTCGAGGACGGCTGCGTCGTCGAGGTCGACGACCCCGAACTGGGTCCGATTCGACATCTCGGCGTCATCACGGAGCTGTCCGCGTCGCCGGGCGCGGTGCGGGGTCCTGCGCCTCGCCGCGGGCAAAACACCGAGGAGGTGATGCGCGAAGCGTCGACGGCAACGCCCGCAGTCGCACGCCTCGACCCGACGCAGACCGCCACGGGTGCGAGTCCGCTGGCGGGCGTCCGCATCCTCGACATCGGATTGGCCCTCGCCGGTCCCTACGGCACGTCACTGCTCACCGATCTCGGCGCGGATGTGATCAAGGTCAACGCACCGTGGGATGGGCCCTGGCTGGAGATGGGCATCGGCCAGATGGCCAACCGCGGCAAGCGGAGCATCCTGCTGAACCTCGGTAAGCCCAACGGACTCGCGGCGTTCCTAGCACTCGCGAAGACCGCCGACGTCGTGACCCACAACATGCGGTGGGGCGTCGCGGAGCGATTGGGCGTCGGTTACGACGACGTCCGTCGGAACAACCCGTCGATCATCTACTGCGCGAGCCGCGGATTCGATCGGGTCCGCTCCGCGGCCAACATCCCAGGCACCGACCAGTCCGGGTCCGCCCTCGCGGGACAGGAGTGGGAGGACGGGGGTTGCTGGCGCGGCGGTCGGCCGTTCTTCGGTACGTCGATGGGCGATCTCGGGAACGGCTTCCTCGCGGCCATCGGCATCGTCGAGGCGCTCTATCACCGAATTCGCACGGGCGAGGGCCAGGTCGTCGAGACGTCCATCCTGAACGCGTGCCTGGCGACGTCGTCGCGCACGTTCGCGTTCCCCGACGGCACCGGGCCCGAACGCCCGAGTCTCGACGCGATGCAACTCGGGTTCCACGCGCTGTACCGGCTGTACGCCACCACCGACGGTTGGATCTGTGTCGCGGCGGTGACGCAGGACCACTGGCGCCGCGTGTGCGCCGCCATCACTCGCCCCGAGCTCGCCGACGACGCTCGGTTCGTCGACGCTGACGCGCGCCGCGCGAACGACGACGACCTCACCAAGCTGCTCGAGGACGCTTTTGCCGGCGACAATGCCAAGGCGTGGTTCGCCGCGCTCGATGACGCGGGAGTTCCAGTCGAGGTCTCCGTACCGGGGTCGTTGACGGCCCCGGCCGAGACGCCGTTCCTCACGTTCTCGGCGACGCCCGCGTCGGTGCCGGGCGACGCCCCGCGACTCGGAGCGCACACCGACGAGATCCTCGCCGAGTTGGGGCTCTCCGACGATGTGGTCGTCGCCATCCAAGACGAGTGCGCGAACCGCGCTCGCGGTTGACGAGCCGAAAGGACCGAGGCCACCCATGCACGAGCGACTGATCTCTGCCGACTCGCATGTCCGCATCACCGAAGACTGGGTGAAGGAGCGCCTTCCGAAAGCGGCGCTCCCCTCATACGACGCGGCCATCAAGACGCTCAACGAGCTGGAGCTGGAACAGCGCGGCGGGACGCGGCAAAGCCTCGAGGACTTCGGCGATCTCGCCCCGGGGGCGAAGGATCCCGGCTATTGGGATCCCGAGGCTCGCCTCGCGGCAATGGACCGCGACGGCGTACACGCCGAAGTCCTGTACTCGGAGCTCAGCGCGTTCCGGCAGTTCCATCTGGCGGGCGATCACTGGAAGGCGGTGGCCCGCGCGTTCAACGACTCGCTCGCCGACTTCGTCGCGGTGAACCCCGATCGGCTGGTCGCCAGCTACCAGCTACCGATCATCGACATCGACCATGCCGTCGAGGAGGTGCAACGACTCGCCGCTCTCGGCGCTCGATCCGTGCAGCTCCCGAACTACCCGATAGAGCTCGGCTTCCCGCCGTACCACGATGTGGCGTACGACCCGCTGTGGGCGGCGCTGTCGGAGACGAATCTCACGATCAGCCAACACCTCGGGCTGAAGAACACGTTGTTCGACATCTACCGAGCAGACCCCACGCCCTACAAGAGCATCTTCACCTCGATGCCCGGAATGATGATCGTGGAGAACCTTTCGTTCTGGCTCATGACCGGTGTGCTCGAGCGGTTCCCGAGTCTGCAAGTCGTGTTCGTCGAGCCGTCGTTCGAGATCTTCGTGCTGTGGCTCCGCATGCTCGACACCTCGTGGCGGCGTGGACGCGACCGCATGTTCCCCGGCGTGACGCAGCCGCCCTCCGAGACGTTCCACCGGCAGATCTCGTTGACGCTGATCGGCGGCGACCGCCAGAGCTTGGAACAGCGCTACGACGTCGGCGTCGAGAACATCATGTGGTCGACCGACTTCCCGCACCCGGCCTCGACCTGGCCGAACTCCGCCAAGGTCGTCGCCAAGGCGTTCGCCGACATCCCCGCTGACGAGCGGCAGCTGATCCTCGCCGACAACGCCGCCCGTGTGTACGGACTCGCCCCGGCATGACGGAGGCCACCGCGACGACACGACCGGCCCCCGTCGTCACCGACGACAACGCGTTCTATTGGGAGGGCGCCGGCCGCGGGCAGTTGCTGATCCAGGCGTGCGGCGCGTGCGGTGAGCTCTGTCACCCGCCGTCACCGCTCTGTCCCGTGTGCCACAGCCCCGACCGCCAGCACAGGGAAATGTCGGGCCGCGGCACGGTGGCCAGCTACATCATCGTGCACCACCCACCGATCCCGTGGTTGGACCTTCCCGTCGCCGTTGCCACGATCGCGCTCGACGAAGGACCGAGCATCACCTCGAACGTCTGTGACGTGACGGTCGACCAGGTCGAGCTCGGTATGGAAGTCGAAGTCTTCTTCGCTCCCACCGACCAAGAGCGGATCGGTGTGCCGCTGTTTCGTCCGATCGGTGCTGACTGATGAGCGGAGTCGCAGCGGTCGCGGGGATCGGCCAGACGACCTTCTCGAAGGCGTCCGGACGCAGCGAGCTGCAGCTCGCCGCCGAGGCGAGCCTGGCCGCACTCGACGACGCCGGTCTCACGGTCGATGACGTCGACGGCATGGTCACGTTCACCATCGACCCGACGGAGGACGTCGAGCTGATGCGCGTGCTCGGTGTCCGCGACCTCTCCTACACCGTTCGACTGCCGCACGGCGGCGGCGGGTCGGGAGCAACTGTGCTCGCGGCGGCGATGGCCGTCGCCACCGGCGCCGCCAAGCACGTACTCGTGTACCGAGCGTTGAACGCCCGCTCCGGACGTCGCTTCGGCGCCGCCCGCGACCCGAGATCGACACCGTCGGTCGGCACCGGGTGGGGTTTCGCCAACTGGACCGCGCCGTACGGCGCGCTGACGCCGGCGGCGATCCTGTCGATGCAGACGCTGCCGTACATGCGCACCTACGGCATCACCAACGAGGACTTCGGCCGTTACGTCGTCGGTATCCGCGACTTCGCGGCCAGCAACCCAGACTCCTGGTTCTACGGACAGCCGGTCACGCTCGCCGACCACCAGTCCTCCCGGTGGATCATCGAGCCGATCTTGCGCCTACTGGACTGCTGCCAGGAGACCGACGGTGGCGTCGCGTTCGTCGTGACGACCACGGAGCGGGCGCGTGACCTGCCGCAGCCGGCGGCGGTTGTGGTTGGCGCGGTGCAGCACGCCGGTCGGGCTGATCGCAGCGCCGACCCGCTGTACGCGATGGCGGATCTCCAGCCGGACGACATCGACGTCGCGATGATCTACGACGCGTTCTCACCGCACGTGTTCCGCGGCCTCGAGGACCTGCGCTTCTGCAAGCCGGGAGAGGCCAAGGACTACATCGCCAGCGGCGCAATCGCGCGGGGCGGCACGATGCCGGTCAACACGAACGGCAGCCTCATCGGCGAGGGGTACATCCACGGTATGAACCTCATCACTGAAACCGTGCGCCAGATCCGCGGGACAGCTGTCAACCAAGTGGAGAATGCGACTCACGCCCTCATGTCCTCCGGCGGCGGTGCGTTCATCCTCGGTAGAGATGCGTGACCGTGACGACCGCGTCGCTCTATTGGGATCCGTACGACACCGTGCTGGATGACGATCCATATCCGGTGTGGAAGCGGCTGCGCGACGAGGCACCCGTGTACCGGAACGACGAGCTCGACTTCTGGGCGTTGAGTCGCTTCGCCGACATCGAAGCCGCCCACAAGGACCCCACGACCTTCAGCTCGGCTCATGGCACGGTGCTCGAACGGATGGGTCCCGATGCGGGCCACAGCCGGATGATGATCTTCCTCGACCCGCCGGAGCACTCCATCCTTCGCTCGCTCGTGTCGAGGGCGTTCACGCCCAGGCGAGTGAGCGGCATCGTCGACCAGGTCCGCAAGATCTGCGCCGAACTGCTCGACCCCCACGTCGGGGCGGCCGGATTCGACTACGTGCAGGACTTCGCGGCGCAGTTGCCGTCCCGGGTGATCTCGTCGCTCGTCGGCGTTGCGCCCGAGGAGCAAGAACCGACTCGAAGGCTCGTCGAGGACATGTTCCACATCGAGCCGGGGGTCGGAATGGTGAACGACATCAGCGCGACCGCCGCGCTCGAGCTCGTCGTCTACCTGTCGGAGCTCGTGGAGGCCCGGCGAGCCGAGCCTCGAGACGATCTCGTGAGTGGTCTCGTCCAGGCCGAGATCACCGACGGCGACAGCACTCGCCGGCTGACGAGCGACGAGTGCACCGAGTTCGCCATCCTGCTGTACACCGCGGGAACCGAGACGGTGGCGAAGCTCCTCGGGAATGCGGCGGTCGTGCTCGCCGCCAACGCGGATCAGCGCGCAACACTCACTGCGGAGCCGGCGTTGATTCCGGGCGCGATCGAAGAGCTTCTCCGACTCGAAGCGCCATCGCCGATCAACGGTCGTTGGACCACGCGTGACGTCGAACTACACCGCACCACGATCCCGAAGGACTCGAGGGTGCTGCTGTTGACCGGGAGCGCAGGACGCGACGAACGAGTCTTCCCCGACCCCGAGCGATTCGACGTACACCGGTCGTCGGCCCACCATCTCTCGTTCGGTCACGGCGCGCACTTCTGCATCGGCGCCGCGCTGGCGCGACTCGAAGGTCGGGTTGCCCTCGAAGAGACGCTCTCGCGTTTTCCGGAATGGGACGTCGATCCGGCGGGCGTCGAACGTGCACACACGAGCACCGTCCGCGGCTACCGGCGTGTCGAGATCAGAACCTGAGAGCTCACTTCTCGGCGTTGCGAACGACGTCCTCGAGGTACGGCGCGAGCATCTTGCCCAACAGGCGGCGCTGTCGCGCCACCCGGTCCGATTCGGGGACCACCGTGTCGTACGTCATCGTGTCGAGCAGCAACTGACTCACCACGAAGCCGCGCAATGCCAGGAACACTGTCGTGGCCAGATCGGGAACGCTCGTCGCCGGACCCAACGTGGCCCGAATCAGCGTCCGCAGCTGGTCGGCCGATCGGCGCGCGACCTGCTCGAGGGTGGCGCGAACCTCGGCGCTGGTCGTCGGATCATGATCCATGTTCAGCGCGATCTGCATGTACGCGAGGTAGTCCTGCGTCCCGTAGTGCTCTGCGAGCACATCGAGCAGTTGCGCCACGCGTTCGGCGACCGTGTCGCCGTCGATCACGCCGTGCTGTACCACTTCGTCGAATCGACGGGCACCGTCTTCGAGCACCGCCAGCATCAGCGACTCACGGGTACCGAAGTAATGCTGGATGACGCCCCACGTCACGCCCGCACGCCGCGTGATCTCGTTGCTGCTGGCCCGGTAGAACCCGCGCTCGAGGATGGAAGCGACCGCGGCGTCGATCACGGCCCTACGGGTCGCCTGCTCGTTGTCGGTTGTGGGCGGGCGACGTGATCGTGTCGCCCGATTCGGCGCCGTCATGACGTCACCTTACGTTCGCTTGTGGGCCTGGGGGCTGCATCGCTAACCTGCTCCATAGTATTCACTATGGTGCCGGTTGAGCCGGTGGCCGTGGAAGGGGGCAGCATGGCGACGCGTCTCATCTCCGTCGATTCGCACGTTCGCATCGAACCGGACCAGATCAAGGCGCACTTGCCGGCGAAGTTCCACGAGGCTTGGGACGACGCGGTCGAGGCGGAGGCGGCGGAGCACCGCGCTCACCTGGGTGATGTCGATCCCAAGGTGTTGGCCGCCGGCTTCAGCCACGAGGCGATCACGCATCCCGGCTACAGCCGACCCGGCGAACGGCTCGAGGCGATGGATCGCGACGGCGTCGAGGCCGAGGTGCTGTACAGCGAGGTGAGCGCGTTTCGCCACTACCGGCACATGCGTGACGG
>JBEEFX010000061.1:0-5148 GCA_041166365.1 Acidimicrobiaceae bacterium
TGCGGCCGCCACCGCGAACCGTACGGCCCGGGCTAGTCCCGGTCGCCCTTCCCACCGCTGCTCCACCTTCGGGGGCGCGTCCTCTCCCACCTGTCTCTGTCGGTCGCGGATGTCGCGAATTCAAGCAGGGGGTTTGGGTCTCAATTCCGGGGGCGGCGGCGCACCTTGCGGCTGTGCGACGGCGGGTAGTACCCACCGTCGGCGGCGTTGACGGTGGTTCCCGGCGGCACGAGCTTGTCGATGCTGTCCAGCACCTCACTGGAGAGCCGCACGTCGGCCCCCGCGAGGACGTCGGTCAGTTGCTCCATCGTGCGCGGGCCGATGATCGCGGCCGTCACTGCGGGGTGCTCCAGCACGAAGGCATGCGCGAGATGGGTGAGCGACACTCCGGCGTCGGCCGCCAGCTTCAGCAGCTCTTCGACGAGATCGAGCTTCCGTTGGTTCTCGGGCAGGTCGTAGCTGAACCGGTCCGGGATGCGCCGGGCGCGATTGGTGTCGGGCTGGGCCTCGCCGCGGCGGTACTTGCCGGTCAGCCAACCTCCGGCCAGCGGGCTCCAGGGAATGACACCCATGCCGTACTTCGCGCACGTGGGCAGCACCGCGGTCTCGATGCCGCGGGCAAAGATCGAGTACGGCGGCTGCTCGCAACGAAAACGCTCCCGGCCCCGGCGCTCCGCCACCCACTGCGCCTCGACGATCAGCTCCGCGGGATAGGTCGAGCTGCCGATCACCCGCACCTTTCCTTCGTGCACGAGGTCGGAGAGTGCAGCCAGCGTGTCGTCGAGATCCACGGTGGGGTCGGGGCGATGGGCCTGGTACAGATCGATGTACTCAGTGTCGAGGCGCCGGAGGCTGTTCTCGACCTCCTGCTTGATCCATCGGGCCGACGCACCTTGCTGGTTGCTGTCCTCCCCCATCGTGGCGACGAACTTCGTGGCGAGCACCACGTTGTCGCGCCGACCCTTCAGCGCCTTGCCGACGATCTCCTCCGACTCGCCGGCCGAGTACACGTCGGCGGTGTCGATGAAGTTGATGCCGTTGTCCAGCGCGTGGTGGATGATCCGGACGCTGTCGTCGTGATCCTTGTTCCCCCAAGCGCCGAACATCATTGCGCCGAGGCAGTAGCGGCTGACCTGGATACCGGTCCGGCCGAGCGTGGTTCGTTCCATGTGCGCGACCCTACGCCTCATGAAACCGAATGCCATCCGGCCGTACATGCCCGGCTACGGGATCAAAGGTCCCGACGAAGGGGCCGGGCTGTTGCCTTGGTCATGGGCCGTGGAACGACTCACGTCGTCGCACGACTACTGGGTCGCCACCGTGGACGCCGACGGCAAGCCGGCGGTGATGCCGGTGTGGGGCGCCTGGATCGACGATGCCGTGTGGTTCAGCTCGAGCCCTCGCTCACGCCGCGCTCGCAACCTGTCACGCGATCCGCGCTGCACGGTCACGACGGACAACGCACTCGAACCGGTGGTCGTCGAAGGAGCAGCCGACCTCGTCACCGGTCGCGCCGCGGTCGAGGCCTTCACCAATGCGATCAACCCGAAGTACAACGAGCAGATCCCGGTCGAGTTCTTCGCGGAGAACGCGCTGTTCCGCGTGCCGCCAACCGTCGCCTACGGCCTGACCGAGGCCGACTTCACCGGAACGCCGACGAAGTGGCAGTTCCCGTAGCGGCTCGGTCGATCACGCGGGCCGAAGGCCGAACCCAACGATCACGGTGAGCGCGAGAACTGCCGTCATCGCGAATGGTGCCCATCTCGTTCGTGGCTTCAGCAACGACATCCCCGCTCCCAGCGCGATGAAGCCGAGTCGTCGTCGGAGCAATCGAGCGCGGCGGCGCCCGAGCAGCTGTTCGAGACCGCTCGGTGGGCGACGTAGAGAAACGCGCATCGCTCCTCGTTCCCCTCCGCCCAGACGGACCCACAGCGTGTCATGCCGCGCCCGGCATCGCAATGAGCTGCGCCGGAACGGCCGGACGGCCTCAGGACCGCTCACGGACGGCGCCGGGATCGCGGAAGAGATGCACGAACCCACAAGACACGCATACGAGTGCGACTGGCCGGTTTGGTGTCCCGAAGAACCGCGGCAGGGCCTTGTCGATCAAGTAGACGACCGGACCTTTCGACGCGGGGTATTGCAACTCGAACTGCACTGACGCGCAGACGACACAGCGAAGCTGGCTACCGCTGATCGCGTACTCGGACGCCGTCATCCGAGAACCCTAGGTTTTGACGAGCGACCCGTGCCGGCATCGGCGCGTCCGGAAGAGAAATTACAGAAGATGCGCGGCATCGTTGAAGCGGACCAGTGACCAGCCGTGCTCGTTGTGCACCCACTCGGTGATCGCGGTGTTCTCGGTGTAACGCACCAACGCGTTCAGCCGGATGCCGGCGAGCGCCTCGAACGAGCAGCCGACGACTCCGCCGTGACACGCGACCACGATCGTTTCACCTCGATGCTCGTCGACGAGACGATCGAGCGCTTGACCGACGCGCGACACCATCATGTCGACGCTCTCCGAGCCCGGCGCGGCCGTCTTCGAACGATCGCTGGCCTCGAGTGTCGCGATGCTGCCGAAGCGCTCGTCGTACTCCGCCCACAAGATGCCGTCGACCTCGCCGGGATGCTGCTCGCACAAGCCGCAGTCCTGAAGGATCTCGACGGAGCCATCGCCGATACCCGGGGCGATGATCTCGGCGGTCTCGTGGGCTCGGCGCATCAGGCTGGCGTAGAACGCGGACGCGCCGCGGAGCTCACCCGTCCCCACCAGTCGGTCTCGTAACAACGCCGCCTGCCGGCGGCCGTGATCAGACAGGCCTTTGCACGCGTGACCCGACACGGTCCGGTCGACGAATGCCTGCGCCTGCCCGTGACGGATCAGGACGATACGGGTCACGCGAGATGGTCGACGAAGCCCTCGAGCTGGCGCAGGTTGCGACACTCGAAGACACCATCGCAATGGATGCCGTACTCACCGACGATCGAGTCGCCGGTGTCCCAATAGGAACGAGGCTCGGGGTTGAGCCAGTACACGTGGCGGGCGCGGTGGCGCATCTCTTTCAACACCCAGTTCTGCGACGCGTGGTAGTTGTTCCGTGCATCGCCCAGCACCAGCACCGTGGTCTTGGGCCCGACTTCCTTGCCCCACTTCGACCAGAACACTTCGAGGGCATGCCCGTAGTCGGAGTGGCCGTCGACCCAGACGACGTCGGCCTCGGTGTTCACCCGGTGCACCGCGTCGGCGATGTCTTCCACGCCGTCGAAGTAGCTCGTGACTTCGTCGATGCCGTCGATGAACACGAACGCCCGAACCTTCGAGAACTGGGCGCCGATGGCATAGACGAGATGCAGGGTGAACCGTGCGAAGGCCGCCACCGAGCCGGAGATGTCGGCGATCACGAAGATCTCCGGCTTCGACGGGCGTGGGTACTTGAACTTCGGCTCCGCCGGAACGCCGCCGTACGACAGCGAATGCCGAACCGTGTTGCGAAAGTCGAGCGGGCCCTTGCGCCCGTGACGACGCTTTCGGGCGAGGCGCACGGCGAGCTTGCGGGTCAGCGGATAGATCGCCCGCCGCAGGGTCAGCATCTCCTCGCGCGACGCGTGCATGAAGTCGATGTCTTCCGGGAGCGGCTTGCGCAGCGTCTTGGCCATCGCCTCGACGCCGCGATCGGCGACGAGCCGGCGGCGGATCTCTGCTTCGATCTCCTTGCGGAGCTGATCGATGCGGATCTCGTACTCGTCACGCTCCAGCCGCTCCTCCAGCTGGGACATGTCGGGCACCTTTTCGCGCGTCTGGTTCATCAGCCGCTCGAGCACGGCGTCGAGGTCGAGGTTCCGCAGCGTGCGGTACAGGTAGTACGTCCCGCCGACGGGACGACCAGGCTCCATGCCGGCATAGCGGCGTACGGACTGACGGGCAACGGCGCGCACCAGCGCGTCGTTGCCCTCCATGAGAGAGCGGTACAGCAGCTCGGCCAGCTCTTCGGCGGTCATCGCCTCGCCGCCGCCTGACCCTTGCATGCCTTCGGCACCTTCTTGGCGCATCTGCTCGAGGAGGTCGTCGAGGTCGCCCAGATCGAGCTCTTCGCCGTCCTCACCGATGGCGTACTCCTTGCCGCGCAGCGAGAAGTACACCTCGAACACCGTCTCGAAGGCCCGCCAGTGCGCGTTGTTCTTCACGAGCGTGGCCGCGAGCGCGTACTTGAACGCCTCGCGGTCCGACAACGGGATATGACGGACGGCCTGCATCGCGTCGAGGTTCTCCGTCAGGCTGACCGGCAAGCCGGCATCGCGCAGCTCCTGCATGAAGCCCGCGAGCAACTGGAGGATCGGCTCCCCCGTCGCCGGGAGGATGACCTCGGCTTCTTCAGCCACGCGGTGCCGGGCCGGCCTTCTGCCAGCTCTTGCCATCGGACGCGAACTCCTTCACCGCTTTCGCGATGTCGCTCTGGTACTTGAGCAAGATGTTCACCGTTCCGGTCGCGGCCTCGGCGTCGACGTTCTCGATACCGAGCAACAACAGCGTGCGCGCCCAATCGAGCGTCTCCGACACCGACGGGGCCTTCTTGAGCTCGAGCTGACGGATCGAGCGGACGATGCGCGCGATCTGATCGGCCAGGTTCTCGGTGATGTCCGGAACCTTCGTGAGGACGATCTCCTTCTCACGCTCGAGGTCCGGATAGTCGATGTGCAAGTAGAGGCACCGGCGCTTGAGCGCTTCGGACAGCTCGCGCGTGTTGTTCGACGTGAGGAACACGAGAGGGATCTGCGTGGCCACGACCGTGCCCAGCTCGGGCACCGACACCTGATAGTCGGACAGCACCTCGAGCAGCAGCGCCTCGGTCTCGACCTCGACACGGTCGACTTCGTCGATGAGCAGCACGACCGGCTCTTCGCTGCGAATCGCCTCGAGCAGCGGGCGGGTGAGCAGGAAGTCCTCGCCGAAGATGTCTTCTTCGATGTCGAGCCACTTCCCGCCCTCGCCTTCCGACACGCGCTGGGCCTGGATGCGAAGCAGCTGCTTCTTGTAGTTCCACTCGTAGAGCGCCTTCGACTCGTCGAGGCCCTCGTAGCACTGCAGGCGGATCAGGCGGGCGCCGGACATCTCGGCCACCGACTTGGCGAGCTGCGTCTTGCCCG
>JBEEFX010000062.1:0-8110 GCA_041166365.1 Acidimicrobiaceae bacterium
GTTGGGGTGACTGTCGCGGGCTTGATCGTGATCGTCACCGCCAACCGGGGAGTGGCTCCCTTCAGTAGCGAGAACATCGCGACCTGGTTGGTGGTGGGGTTGTCGTTGGGTGGGATCTACGCGATCACCGCGAGTGGGCTCGTCGTCACCTACTCGACGACGGGCGTCTTCAACTTCGCGCACGCAGCCATCGGCGGGTTCCTCGCCTTTTGCTACTGGGAGCTCAGAGTGAACCGCGCATGGCCGGCTCCGCTCGCGCTCGTCGTGGTGATCCTCGTGCTGGCGCCGTTGATCGGCATCGCGCTCGATCGCTTCTTGATGCGCCGGCTGCGGACCGCGCCGCTGGTCGTCCAGCTCATGGTGACCGTCGGGCTCATGCTCGCGGTGATGGGAGTGACGACCACGATCTGGAAGCCGACCGAGGGCCGGACACTCCAGCACTTCTACGAGAGCTCTGACGGCGTCCAGATCGGGCCGGTCACGGCCACGTGGCATCGCATCATCATCGTGGTGACCGCCCTGTTGCTTGCGGTCGGCCTGCGCCTGCTCTTGCGTCACACGCGAATCGGCATCGCCATGCGTGCGGTTGTCGACAATCGCGACCTCGCGGGTCTCACCGGTGTGCGGCCATCGGTCGTGAGTGGAACGTCGTGGGCGCTGGGCACCATGACGGCCGGCGTCGCAGGGATCCTCATCGCACCCGAGACCGGGATGGTGACCGAGAGCCTCGCCTTGGTGATCGTGGTCGCGTTCGCGGCCGCCGCCGTCGGCCAGCTGAAGCACCTGCCGTGGGCGTTCGTGGGCGGCATGGTGATCGGGCTCGCCAAGGCCTTCTCGGCGCTGTTCCTGTCGTTCGGGAAGGACTACGGGTACGCGACCGACGCCATCCCCGCGGTGGTGCTGTTCATCGCGGTGCTCTTCCTCCCCCAGGCCGGCCTGGAGACCGGGAACATCCGCGTGACGAAGCGGACCGAGCGGCTGACCACACCACTCGAGGCCGTGGGCGGTGGACTCGCGATCTTCGGCGTTGTCGTCGCGTGGGCCTACGGCTGGATCCCCTGGTTCAGCGGGACAAACCTCGGTGAACGGACCGACGTGTGGCTGGGACGCGGCGTCAATGCCATGGCCCTCGGGCTCATCATGTTGTCGCTGGTGCCGCTGATCGGCTGGGCGGGACAAGTCAGCTTTGCGAACTTCGCGATCGCCGGTATCGGCGCGATCCTGTACTCCCACCTTGGCGGAGGGGAGGGCAACGCCATCGGCATCCTGTGGGTGGTGCTGATCTGCGCACCGCTCGGGGCCGCCATTGCGCTGCCCGCGCTCCGGCTCAAAGGTTTGTATCTCGCCTTGGCCACCATGGCTTTCGCAGAGTTCACCGACAAGGTGATCGTGCGCCATCCCAAGATGCTCGCGACGACCGCGACCGGCCGGCTCTTCGAGCCGCTGCACATCTTCGGTTTCCGCATGAGCTCCGACGCAGGCGATCGCAGGGCGTTCGTCGTCTTCCTCGCATTGATGTTCGCCGCCCTCTTCATCATGTTGGAGTTGCTGCGGCGCACCCGCTGGGTTCGCCGATGGATCGCGATGTCTGACAGTCCTGCGGCCTCCGCGACGGTCGGGGTGAACCTCACCACCACGAAGATCGCGGTTTTCGCACTGTCGGGAGCCATGGCCGGGTTCGCCGGAACGATGCTCGGCTTGTCGACAGGCGCGCTGCGGCAGGACTCGTTCCCTCTCCTGGCCGGTCTGCCGCTCGTGCTGCTCCTCGCGGTGAACGGCGTGCGCTTCCCCACGGCCGCATTCCTCGGTATCGCCGGCCTCATGTCGCTCACGGCCCTCTCGGAAGTGTTCGGCAATCCGAACTACCTCACGTCGATCGCGCTGATCGGCCCAGGCCTCGCCGCCATCGGGATGGCGTACCGACCGGAGGGGACGGTGTTCTACAGCGGTCGCGATCTCGCCCCGCTGCTCCCCTGGCGGAGTGACGCCCGAGCGGAGAAGGCGCGCGTCGACGCGGAGCGCCGGCGTCAGGACGTCACGCGCGACGGCCTCAACGACCTCGGCCTCACGCGCGCGTTCTCGATAGAGAAGGTCGCGCAGCTCGACCGCGTGCTGCGCATCCAGGACGAGATGCTCGAGCGCCCCGGTCTCGCGTTGACACTGGACGCGACCGCGGCCGTGCACACCGATGAGGACAGGGTCAATGGCGCTCCTGTCGGCTGAATCGATCGTCGTTCGTTTCGGCGGGCTCCTCGCGCTCGACCAGGCGAGCATCGAGGTCGAGCCGAGCACGGTCACCGGGCTGATCGGGCCGAACGGTGCGGGGAAGACAACGCTGTTCAACGTCATCACCGGGCTCCAGCCGCCCGACGACGGTCGGGTGGTGTTCGACGGTCGAGACATCACGAGCCGGAGTCCGTACCGCCGAGCTCGCATGGGGATCGCCCGCACCTTTCAGAAGCTGGAGGCGTTCAGCAGCCTCTCCGCACGCGACAACGTGCTCGTCGCCGCCGAGCAGCGAACGAAGCTCGGTCGATCGGAACGCAGCGCGGCCCGGATCGCCGACGAGCTACTGGCCCGAGTCGGCATCGAAGACGTCGCGAACTTCATGGTCGGGACCCTTCCCACGGGAACCGCACGACTCGTCGAACTGGCCCGAGCGCTCGCGACCGGTCCGAAGGTATTGCTCCTCGACGAGCCGTCCTCGGGGCTCGACGACAACGAGACCGAGGCGGTGGCGACGCTCCTTCGCGACTTCGTCTCCGACGGGTTGGCCGTCTTGCTCGTCGAGCACGACATGTCGTTCGTCATGGGAACCTGCGACGTCATCACCGTGCTCGACTTCGGCAAGGTTCTCGCCAGCGGTACGCCCGCGGAGGTTGGAGCCGACCAACTCGTTCAGGCCGCATACCTCGGCACGATGGCGGAGTGATGGTCCCGATCCTCGAGCTGCGCAGCGTGCGGGCCGGCTACGGCACGATCGATGTGCTTCGTGGTCTAGATCTCACCGTGCGACCGGGCGAAGTACACGCATTGCTCGGGCCGAACGGTGCGGGAAAGTCGACGACGCTGGCGGTCTGCTCCGGCCGGATCGCGCCGTCTGCTGGCCAGATCCTGCTCGACGGTCGCGAGGTGAACGGCGTCACCAGCGATGCGCTCGCTCGGATCGGTGTCTGTTGCATTCCTGAGGGACGAGGTGTGTTCCCGAATCTCACTGTCGACGAGAACCTGCGCATGTTCACCCACGTGGGGGTGTCGTTCGCTGAAATGCAAAGCCGTGCGTTCGCGCAGTTCCCGCGACTCGGTGAGCGGCGTCGCCAGCTCGCAGGAACGCTGTCCGGTGGCGAGCAACAGATGCTCAGCATGTCCAGGGCGTTTGCAACGTCGCCCGCGCTTCTCTTGCTCGACGAGCTGTCCATGGGACTCGCGCCGTTGATCGTCGAGGAGCTCTACAGGATTGTCGCCAGGCTCGCCGAGCAAGGTGTGTCGATCCTCATCGTTGAGCAGTTCGCCCAGGCCGCGCTCGGGGTCGCTACCACAGCATCGATCATGCTCCACGGGCAGATAGTGCACAGTGGAGCACCGCAAGAGGTGGCACGCGAGCTGAGCGCCATGTACATGGGGACGGCCGAGCAAGCCCATCCCGATCAGAGGAGGTCCGTACAACATTGAGCGACACTGCCGAACCGGAGCCTGAGCTGACACCGCGTCTGCGTCAGTTCCAAGCTGAGGTCGAAGAACTCAAGGTGACGGGCGGGCGGGCCACCCCGGAACGCACGTGGACGATCGTCGGAGCCGTCGCGATGATCGCGGGCGTGCTGCTCACCGCCGCGTCGTGGGGACTCACGCAGAGCACCACGAGCTCGCTCGACTTCGCGAGCTACAACGCGATGGGCAACTTCGGCATCGCGCTCACGGTGGCGGGCTCCGTCGTGTACCTCGTGATGTCATTGAAGCGCTACTTCCGCTACTGGCTGATCAGGCTGATCTACGAGCAGCGCGACCAAGCCGACAAGATCGCCGGCCACTGACGAGTACCGCGCTCGTCTCAGCCGCCCAAGTAGGCAGCCGAGAGTTCATCTTCCAAATCGTCAGGCTGGCCGACGCTCACCACTTTGCCGTGCAACATGATCGCGGCATAGTCGGCCACACCGAGCACCGTGCGGGCGAACTGCTCGACCACGAGAATCGAAACGCCCGTTTTGGCCACCTGGCCGACGACTTCGTACAGCTGCTCGACGATCAGCGGCGCCAAGCCCATCGACAGCTCGTCGAGCAGGAGCAACGACGGCTTGACCGCCAGACCGCGAGCCAGCGCGAGCATCTGCTGCTCGCCGCCGGACATCGTGCCCGCGAGCTGGCCGCGGCGCTCGCCGAGCCGCGGGAACCGCTCGTAGGCGATCGTCTCGACCTCTCCGAAGTCGACGCCGCCGTACGTCGCCATCCGGAGGTTCTCCTTCACGGTGAGGTTCGGGAAGATGCCGCGGCCCTCCGGAATCGTGCACACGCCGATGCGCGCCAGCGCGTCGGCGCTCGCTCCGTTCACGTGACGTCCGGCGATGTGCACGCACCCGGACGTCGGCGTCATCTGGCCGCTCACGACCTTGAGCGTCGTCGTCTTGCCCCCGCCGTTCGGACCGAGCAGGGCGACGACGCTGCCGAGCGGGACGACGAGGTCGACGCCGTGCAGCACTTCGATGCGGCCGTACGCCGCCTTCACGCCCTTGAGCTCGAGGACCTTTTCAGCCATCAGTCTCCGAGTGCGCGGCGGCTTCCGCGTTGTGCAGCGACGTCTCCTCAGCGGCGGCGCCGAGGTACGCGTCGAGCACCGCCTGGTTCTGCTGGATCTCTCCCGGCGTGCCGACGGCGAGGATCGCGCCGAAGTCGAGCACGTGGATCCACGCGCACACCTTCATGACGAGGGCCACGTCGTGCTCGACCATGAGGATCGCCATGCCTTCTGAGGCGAGGTCGAGCAACAGGTCGGCGAAGGCGTCGGTCTCCTGCTCGTCCTGGCCGGAGGCCGGCTCGTCGAGCAGCAGCACGCGCGGCTTCGTCGCCAACGCTCGGCCCAACTCGACGAGTCGGGCTTGCCCGGTCGGCATGGCATCGACACGGTCGTCGGCGACGCCGCCGATCCCGATGCGTTCGATGATCTCCTCCGTCACCGCGCGGGGATCGGACTTGTCGCGGGCCCAGCTCTTGCGGATCTCCGCGGCGGTGAGGATGTTCTCCCGAGCGCTCAGCGATCCGAAGACCTCGAGGCGCTGGAACGTGCGGGCGATGCCGCGCCGGGCGCGTTGGTGCGGCGGCAACTTCGACAGCTCCTTGCCGTCCAACACGACCTTGCCGCTCGTCGTCTCCTGGAGCCCGGTGATGACGTTGAACGTGGTCGTCTTCCCTGCCCCGTTCGGGCCGATCAGCGCGGTGATTCGCCCGGCCTCGACCTCCAGGTCGACGTCGCGCACCGCGTGATGGCCCCCGAAATGGACGTTGACCCCCCGGGTCTCGAGGAGGGGCATCAGGGCGCCGCCGCGATTCGCTGACCGAGCCGGCGGAGATGCTCGGTGGCCGTTCCGAGCGTGAGCTCGATCACCTTGCTCCAACGGAAGTAGCGATGGACGGGGTAGTCGAGATCGACGCCGACGCCGCCGTGCAGGTGCTGCGCGGCGTGCACGACACGGTCACCGCCGAACGACGCCCAGAACTTGGCAATGTGCACCTCGTCGTTGGCGGACAGCTCCTCGGACAGGCGCCACGCCGCTTGGATCGCCGTGAGCCGGATGCCCTCGGTGTCGATGTACGCGTCGGCGATCCGCTGCGCGACCGCTTGGAACGTTCCGATCTTGGACCCGAACTGCTCACGCTCTGACACGTACGTCGCCGTGAGGCGCAACGCTGATTCGCACACGCCCGCCTGGATCGAGCACAGAGCGGCGATCGCTCGCGCGGTGATCCACTCGACGATCTGGTCGCCCTGCTGCGGGTCGCCGAGCGCCTCCCCCGCGGCGCCGGTCAGGCGGAGCAGGTGGACCGGCTCGTCGTTGATCGCCTCGTTGCGCTCGAGCTCCACACCATTGCCGCTCGGGTCGACGAGGAAGACGCCGACAGATCCGTTGGTGCGCGCCGGGACGAGGATCTTCGTCGCGAGATGGGCGGCGGGAACGAGGATCTTCTCGGCCTCGATCCGCCATCCGTCGCCATCGGGCGTCGCGGTGGTCGTGGGAACGCTCGGGACGACGTACTCACCCGCTTCGTACAGCGCCGCGGTGAGGATGGTCGAGCCGTCGATCACGCCGGGAAGCAGACGTTGCTGTTGCTCGACTGAGCCGAACCGGGCAATCGGGAGCGCGCCGAGCACCAATGTGGGCATCAACGGCAACGGCGCGACCGTGCGGCCCTGCTGCTCGAGGAGCAGGCAGGCCTCCATGAACCCGTAACCACCGCCGCCGACCGACTCGGGCAGGCACACGCCGAGCAGGTCCGCCTTGGCGAGCTCGTTCCATACGTCGTCGGCGAACCAGCGTCCGGCTGGATCCGTTTCGATGTCGCGTAGCCGCTGTGGCGGAAGCTTCTCGGCGAGGATGCGGCCGGCGAGATCGGCGATCGACTGCTGATCTTCGGAGAGGGAAAGGTCCATGTCAGTGCCTCGGGATTCTCGGCATGCCAAGGCCGAACAGAGCGATGAGGTCGCGCTGCACCTCGTTGGTGCCGCCGCCGAACGTGAGGATCAGCGAGCCCTGCATGGCCCGCTCGATGCGGCCGGACAGCGCGGCCGAGGGCGAACCCCGACGCAGCGAGCCGGTGGGTCCGAGCACCTCGAGCAGCAGCCGGTAGGCCTCGGTGAAGAACTCGGTGCCGAAGACCTTGGCCGAGCTGGCATCACCTGGATTGATCTTGCCCGTGCACACCTTCCAGTTGATGAGCTTCAGGAACTCGGTCTTCGCGAGCACGCGGGCCAAGTTGATCTGCGCCCACTCCTGGTCGATCACCCGCCGCCCGTCGGCGAGCTTGGTGTCCTTCGCGTACCGCACGACGTCCTCGTAGCAACGCTCGACCATGCCGGGAGGCGCCAGCGACAGGCGCTCGTAGTTCAACTGGTTCGTGATGAGGTCCCAACCGCGGTTGACGCCCGCGACCACCGCGTCGTCCCCGACGCGCACGTCGTTGTAGAAGGTCGTCGTCGTCGACGCGTTGACCATCGTCTCGATCTTCGTGTGCGAGAAGCCCGGATCCGTGGTGGGTACCAGGAAGATCGTGATGCCCTTGTGCTTGGGCGCGTCAGGATCGGTGCGGGCCGCGAGCCAGATGTAGTCGGCGTAGGAGGCGAGCGACGTGAAGACCTTCTGTCCGTTGATCACCCACTCGTCGCCGTCCTTCACCGCCGTCGTGCGCAGTGACGCGAGGTCGGTGCCGGCGCCCGGCTCGGTGTAGCCGATGGAGAAATGCAACTCGCCCGCGAGGATCTTCGGGAGGAACTTCGCCTTCTGCTCCTGGGAACCGAACTCCATGATCGTCTTGCCGACGGTGTTGATCGTGAGGAACGGGATCGGCACGCCGGCACGCCACGCCTCGTTCGTGAAGATGAACTGCTCGAGATCGGTGCGGCCCTGCCCGCCGAACTCCTTCGGCCAACCGATACCGAGCCAGCCGTCGCGTCCCATCGTGCGCACGGCCTCGAGGCACGCCGGCCCGCCGCTCTCGCCGGCGGCGACCTCCGCCTCGACTTCAGGGGTCATGAGGACCTCGAAGTACTCCCGCAACTCCTGTCGAAGCGCTTCCTGCTCCGGCGTGTAGGCGATCTGCACCCTGCTCCTCCCATCCCCCGAGGGCGCCCAGAATAGAACGTGTTCCATTTTTCTGCCAGGATGAAGGCCGGGCACTGGAAGTAGCAGACTGATCTGACATGGGGGGATCGTTGCGCCACCGGCTCATTCGACTCGTCGCGGCCTTCGGGTTGCTCGCCACCGTCGCATGCGGCGCGCGCCTCAGCAACGCGCAGTACGTCGAAGCCCGCGGTGCGGGCACCGGCGGAGGCGGCACCGGCACCAACCGAACGGCCACGGGCAGCGGGAGCTCGACGGCCAGCGGCGCCGCGGCCACGCCCGGA
>JBEEFX010000063.1:0-19877 GCA_041166365.1 Acidimicrobiaceae bacterium
CTCGGCATCCTCGAAGCGCGCCAGGTCGACTGGCTCCCACTCCTACGGTCGAACGTGGTCGACCTCCATCCCCTGCTCTTCGGCGTCTACGCCGACATCGTCTATCACCACGGCGCCGGATTCCGCCGGCCGATCCTCCGAGTCGACACGAAGAACCGCGACCTGCGCGGCACCCTGCCGACGGGCGCTCGTGGCCTCGTCGCTCGGGCATGGCGCTCGGCTCGGTTGCGCGCCCGGCGGGCGAAGGCGAGCCGTACACAGGCCCTCGCGGAAGAAGTGTTCGCGCGCATCCAGAACGACCCAGACTTCGTGTACGAGTTCACCGGCGGGCCGCGGGCATCGACGACGTTGCGGCGGCCGTCCAGGCCGTAGCCCCGCCAGGTCACTCGGCGGGCGCCGTCCAGTCGTACCTCGTGCCCAGCAACGCGTAGAGGCGCTCGTTGAACGGCGCGAAGTGGCGCGCCAGCAGCTGACGGGTGTCCTCCGGCATGTGCTCCTCGTGGCCAGGGTTGAACACCGTGAACGTGGCGTCGTCGCTGGCGCGCGGCGACGCGCCGAGCCACTGCACCACCTCGCGCACCACGGCCGCCGGCTCCCGGAACAGGCGCTCGCTCTGGACGATCAGGAGGCGCGATCGGCCTGCCGCGGCGATCCAGCGTTCGAGTTGTTCCACGTACTCGCCGCGCGCGAGGTACGTCATGTGCCGGAATTCCTTCAGCGTGTGGGGATCCTGGCCCTTCGCGGCGAGACGCGCCGCCTCGAGGCGCCCCGGTTCCGCGGCGGCCGCTTCGGCGAGTGACAACGGCTCCACGCCGAGCCGCACCGCACCGCGCCAATGCGAGAACGCGCGCTCGACGGGATCGCGTAGCAGGGCCACGAAACGACTCGACGACGGAAGCGCGGCCGTGACGCGCTCCGGCGCAGTCGGATCGAACAGCAGATACGGCGTGGCCTCACCGGCGAGCCATCGTCGCTTGCGCCAGGGCAGAGCCAAGGGGAAGTGGGCGCGGTACCACTCGACTGGTCGGTGGCGCTGAAGGTCGAAGTAGTGGATCTCCTTGCGCTCCGCCGGGCGGATGCGCGGCTCGGCATTCAAGTACTCGTACAGCGAGGTCGTCCCCGCGCGCATCGCGCCGATGATCACGAAATCCGGCAGCGGTCGTAACGACGCGGTCGCGACCCGCGCCCGCCATCGGAGCCCCGTGCGGGGTCGCAACGCCCGACCTGGTCCCGTCCTCCACTTGCCCGCCGCCATCGCGGGCGCAGCGTAGACGCCTTGGTCAACGGCGGCAGGCGAGATGGCTAGGTTGCGCGGGATGGTGTCGGAGTCCGTCGCTAAGAAGCTGGAGCGGGTAGGACGGGTGGCATACGTGAACGCGCTCGCACCCTTGGCGCCCGCCCTCGGCGCGCCGGTCCGCTTCTACCTCTTGGCCACGGCCCGCTCGGGTAGCTCGCTGCTCCGCAGCATGTTGGACAGCCATCCCGACATCCGCTGCGATCCCGAGATGCTCGCCAAGTGGGGACGCCTCGTGCCGCCTGCTCGCCTCTACGCGGCGCGGTCCGTGCACGCTCGATTCCGGTACAAGGCGCACGCCTACGGATCGAAGGCCATCGCAGACCAGGTCGCGGCGATTCCGCCTGACCATGGCGCGACGTTTCTCGCCCGGATGAACCAACGCGGGTACCGGATCATCACGGTCACCCGCCGAGACACGCTGGCGCGCGCGATCTCCCGGCTCGAAGCGCGGCGCAGCCGGGTGTGGCAACACCGCGAGGGCGACCACCGCCACAGCGGGCCGATCCTCGTCCGCATGGAGGAGATCGAGGCGGAGCTCAACTTCGCCGAGCACAGCCTCGAGTTCGTCGAAGCCTCCGTCAAGGAGCTGCCGCATCTCCGCGTGGTCTACGAGGACGATCTCGACACGCCTGACGCGCAGCAGGCGACATTCGACCGCCTGTGCAACGAGCTCGGGCTTCGCCGCGCCAAAGCGACCACGGACATCGTCCGGAGCGGCGCTCGGTCGATGCGTGACCGCATCGCCAACTACGACGAGATGATGGAATTCGTTCGCGGCTCGCGCTTCGCCGCGTACGCCGATCCCGCGCGGCGCCACAGCCAGCCGTGAACCATCTGCGCGCCGCGGCCCCGAGTTCCCCCACGCACCTTCTGATCGTCGAGCACCGAGCGAACCTGCGCGAGGGGCACTACATGAAGGAGCTCGAGGCCGTCGCCACCGCGGCCGCCCGCGATGGCCACCGCGTGCACGTGCTGGCCGATGATCGGCTGGCGGTCGAGGACGAGGACAGGACACTGCCCGGCATCGCGGGCGTCCACCGTGTCTCCCCGCGATGGGTGCGCGCCGCGCAGCGCGGGCAGCGCCTCTCCAAGCTCGGCCGCGGCCGGTGGTGGCTGAAGGCCGTCCTTCCGCTCCGCTACGTCGGCTACGCGTTGTTCCAGCGCGCCCTCGTCCGGGGGGTGGCGCAATGCGCCCGCGAGCTCGGCGGCGTGCCCACGCTGGTGTTGTCGTGGCATCTCCGGGTCCATTGGGCGGTTGCGCTCGCGCCGCGCACCGCGCGGTGGGCCGTGTACGAACACGCCCCCAGCAAGGGCCCTCCCGGGGTCGGCTTGCTGTCGCGCGTGTTCGGCTGGCAGGAGCGACGCCGTAGAGCAGCCGGCGGTTGGATCCGCGTCATCGCCAACAACCCGACGGCCGAAGCTCGGTGCAAGGAGCGATCCCCCTATCTGGACTTCGTTCTGTGTCCGCTGGCAGGGGTCGTGACGCGGACATGCATCGATCGCTTGGCGGCTCGCGCCACGCTCGGGTTCCCGGCGGACGGCCGGATCGCGCTGTCGTTCGGCGTGTCTCACGACGGCAAGGACCTCGAGACGACACTGCTCGCGTTCGCCGGAGAGCAGGCACCCGGGCGGCTCGTGCTCGCCGGCGCGGGTTGCGGCCAGACCTTTCTCGACACGGTGGCCCGTCATCCCACGTTGGACTTCAGTGCGGTCACCGTGCTCGACGGACCGCAGTCCGACGAGATGAAGCGCCTGCTGCACTCCGCCGCCGACTACGTCGTGCTGAGCTACCGGCGACACCGCGACATCGACAGCGGACCGCTCGCTGATGCAATCGGCTTCGGCATACCCGTCTGCTGCTCCGACGACAGCACCGCCGGAGAGCTGGTGCGCCGCTACCAGCTCGGAATCGTCTTCGCCGCAGAGAATGCCGACGCACTACGAATTGCCGCCGATCAGATGAACGCGTTCGTGCTCGGCGACGAGGACCGGGCGCGTTACGTCGACGACTGGTCGGCGGACGGCATCAGCCGTCGACTGGTGGCGGCGACGGTTCAGTCGCGGCTCGACGCGTAGACGCGACGGGCTCGGCCAACGCGGCGAACGGCGACTGGCGCAGCGCTTCCATGACTTCGTCGTAGTTGGCGATGCGAGCGGGGACTTCTTCCGTACCCACGCGCACGAACCTCGGGTCGGCCGGTGCCGAGGGCAGTCCGAACGCGCTGCAGAGCCGGTCGAGTGTGGCTTGCTGAGCGGGCGGCGTTGCCAGGTCGTCTTCGTACGTCAGGGCGATGTGGGGCACTCCCTCGATCGCGGTGTCGAGGAATGCACGCTCGCGCGCTCGCTGCTCGAGCGCCTTGAACAAGTCGGCAGGTTCGATCACGATCGACCCGGACGGCACCTCCGTGCCCACCCGGTAGTGCCACTTGCCGGTCTGCAGTGCCTGCAACGCCGACACCGCCGACGCGAGCACGTCTCTGCGGCGCAAGACGATGATGTGGAAGCCGCGGCGCTGAAGCCCGCTGATGAAGGTCGAGCGCTCGGCCTCGGGCAGATCCGTCACCTGCTCGACCACGGCCTTGCAGCCATAGCCGCGCACGCGCTTCTGGATCCTGACCGCGACGGCACGCCCCTCGATGAACCTGCGGACGCGCACACCCGGCATCCTGCGCCGCAGGATCTCGGGCTCGCACCGGAGGTCGGGATGGGCGTCGAGCAGGCCCGTCAACAGCGTGCTGCCGGAGCGGGGGATGGCGATGACGATGAACCGGACGTCGGGCCCGACCAGTCGCAAGAACGGCGCCAGCCCGTAGCCGAAGGCGAGCTGCTTGACCGTCCTCAGGACCTTCGGTTTCCGCACGTCGGTGCGAAAAGCTAGCTCAGCGAGCAGGGCGGACGGCCCGAACCAGCCGTCGCGTGACCCGGCGAACCGCGTGCGACAGTCGAAGCCACCATGACCGGGCGCGCACCCGCGCGTCGTTGCTCAGTTCGTAGCCGGTGCTGCGGAGCGTGTCGCCGACGAGCGATTCGATGGCGGCGATGTCACGACCCTCGAGGTCGGTGCGCCAGTCGCGCAGGCCGACGGTGATGGGCCGTTCGAGTCCGGTGTGCAGGTGAGGATTCGGCTCTCCGGCCATGACTCGCTCGAAGCGCGCCTCGGGGCGCAACATCTCGGGCGCGAACGGCAGGTCGAGGAAGTTGCAGAGCTCCTCGACGATGGGCTGCGGATCGGCGACGAGCTCCTCATAGCGGATCTCGAGGTAGCGGCTCGGGCCGAGGGCCCGTCCGTCGGAGCGCCCCTGCTCGACCTGTTGCTGCCAATTCAGCGCGGCGCGCGTGATGGTGGCCGGCCCCCAATGGGCCTTCATGAGCGACGGCGCCACGTCGCGCCCGTCGCGGATGATGTGGACGAAGCGCGCTTCGGGAAACAGCGTCGCCAGCAAGGGCAGCGACAGCACGTACCGCGGCGTCTTGTCGCCGTAGCGCGGCTTGCCGTGCGCTTCGGCATACGCGGCGAACACCCGTCGCACGGCATCGGCATAGTCGGGCGCCGGATCGGTGACGAGCGCGGCGCGGATCACCTCGGGGTCCAGCGACCAACTCGCCACCTTCGGGTGGGCGATGACGTCCTCCGCGAAGGCCGCCGCGTCGAACTGTGGTCCGGCGTGCAGAGCTTCGAGTGCCGTGACGAAGAACGACTCGGGCGGGATGGCGAGCACCGGGTTGGCATCGAGAATCGCTCGCAGCAACGTCGTGCCGGAACGTCCGCAGCCGACGACGAACGGGAAGACGGACCGGGTCACGGCGTCGCTACCAGGGTCGGTCGCGGCGGGTCGGAATGGGCTTGCTCCACCACCGACCCGCGAAACGCCAGCGCGACGTCTGCGCGCTGACGGGTTGAGCGACGACGACCGGCTTCGGCCACGCGATCTCGATGGCCGCCACGATCGCTGCGAGCTCTTCTTCGTCCGGTTGCTGCATCAGAGCCGGCTCCTAGAGCGGCGAGTTGCCGTGCTTGCGCTTCGGCAGCTCTTCACGCTTCGACCGCAGGAGGTCGAAGCCGGCGATGATCTTCACCCTCGTCTCGGCCGGATCGATCACATCGTCGACGAACCCGCGCTCCGCGGCGCCATACGGGTTGGCAAAGCGCTCGGTGTACTCCTCGACGAGCTCGGCCTTGCGGGCGTCGGGGTCGGCGGCCATCTGGAGCTCGCGGCGGTACACGATCTCGACCGCGCCCTGCGGCCCCATGACGGCCAGCTCGGCCGACGGCCATGCGAACGCCAGGTCGGCGCCGATCGACTTGGAGTTCATGACGACGTACGCGCCGCCGTAGGCCTTGCGCACGACGATCTGGATGCGGGGGACCGTCGACTCGCAGTAGGCGTACAGCAGCTTGGCCCCGTGCCGGATGATGCCGCCGTACTCCTGGTCGACGCCGGGAAGGAAGCCCGGCACGTCGACGAACGTGAGCAGTGGGATGTTGAACGCATCGCACGTGCGCACGAAGCGCGCGGCCTTCTCGGACGACTCGATGTCGAGCACCCCGGCGAGGTGCAACGGCTGGTTCCCCACGATGCCGACGGGATGCCCATCCATCCGCGCGAACCCGCAGAGAATGTTCGGCGCCCAGCGCGAGGCGTACTCGAAGAACTCGCCGTCGTCGACGACCGACTCGACCACCTTGTGCATGTCGTACGGCTGGTTCGGCGACGAGGGAATCAGCTCGATCAGCTCAGGACACGAACGCTGCGGATCGTCGGTCGTCGCGAACACCGGCGGATCCTCGAGGTTGTTCGCCGGCAGGAAGCTCAGTAGGTAGCGGACGTCGTCGAGACACGACTTGTCGTCCGCAGCCATGAACTGGCAGACGCCGGACTTCGATGCGTGTGTGATGGCGCCACCGAGCTCTTGCTGCGTGACGTCCTCACCCGTCACCGTCTTCACGACGTCGGGGCCGGTGATGAACATGTACGACGTGCCGTCGACCATGAAGACGAAGTCGGTCATCGCCGGGCTGTAGACCGCGCCGCCGGCGCACGGCCCCATGATCACGCTGATCTGCGGGATGACACCGGACGACTGCACGTTCCGGTAGAAGATGCCGCCGTAGCTGTCGAGGCTGACGACGCCCTCCTGGATCCGAGCGCCGGCACCGTCGTTGATGCCGATCACCGGCGCCCCGACCTTCTGCGCCATGTCCATGAGCTTGTGGATCTTCTCGGCGAACACCTCGCCGAGTGCACCGCCGAAGATCGTGAAGTCCTGACTGAAGATGAACACCTTGCGGCCGTCGACCGTGCCCCAACCGGTGATGACGCCATCGGTGTACGGCCGATCGGTCGCCTCGGCCAGCCGAGTGCGGGCGAGCAGGTCGAGCTCGTGGAACGAGCCCGGGTCGAGCAGGTACTCCACCCGTTCCCTGGCGAGCATCTTGCCGCGGTCGTGCTGGCGGTGCCGGGCCGACTCGGAGCCGGCGCTGAGCGCTTGCTCCTTGCGTTTGTTGAGCTGCTCGAGCCGCTCGCTCACGGGATGTTCCGACATGCGCGTCCGAGGGTAGTGGACGCGAGTTTCGGCGCCCCAGTGACGGAGCGGGCTACAGGGCCTGGGTGTCGAGGATGTCGATGGCGATCGGCGTGGCGAGCAGGAGCCGCTGTAGTTGGTCGTCGACGGGCGCCGAGATCGCGACCCTGTAGGTCACCTCGGCGAAGTTCAGCGCGTCGCCCGGCGAGGAGATCGCCCGCGCGATCGTGGCGCTCTGCGCACCGTTGCCCTGGACCTCCCACTCGTCCGTGGCCCCTGCGAGAAGCCTGACCGTCGCGGGCGTCCCGCCGTCGGCGCGGGCGATCTCGTAGCGCGAGTGGAGTCGACCCACCTTGGTGATCGTGCCGACCGGGTAGCCGGCGGGATCGGCGACCTCGACGGCCGCCTTGAGGCCCGGCTTGGAGACGGACAGAACCGCGCCGCCCTGCGCGTCGTCGAAGCGGTAACCGGGTGCGCCATCGACCATCGTCACGAATCGCCCGATCACGCCAGCGGTCCCGACGACGTCGATCGGCCGCTCCTCCTCAGTGCGCCATTGGGCGGAGCGGGACATCGTGATCGTGCGCACGCCATCCGGCTCGCTGACGGTCTCCCGGCCCGGCGCAGCAGCTGCGGCCGGCGAGAACGGTGCTGTCGTCTGCACGCCGTCGATCGTGACGTGCTCGGTCCACTGTGTTCCGTCGAAATACCGCAGCTCACCGACCTTCGTCGGATCCTCGTACCAGTCGGCGGGCATCCCCTCTTGCGTCGTCACGCTCGTAGTCTGGCCCGCGATGGACCTGCCGGTCATGCCCCCCGTCCCCCCCATGCTGTCGAAGGCCGTCGGCACCCTCGACGACCTGCCCAAGGACGCCGACCTCATCTTCGAACCGAAGTGGGACGGCTTCCGCTGCATCGTCTTCCGCGACGGTGACGAGGTGATTCTCGGCAGCCGCAACGAGCGGCCGCTCACGCGCTACTTCCCGGAGCTGGTCGAGGCGCTCCAGCGCGAGCTGCCCAAGCGGGCCGTGATCGACGGCGAGATCGTCGTGCCGGGGGTGACCGGGCTCGACTTCGACGCGTTGCAGCAGCGCATCCATCCCGCGGAGTCGCGGGTGAAACGGCTGGCGGCGGAGACACCCGCCTCGTTCATCGCGTTCGACGCGTTGGCCATCGGGGACAAGAACCTGACCGAATTGCCGTTCGTGAAGCGGCGGGCCGCGTTGGAGAAGGCGCTGAGCAAGGTGCAGCCGCCAGTGCATCTCACCCCGGCGACGACGTCGATCGACGAGGCGCGCGACTGGTTCACCCGCTTCGAGGGCGCCGGCCTGGACGGCGTCATCGCCAAGCCATCGGACATCGCCTACCTGCCGGACAAGCGCGTGATGTTCAAGGCGAAGCACCATCGGACCGCCGACTGTGTGGTCGCCGGGTTCCGGTGGCACAAGGACGGCAAGGGTGTGGGGTCGATGCTGCTCGGCCTGTACGACGGCGAAGGCACGTTGCATCACGTCGGCGTGTGCGCGTCGTTCGCGGCCAAGTTCCGTGACGAGTTACTCAAGGAGCTCGAGCCGCTGCGCAAGGACGCCGTCGAGGGACACCCGTGGCAGGGCTGGGCGGAGCTGTCCGGCGACGGGCGCATGCCCGGCGCAGTGAGCCGGTGGAACGCGAAGAAGGATCTCTCCTGGGAGCCGGTGCGCATCGAGCGCGTGGTCGAAGTCGAGTTCGATCAGCTCCAGTCGCAGCGGTTCCGCCGCGTCGCCCGCTTCCAGCGGTGGCGCCCCGACAAGATGCCGGAGCAGTGCACCTACGCCCAGCTCGACGTCGCCATCCCCCTCGAGCTCCGGGAGGTGTTCGCGCCTCGCTGACTCCGCTGAGGACCTTCGAGCGGGCTAGGTCGGGTCCTTCTTGGCGCGGGAAGGGGCGACGCGCGGCGGTTCGCCTTCCATCTTCGGGTAGACGGGCGGCCACGGCGCGTCCATCAGCCCCGAGTCGAGATCGCGTTTCGACATCTCGAGCAACGGCTCGAGTGACTGAGGACGGTCGCCGATGCCGGCCCATGGATCGCCGTCGGCCGCGACACGGGGCGGCACCGTCACGAGCGTCAATTCGTCCGGCGCGATCGTCGGCAGCTCGTCCCAGCCGAACGGCGTGGACACCTGCCCGCCGGCTCGGGGGCGCACGGACCATGCACCGAACACCGTCTTGTGCGGCGCGTTCTGGTTGAAGTCCACGAACACGCGCGAGCCCCGCTCCTCCTTCCACCACGCCGCCGTGATGAGGTCCGGGCGTCGACGCTCCAGCTCGCGGCCCACCGCAACCGCCGCCGCCCGCACGTCGTACGACGTCCAACGCGCCTCGACGCGCACATAGATGTGCAGCCCGCGGTTGCCGGTCGTCTTCGGATGCGACTCGAGGCCCTGCTCGTCGAGCAGCGTCTTCAGCTCGGCGGCCGCTTCGCGCACCTGCTCGAAGACGACGCCGGGCGACGGATCGAGATCGATGCGCAGCTCATCGGCATGCTCCGGGTCGGCCGCGAGGTTCGGCCACACGTGGAAGCCGATGCACCCGAGGTTCACCGCCCAAAGGACGTGGGCCACATCGGCGGCGACCAGCGCCTCGCTCGTGGTGCCGTTGGGCGTGCTGACGACCGTGGTCTGCAGCCAGTCCGGATGAGACGCCGGGACGCGCTTCTGGAACCACGACTTGCCGGTCGCGCCGTCCGGAAACCGTTGCAGCAGCGTCGGCCGGCCACCCATCGCGGCCATGAGCGGCTCGGCGACGGCGAGGTAGTAGTTCACGAGATCGATCTTCGTCTCACCACGTGTCGGGAAGTACACCTTGTCGGGGTTCGAGATCGGGACGACCTTGCCGTCGACTTCGATCTCGGTGACGGACTTCGGCGCCATCAGCTCGCGCGCCGCTCGGCCAACCGGATGGCGCGCTCTGCCAACCCGAGACCGTTGATCCGCTCCGCCAGCCCGACGAGCTCGGGACGCGGGCCCAACCACTCCATCTCGTCGACCGACCCGACCACGTCGGCGTCGGACTCCACGGTGGCGATCCGGCGGAACAGCAACGCCAGCTCGAACTGCTCGACCAGCGTCGCGGCCAATCGTCCCGGGTTGCGCACCCCGACACCCCAGTCCTCGCCGGCAGGCGGGATCGACTCGAGATGCTTGTACTTCGCCAGCACGGTCGCCGCCGTCTTGGAGCCCCAACCGGCGAGACCGGGGAACCCGTCGGCACTGTCGCCGACGAGCGCCAGGTAGTCCGGGATCGACTCGGGGTCGACACCGAACTTGGCACGCACGCCGTCAGCGTCGAACACGACGTCCCTCCGGCGGTCCCACTGCACGATCTTCCCACCAACGCACTGTCCGAGATCCTTGTCCGGGGTGCAGATGAGGACGCGTTCGACCCGCTCGTCAGCTGCCGCGACCCGAGCACTCGCTCCGAGCGCGTCGTCGGCCTCGAGCTCCACCATCGGCCAGGTGGTGATGCCCGCAGCCACGAGGACCTCCTCGATGAGCGGGAACTGCGCGAGCAGCTCGGGCGGCATCCCCGCGCTCGTCTTGTACCCGGGCCACAGATCGTTGCGGAACGACTCGATGATGTGGTCGGTGGCCACGCCGACATGGGTTGCACCGGACTCCATCAGCATGAGCACCGAGCCGAGCACACCACGAGTCGCGCCGAGCTCGAGGTCCTTGTTGTTGGGCGCGAAGTGGTACCGGAAGAGCTCGTACGTCCCGTCGATGAGATGTACTTGCACTCAGGCTCCGACGAAGCGCAGTACGTCGTCCGGTGTCGCGGCGCCATCGTGCACGATCTCACCGTCGCGTAGCGCGACACACCGAGTCACGCGTTCGACGAACTGCACGTCGTGCGTCGCAACGATGATCGTGTGGCCCTCGCGGTGGAACTCCTCGAACAACGCGAGCAGGGCGATCTTCCCGGTCGCGTCGAGCCCAACGAACGGCTCGTCGACCAGCAACAGATCGAACGGCCGCACGATGCCGAGCGCGATGGACGTCTTCTGTCGTAGACCTCGGCTGAAACGCGCGGGCAAGTCATCGGCGCGTGGTAGCAGCCCGATCCGCTCGGTGATGGCATCGAGCTCCTCGGCCGACGCATGCACCCCGTGGAGCGCGGCGACATACGCGAGGTGCTCGCGCACACTGAGGTCGTCGTACAGCACCGGGTCGTCGGGAATGAAGCTGGTTGCCGCCCGTGCCGGTGACGATCCCGCGGCGGCGCCGGCGATCTCGATCGATCCGGCCGACAGCTCGAGGGCGCCCGCCGCGAGCCGAAGCAAGGTCGACTTGCCCGAGCCGTTGTGACCGACGAGCGCCACCAACTCGCCGCGATTCACCGTCAGGTCTACGGGGGTGAGCGCGATGAGATCGCCGTACGCCTTCGACGCTCCGGTGGCGGTCAACATCGGATCAGCCATCGGTAGCCGCTTCCGTTCGAGAGGGCATGGCCGCCTCCATCTGTGCGCGCCACCAGGCGTGCACGCGTTCGCGCTCGCGCACCCATCCGCACACGATGACGAACAGCACGAGGACGCCACCGCCCGCGGCGAGGGCGACGGGAGCCGCTGACGCACCGTGGCGGGCGGCGGTGCGCGCCGCGAGCACCGGCACGACCCCGAGGATCGCCATCGCCGGCGGCCAGGCCGTTCGGTAGACGAGCCGCATCCCGGCGACCTCAGGGGGCATGAGGCTCCACGTGTCACCGCCGCCGCTGTGGCTCGGCGCGCCCCCGACGACGCTGATGACCGCGCCGCCGACGGCCCCCAGCGCGGCGGGCAGCACGCACGCCGCGCCGATCTGCACCGCGGCGGCAGACGGCCCCGCCAGCACCGCGGCTGCGAACGCCACGAGGCACACGAGCACCATCGCCACGACGGCGACCGGAATGTGGCGCAGCTCGACCGCGCCACCCTCGATCGGCACCGAGTTGCGGCGCGTCGGATGGTCGATCTCCTGTGCGAGCGGCTCGACCGCATCAAGGGCCGCGAGGTAGAGCGCGAGGCCCGAGACGCCGACCAGCGGCGACGTTCCGTTCCACGCACCGCGAGCGGCCAGGCCGGCGACGGCACCGAGCAGCACGAGTCGGGCGACCCGCGCCGCCGGCCAGCGCAGCAGCCCTCGAATGCCGCGCGACCAGACCGGTAAACGATGCGTGCCGCGAGTGCGGACAGGAAGCCAGGGGCGCAGCCGCGGCAGCTCCATCGCGAGTTGTCGCCGCAGCACGATCACCGTCCGCACATCTTGCAACGTGGCCGCGAAGCGCAACTGACCGACCAGCGTGGACCGGCGCTCGGCGGCCTCGACGGACACATTGCCGACGAGCGACAGCCCCACGGCGATCGACACGAGCGCGACGGCAATCGCGACCAACCCGATCGGCGCGAAGTCGAGCGGCCACAGGGCGATGCGGCCCACGGCGGCGGTGGGCGACCCTTCGACCGCGTTGGCGCCGTCGGCCAACGACCACGCCACGAGACCGAGCCCGAGCAACGACGCCAACCAGGACGGCACCCGCAATCCCTGTGCGCACAACGCGATCCCATAGCCGAGCGCGATGGTGGTGAGGCCGAACAACGCCCCGCAGGCTGCCCACGCAATGTCCTCCTCGGGCAGCCGATGGGCGGCGAGGATGCCGGCCACGGCGCCGGTGAGGGCACCGACGAACAGCAGGAAGCGCAGTTGCCGGACGGCGGGGCCGCGCATCGCCGTCGTGCGGTCCACCGGTGCGAGCAGCACATGCCACACGTCCGCTCGTTCGAGCGCCACCGGCCCGCCGCGGCTCCCGGACCGAAGGCCAACCGCGACGACGATGGCCGCGATCAGACCGATCCAGTCCGCACCATCGCGCGTCAAGCGCTCGAGTTGTGACGGCGTGAGGAAGCCGTCACCGACGAAGCCCGCGCCGATCAGAATCGCCGCGCCGCCGAGCAGCGCCGCAAGGTACGCCTGGTAGAGCGCGTCGATCCAGTGGACGTCGGCCAAGCGCTTGCGCCGGCGCATCCGGCGAAAGTCGGCGAGCGCCGCCTCGAGGTCGGCATCAGGATCGGCGGCGAGCACCTAGTGACCCGAGTCAGAGGTCATGCTGCGAGTCACCGGACCCCAGGCTCGGGTCACTCCTGCACGAGTTCGATGAGGGTCCCGAACGCCGCCTTCGGATGGACGAAGGCAACCGTGGTCCCCCGCGAACCGGGGCGCGGCTGCTGGTCGATGACCTGCCCACCCTGGTCCTTGACCGCCTGCAACGCGGCCGCGCAATCACGGACGCGATAGCCGACGTGATGCAAGCCCTCGCCCCGCTTCTCGAGGTACTTCGCGACCGGCGAATCGTCCCGAGTCGGCGTCAGCAGCTGGATATAGCTCTCGGCCACGCGCAACAGCGCTTCCTCGACACCATCGGAGTCGACGACCTCGCGGTGCTCGACGAGCGCGCCGAAGGTCTCGCGGTAGTAGTCGATCGCCGCCCCGAGATCCCGCACCGCGATCGCGATGTGGTCGATCTCGGTGAGCATCGGCGCGACTTCGCCCGCGACATCCGACACGGTCGTCTTCTCGTGCGGGTTCTTCGCGGTGAGCGGGCTCATGCGTGGTGCCTCCGGAACAGCGTGATCTTGTCCTCGCCGACCTTCTCACGGAACTCGGGGTCGTCGATCCCCAACCCTTCGCTCGGCGCCAACGCCAGGACGCCGATCTTGCCTTCGTGCAAGTTCTTGTGGACCGAGTACGCGGCTTCGCCGACCTCCGTGAGTGGGTGCACCGCGGACAGGACCGGCTGGATGGCGCCCTTCGAGATCAGCCGGTTGGCGTCCCACGCCTCCCGGTAGTTCGCGAAATGCGACGACTTGATGGACTTGAGCTTCATCCAGAGATGACGGTTGTCGTACTCGATCATGTACCCGGAGGTTGCCGCGCAGGTGACGATCGTTCCGCCACGGGCGCACACGAAGACCGACGCACCCATCGTCTGCCGGCCGGGGTGCTCGAAGACGATGTTGGGATCCTCACCGATCAACGCGCGGATGTCCTTGCCGAACCGGCGCCACTCAGCTTCGTCCTGCGCGGTGCCCTCGGCGTTCCAGAACTTGTAGTCATTGGCCCGACGGTCGATGACGGCCTCGCAACCGAGCTCGTGCAGCAGATCGACCTTGTCCGCCGACGACACGACGCCGACTGGAGTGCCACCGCCGTTGAGCACGTACTGCACGGCGTAACCACCGAGACCGCCCGACGCGCCCCAGATGAGCACGCTGTCGCCTTGCTTCATCGCGACGCCGTTCTGCGAGACGAGCATGCGGTACGACGTGGAGTTGCACAGCGCGTTGCACGCCGCCTCCTCCCACGACAGATGCGCCGGCTTGGGCATCAGTTGGTTGGCCTTCACCACCGCGAGATCGGCGAGCCCGCCGAAATTGGATTCGAAGCCCCAGATGCGCTGATTGGTGGCGAGCATCGAGTCGTCGTGCGCCGACGGATCCTGATCGTCGACGTAGTTGCAGTGGACGGTCACGCGGTCGCCGGGCTTCCAGTTGCGCACCGCATCGCCGACCTTCAGCACCACCCCCGAGGCGTCCGAGCCGACGACGTGGTATGGCAGCGCGTGGCGCGCTCCCCACCGCGACTCCTTCGCCAACCGATCGAGGAACAGGAACGTGGGCAGCGGCTCGAAGATCGATGTCCACACGGTGTTGAAGTTGATCGCGCTCGCCATCACGGCGATGTACGCCTCGTCCGGCGCGAGCTCGGGCGTGGCCACGTCTTCGACGTGAAGCGACTTTCGGGGGTCCTTGTCGGTGGATTCGAGGCCTTCGAACATCGTCTGTTCTTCTCGCAGCACGAATGCACCGCGGTAGGACTCCGGAATCGGCAGCGCTGCGATGGCATCGCCGGGCGCGTTCGACAGGATCGCGTCGAGGATTTCCTGCATGTGATGGAAACTACTGCCGAGCAGCCGCGATGCTCCAAGCGTGGGCCAGTAGATTCGGCCGATGGCGTCGGACGAGGACCTTCGGGCGCGCCTCGAGGCGCAAGCCGCGTCCGTCCTCGGCAAGGCACGAGCCGACGCGACGGAACTCCTACGCCGAGCGAAGGCGGAGGCGGACGACGTCCGGGCCCAGGCCAACCAGTACGCCGCCGAGCGGGTCCGAGAGACCGACGCCGCTCGCGACCACGCCCGGCGTGAGCTCGTCCAGGCGCAGGAAGAGGCGCTCGCCATCACCGCCGAGGCGCGCCGCGCCGCGGCGTCGCTCGTGCGGCAGGCCACCACCCAGGCCCGAACCGAGGCCGACGAGCTCTTGCGCGCCGCCCAGCGCCAGCTCGCCGTCGTGGTGAACGAGGGCCGTGAGGCCGAGCTCCGCGCCGCCGCGGCCCGGGAGAGGGAAGTCGAGACGCTGGAGCGCTTGGTCGGCGTCGAGACGGTGCCCGCGGGAAAGCTCGTCGACGCGACCGCCCCCACGGTGATTGACCTCACCGGTGAGCGCCTCGACGAGATGGTCGCCGGCGCCGTGCACACTGCCGTGCGCCGGGCGGTCCATCCTGTCGTCGTTCGTGCCGGCCGCTACACGATCGTCAAGCGCCGGTAGCTCGACACGGCTACTTGATCGTCAGCGGTCCGATCTTGGCCGGCGGCCCGGCCGTCATCACATCGGGCTCGGCCAGCGTCACGTTGCTGGTCGCCACCGAGATACCGGCGGTGCGTCCGACCGCCGCGTTGCCGGCGACCACGACTCCGATCTGCGGTTGCAACGGGTCGGCCGCGCTGCCGTCCCACGTGAGCCCGCTGAACGTGGCCACGCCATTCACGAACGGCACCGTCACGATCTGACTGCCGGGGAGTTGCAACCGAGCGCTGGGGACATCGGCGTCGGTGGCGTTGCCGATCCGGTTGACGACGATCCGCGTGACGCGCACCCAATCCCGGGCGGGGGTCAGCTTCAGCGAACCGAGCACCTTTCCACCGCCGCGGGGCAGCGAGGTAGCCGACGCAGTTGCGCTGAGCGCCGTCGCGACGGGCGCGACGTTGGCACCTCGAACGACGAGGTCGTCGATGGCCGCGCCGCCGTACTCGACACCCGAGTCCGACGTGAACTGGATGCGCAACTGCAACGTCGATCCGCTGAACGAGGACAGATCGAAGCTCAACAGGCGATAGCCGCCGGAGTTGCCGTCGATCTGTGCCGCGGCGAGCGCAGGGGGCGTCGGCGGTCCGATGGAGACCACGGGCAGCAAACGGTAGGTCGACCCGCCGTCATCAGAGGCGAGGAAGTTGAGTCCGTCGAATCCCTTCTCGGTGTCGTAGTTCGCCCACACGTCGAGGCTCGCCCACCCGGACGCCGTGCGCGTGATCGGCGGGGAGTCGAGGAACGCATCCGCGCTCGTCGGATAGTTCGCCGACGGATCCTCGGGACCGAACAGCCACGCGCTCGAACCACCGTGCACGGCGTCGGCTCGGGTCGTGCGATGCCACTGGTCCTCGCCCGTGGCCGCGGCATCGTCCGGGTTGGTCTGGTGGGTCCAACCCGCGTCGCTCTCCGCGTCGTAGGAGTACTCGACGGTCGCTTGCTTCGTGCGGAACGTGTACAGCCGACCGCCGTTGTCGTCGACCCCGACATTGCCTGGGTCGTCTGTCGCGAGGCTGCGGTAGTAGTAGCGCGTCGCTCCCTGCAGACCCGGGACGATGATGGCGTGATCCGCCACCTGTGCACCGTCCGACGCAGTCACGTCAGGGGTCGACACCGAAGGTCGGTTGCTCGCTTGCACGCTGCCGGTGGCGAGCTCATCGGAGTGGAAGGCGACGTTCGCGTTGAACGGCGTCACGGTCCCCGTCGTCGTTCCGGTGACCACCGGTGGTCGGTTGTCGACGAGTGCGGTCGCGGTCCTCACCGTGCCGAGCGCGTCGAGGTAGGAGACGGTGATGGTGTCGCCGTTCGCGCCCTTGATGAGCCCTTGCTGTTGGCTCGACGGGGCACCCGGGTTCGCGACAGTGAACGAGCCCGTGAACACCCCGCTGTGCGCGGACGTCTCGGTGAGCGCCCGCGTGATTCCCGTGGTGTCGCTGGTCGACTTGATGCGCACGTTCACCTTGTTGAGCGCGGCGCTGGTGTCCGCCTGTGCGTCGTTCACGGCGATCTGGACCGGTCGACCGCCGCCGCGCGCCGCGCCCGCGTCGAGGTGCACGGCACCCGCCGGAACGCCGTTCAGGCCACCGCGCACCGCCAGGCCGTACTTCTGCGGCGCGCTCGGCACGTTGAAGCCGACGACGTCGACGGTCCACGTGCCGGCTTGTACCGCCGATGCGGGCACGTCGACGCCTTCGAGCGTGTCGACGTGGTTGCCGTTCACCGGGTTCGGGGTCGATGGCGTCTCGCCGCTCGCACGGGGACCGAACATGTTGCCGCGGAACACCGTCCCGTTCGGGGCCGTCACGACGAGATCGAGGTCATTGACCAAGGACTTCGCGACGGTCACGTTGCCGGCGACGTCGGTCCATCCGAGTTGGACGCGCAAGGGCACGGTCGTATTGGTGACCTGGAACGTGTACCGGGCCTTGCCGCCGATGCGGAGCCCGACCGGATCGTCGTAGAAGGCGGACTTCGTGGGCCCCGCGGGATCGATCGTGCCCTTCACGTCGACACGACCCCAGCCCTCGTTGTTGTCGGGTCGAGCGGTGACGTCGGGGTGCAGCGGGTCGTACTGACCGGCAAGCTCGTGCGCGCCGATCGTCATGGCCGCGCGCATGAGACCCGACGAGGGGCTCACGATCTTGCGCGCGGTGCGCAGGTACTGCCGCACGGTCGTCGCGGACCCCGCGGTGAGCGGGGTGGCCATCGACGTTCCGCCGTCGAACGCGTAGTACGGGTCAGCGGATGCCGGGTAGTCGGAGACGAACGTGTTGCCGGACGAGGTGCCGTTCGACGCCCGGCTCCAGTAGTGCTGCTCGATGTCGGCATCGGGGATCATCGACGACCTCGTCGACAGCACGTGCGTACCGATGGCGGTGATCTCGGGCTTGATGCGACCGTCGACGGTCGGGCCGCGCGACGAGAACGCCACCATGCCTTCGCGGTTGTTGGACATCACATCGTTCTCGATGGGTGGACCGGCCGGCGGCACGTAGAAGACGGCGTACGTCGAGTAGAGCGGCTGGCCAGAAGGAATCCCGGTGAGTGCTTCGCCCGCGTCGCCCGATGCGAAGCTGGCGCCGCGCTGGTCTTCCGACGCGCCGACGGCGAGCAGGTCCTTGGCGGTGGCCGGCGAACCGATCGAGCCGAAGTCGATGATGCCGTTCGCATCGGCATCCGTGCCCGCGTTGCCCGCGGCGAACGCGAAGAGCATGTCGGGGTGCGTCGCCATCCAGCGATCGAGCAGGAAGGCCTGCGTGTCGTACACGCCGGCCGCGTCGGAGCCGTAGGAGTCCGAGTGCACACGGGCGCCGGCGTCGTAGGCCGCTTGGTACAGGACGCCCGGGTCCTCGGGCACGCCGGTCAACGACCCGTCGGGGCCGGAGATCGATTGCATCACGAGCTTGGCGTCGGGGGCCATGCCCTTCGGCGCCTTCGTGGCGTCACAACTCAGGGTGCACCCGGCCAGGTTCAGCGTCGACCAGGCCGTGCCGTCGGCCACCACGGAGCCGGACGTGTGCGTGCCGTGACCGTCCTCGTCAGAGGGGTCGCCCGTGTGGATGTCGCCGCCGGGCCCGGGCCGGCCCCACGCCTGGAGGTCCTGGAGGTGGTCGCGGAAGTCCTTGTGGATCGTCGTCGGGTCGCCGGTGTCGATGCCGGTGTCGGCCACCGCGACGATCTCGCCGGTGCCGGTGAACGGCGTCCCGGGAGCATCGGCCGTGCCGGTCCACACCGGACGCTGGCCCATGGTGTCGGCGGCGTGATCGTTGAAGAGCTGGAGAGGGCGAACGAGCTCCACCCATTGCACCGTGTCGAGTCGCGCGACCTTCGTGAGCGACGCGAGATCGAGGCGGACGCGCACGAGCTTGACGTCGGCGTCGTCGATGCGTCCGAGCTCCACGGCGCCGAATGAGGCAAGCTTCGCCATCGTCGTGGACACGTCGGCGTCGTCGAAGAGCATCACGCGCACTTCGCGCGCTCCCGTGAGTGACGCCAGGCTCGGAGCGATTCGGTAGTACGGGGCGTACGGCACGACCGCCTGCACGAACGGAAGCCGGCTCACGCGGTCGGCGGCGTCGGCCTGGCCCCGAACGAGCCATCCGTTCTCCGGCACGTAGCCGTGTGACACGAGATGGAAGCCCGCGGCCTCGACGGCCTCGTACCAGCCTTCTCCGGCCGGCCCGACGAACTGCACGATCCAGCTCGTGGGCGCAACCGGCGCCGCGAGGCCGGCCGGCACCGCCGGGGCGCTGGTCGACGTGTCGATCGTCCCGCGCATGAGCTTCAGCGAGTGCGCGTCCGGCACGCCTTCGAGCTGCGCGCCCAGTGCGCGCGCCGCGGCCGCCTGTGATGCGGTGAGATCGACGAGCCAGGCCCCGCCGTAGTCGGCAAGCACCGTGCTGCCCGCGGGCGCCGGTCCGACGAGCAGGTAGCGCGCCGCCGTCTCGGGAGCAGCCCCGGCCGACGACGACAGGCCCAACGGCAGCATCGCCAGCGCCAAAACCAGGACCGTGCTGACCTTGAGATGCGGCCAGCGACGACGCGACCTCGACATTCGAACTCTCCTCCGCGAGGCGACCCGCGCCCGCATTCGTCCAACCCTTGGCGGAGCAGTTCGCCGGTCCTGCGAGAACTCCTGCCGCACTTTCGTGAACGGAACGTCGCTTCCCTAGACTCCCGGCACGTTTCGCACCCTTGGGGGAGGCACTTGATGGCTGGTTCCGTGATCATCTCCGGCGCTCGCACGCCGATCGGCAAGCTCTCCGGCGCCCTCGCCGGCTTCTCAGCCGCCGAGCTCGGTGGCTTCGCCATCAAGGCCGCCCTCGAGAAGGCCGGCCTGTCGCCCGAGCAGGTCGAGTACGTCTTCATGGGCCAGGTGCTGCAGGCCGGCGCCGGCCAGATCAC
>JBEEFX010000064.1:0-6757 GCA_041166365.1 Acidimicrobiaceae bacterium
ACTGATCGATCAGCTGAAGATCCTGCTCAGCGAGCACTCCGGCGAATCCCAGGTTTTCCTCCACATCGGCGACCAACAGGTTCTGCGGCTGCCCGACCAGTTCTGCGTCGATGCGACGAACGGACTGGCCGGCGAACTTCGAGTGCTGCTCGGTCCCGACGCATTGGTAAGCTGACAGGCTTCCCACCTGCTCGAACAGCCTTGCCGAGTTGCACGCCCGGCAGAGACCCGCTGGACTAGTAGGACCGTTTCACTACCTTCCGGGGGCACCGCGGCTCATGGCGATCGAGGTCGAGACCAAGGACTGCACGCAGCTCTCCGACGCTGAACTGGCCGAAATGGCCGACATCTGCGCCGAAGGGCCGAGCCGGTTCGAAGCGGGGCTGCTGTCGAAGCAGGCCGAGTTGTGGGTGCTGATCACGCTCGCTCGCGAGAGCGGAAAGCTCAAGGGCTTCTCGTACAGCACGCTCGAGCGGATCGGCGGCACGCCGTGTGTCCTCATCGGCCTCGCATCGGTGAAGCGCACCGCCAAGCGCGACACGGTCCTCAAGGCGATCATGAGCGATCAGTACCGGCGCGCCGTCCTCGCCTTCCCTGATGAAGACGTCCTCGTGGGCACCCGTTTCCTCGACGCTTCGGGCTTCGAGGCGTTCAAGGCGCTCACCGACATCGTCCCGCGTCCCGATCACACGGCGACGGGTGAGGAGCGGGCGTGGGGTCGGCGCCTGGCCAAGCGCTTCGGCATCGAGAACGGCCAGTACGACGACCGCAAGTTCATCGCCGAAGGGGATGGCTCGTTCCCGTGCGTGCTCGACCACGAGAGCCTGAAGCCCGATCAGATCCAGCCGGACGTGGTCGCGCAGTTCAAGGCCGCCAGCCAGAAGCGCGGCGATTCACTCATCGCCTTCGGTTGGGCGATGGCCGAGTACCTCGCCAAGCTCGGCTAGTTCCGCTGGAGCTCGCCGAGGTTCTCCGCCGACGCCGGATGACGCGGGCGTTCCGGCCGGATCCGATTCCCCACGACGTGCTGGAAGCCGTCGTCGACGCAGGGCGGCGGGCCCCCTCGGCCGGGAACAGTCAGGGCTTCTCGTTCGTCGTCCTCGAGGGACCGTCGCACACCGCGCGCTACTGGGACACCACGCTGCCTGAGCGGGAGTCGTTCGGGTTCCCCGGGCTGCTCGCCGCGCCGGCACTGGTGATCGTGCTCGCCCATCCGCAGGCGTATGTCGATCGTTACGCCGAGCTCGACAAGGCCGACACCGGACTGGGGGAGGGGGCGGAGCGCTGGCCGGTTGCGTACTGGACGGTCGACGCCTCGTTCGCGGCCATGCTCATCCAGCTGGCGGCGATCGATGCCGGGCTCGGCGTGCTGTTCTTCGGCCCGTTCGATCACGAGGCCGAGGTGCTGCGGGCACTCGGCATCCCGGCCGCGCATCAGGCGATCGGCACGATCGCGCTGGGGTGGCCGGACGAGCAACGCGACACCCGTGCGGGCACGTCGGCGACGCGTCCTCGCCGAGACAGGTCCGACGTGATCCACTGGGGGAAGTGGTGACGGACGCAACGACCGATCGACGGTCGTTGACCGAGGAGTCGTATCCCGACTCGACGAACTTGCGCGCGCGGCAGACGATCTACGACCTCAAGGAACCGCGGGTCGATTGGTTCCCGTGGGTGCTTGGTCTCGCCGACTGGCCCGAGGGGGCCACGGTCCTCGATGTGGGGTGCGGCCCGGGCAACTACCTGGCGCACGTCGAGGGCTTCGGCATCGATCTCTCCGAGGGCATGGCGCGTGAAGCGCGCAAGAACGCGCCGACTGCGGTCGGCGACGTGTGCGCGCTGCCGGTGCGCACGGGCTCGGTGGACCGCTTGCTCGCGCCACACATGCTCTACCACGCGCCCGATCTCCACCGAGGCGCCGCGGAGCTGCGACGTGTGCTCCGGCGCGGTGGCGTGGCGCTCGTCGTCACGAACGACCGATCACATCTCGGTCACCTCGTCGACCAACTCTCGCAAGCGACGGGTACGCGGGCGCCGCTGCGGTTCATCGACCGCTTCAGTCTCGAGAACGGGCGGCCGCTCTTGCAGCGGCACTTCGACGAGGTGGATGTCACGGACCTACGGGGCGAGATCGTGGTGCCGGAGGCCGAGCCGGTGATCGCCTATGCCGAGAGCTGTCGCTCGGTCTACGAGAACCAGCTGCTCGGCGACGTCACCTGGCCCGAAGCCATGCAGCGGTTCGAGCAGCTGGTCCGCGAGGAGATCGCGGACAACGGCGCATGGCGCGCCGCGACGCACAGTGGAGTATTCGTATGCCGGTGAACCGCCAGATCGTGCTCAAGCGACGACCCGAAGGGCTCGTGAGCCACGACGACTTCGAGGCCGTCGACGCCAAGGTGCCGGAGCCCGGCGACAACGAGGCGCTGATCGAGACGCTGTACCTCGGGATGGACGCCACCGTGCGTACGTGGCTGTCGAAGGCCGAGGGCTACATCCCGCCCGTCGAGATCGGCGAGGTGGTGCGTTGCAGCGGTATCGGTCGCGTCCTCGAGAGCCGGAGCGCCAAGGTGCCGGTCGGCGCGCTCGTGGCCACGCTCACCGGATGGCAGCAACGAGCGGTTGTCGGCGACGACCCGATGCTCACGACCGTGCTGGCCGAAGACGCCGACCCGCTCGCCGAGCTCAGCGTGTTCGGCTCGGCCGGCATGACCGCGTACGTCGGGCTCACGGAGATCGGCAAGGTGAGCGACGGCGAGACGGTCGTGGTGTCGGCCGCGGCCGGCGCGACCGGGTCGACTGCGGTGCAGATCGCGAAGATCCTCGGCGGCCGGGTGATCGGCGTCGCCGGCAGCGACGAGAAGTGTCGCTGGCTCGTCGACGATCTCGGTGCCGACGGTGCGATCAACTACCGCACGGATGACCTTGCGGCGAAGATCAAGGAGCTGTGCCCGAAGGGCGTCGACGTGTTCTTCGACAACACGGGCGGCCCGGTGCTCGACGCGGTGCTCGGCCGCATCGGCAACGGCGGGCGGGTGGTGCTGTGCGGTGCGATCTCGTCGTACAACGACCATCACAAGCCGCCGGGGCCGGCGAACTACCTCAACCTGATCAGCCGGCGCGCCAGCATGCAGGGCTTCATCTCCTGGGACCACTGGGGGAGGTGGGCGGAGATCACCGGTCAGCTGCGCGCGTGGGTGGACGACGGATCACTGCGCTATCGCACCCACATCTTCGAGGGTCTCGACGCCGCGCCCGACGCGCTCAACGCGATGTTCACTGGCGAGAACATCGGAAAGATCGTCGTCAGGCTCTGACCGGCGTACACAGATGAGCGATCGGGTGCATGCTGGGTCGATCGCACGACGTCCCACGCACTCGCTGGTCCGCGCCCGGCTGGTCCGGATGGTGGTGGCCGGGGTCGCGGGCTCAGCCGCCGCCGCGTGGTGGGTGCCATGGCAGGTCACCGTGCTCATCGGCTGGTGTCTCGCCGCGCTCGTCCTGACCGTCAGCGTGTGGGTGAAGATCTGGCCCGCCGACGCGGAGCGCACCCGGCAGCTCTCGACGGTCGAGGACAGCTCGCGCGCCGCCACCGACCTCGTGCTGGTGGTCGCCAGTGCGGCGAGTCTGATCGGTGTCGGTTTCGTGCTGCTCAAGGGTGGCGACACCTCGGGTCTCGCCACCGCGGGCATCACCGCGCTGGCGGTGTCGAGCGTCGTGCTCGCCTGGGCGACGGTGCAGACCGTGTTCACCCTGCGCTACGCCCACCTGTACTGGTCGCCGACGCCCGGTGGGGTGGACTTCAACCAGGACACCGATCCCGACTACCACGACTTCGCCTATCTCGCCTTCACCATCGGCATGACGTATCAGGTGTCGGACACGAACCTCACGACCACCACGATGCGCCGGACCGCGCTGCGCCATGCCCTCGTGTCCTACGTCTTCGGTGCGGTGATCATCGCTGTGACCATCAACGTGGTCGCCAGCCTGGCGAATTGACGCGGCGGCCGCCTCGCCGCGCTGTCACGATGACCTGATGCACGAGGACTCGGTGTCGACCACCGACCGCACGAAGGTCCGCCGGCTCTCCGACCGGGCCCGCTACGACTGGGAGACCATCCACTCGATCCTCGATGAAGGCCTGGTGTGTCACCTCGGCTTCGCGGTCGACGGCCGGCCGTGGGTGATGCCCACCACGTACGTCCGTGTCGACGATCAGCTGTACGTGCACGGCGCCGCCGCCAACTTCGCGCTGAAGACGCTCGCATCGGGCGTCGACGCGTGCGTCACCGTCACGTTGCTCGACGGGCTGGTCCTCGCTCGCTCCGCGTTCCACCACTCGATGAACTACCGGTCGGTGATGATCTTCGGACGCGCGGAGCGCGTCGACGATGCGCAGGAGCAGTACGACTCGATGGTCGCCATCGTGGAGCACCTGGTCCCCGGTCGGAGCGCCGACACCCGTTTGCCGTCGCCGACCGAGCTCCGCAAGACCCTCATCGTCCGGCTGTCGCTGGCCGAGTGTTCCGCGAAGGTGCGCACGGGTGGTCCGCTCGACGACGAGGAGGACATGCAGCTCGGCCACTGGGCCGGCGTGCTGCCGCTGGTCGTCGCGCCCGGTCCGCCGATTCCCGATGTCGACGACCCGGTGCCCGACTACCTGACGGCGTGGCCTACGACGCGAGCTCGGTGATCAACGCTTCCGCGTCGGACACCGGTGCCTTGCACAGGTAGTGCCGGCACACGTACGCCAGCCCCGACGGGCGGTCGTGCCACAACGGTGACTCGTACGGCTCGCCCCACGCGAGCACGGCGTTCGGCAGATGGCGAGCGTGCACCGCGGCAACGAGATCGGCGCGGTCTCCGACGACCGCGATCTCGGTGATGCCGTTGTCGACCATGTCCGCGGCCGCGAGGAGGTGCGCGAACGCCGTCGGATGTTGACCGGCCACGCGGCCGAGGAGCCGGAGGATGTCTTCCGCGCGGTCGCGATACCGGTCGATCCCGGTGAGGGCCGCAAGCCGGACGAGCCCGACCGCGGCCAGCGAGTTGGCGGACGGCGTCGCGTTGTCGAGGAGATCCTTCGGTCGGGCGACCAGTTGCTCGCCGTCGTGCCCGGTGGTGAAGAGACCGCCATCCTCGTCGTCCCAGAACAAGCCGAGCAGCGCCTCCGCCGTGTCGACCGCGGCGGCGATCCACCTGGCCTCCCCGGTGGCCTCCGCGAGGCGGGTGAAACCGTCGATCAGCGCTCCATGATCCGCGGCGAACGCCAATGTGTGCGCCCCGTGGTCCGCCTGCCAGCTGCGGAGCCAGCGACCGTCGTCGCGACGGAGCTCGCGCAAGAGGAAGGCACCCGTCTGGCGCGCGGCGTCGAGCCAGTCCTTGCGGCCGGTCGCGGCTGCAGCCTCGGCCAGGGTGGCGAGCATCAACCCGTTCCACTCCGAGAGCACCTTGTCGTCGAGCCCCGGCCGGACGCGCGTTGCCCGAGCCTCGAAGAGGCGGGCCCGCGCCGCCTCGACCTCCCGTGGGCGTAGGAGGTTGCCCCGATGCGCGATGCGATTGAGGATGTTCTTGCCTTCGAAATTGCCCTCGTCGGTGACGCCGTACCAGTCGATGGCCGCGTCGGCAAGAGCGGGAGCATCCGCGAGCACCTCGCGGATCTCCGCCGGAGTCCAGACGTAGAACTTGCCCTCGACGCCTTCGGAATCGGCGTCCTCTGCCGAGTAGAAGCCACCGTCTTCGTGCCGTAGCTCGGTCAGGACGTACGCGATCGTCTCCTCGAGTACCTGCAGGTACTCGGGCGAGTCCGTCAGCTGCCACGCGTGCAGGTAGGCACGAGCGAGGAGCGCTTGGTCGTACAGCATCTTCTCGAAGTGGGGGACGAGCCAGATGTTGTCGACGGAGTAGCGGGCGAACCCACCGCCGAGGTGGTCGTACATCCCGCCCGACGCCATTGCGTCGAGCGAGGTGCGCACGGTGTCGATGGCCGCAGCTGCGCCGTTGCGCACGTACGCCCGCAGGAGCAGCTCGAGGCTCATCGTCTGCGGGAACTTCGGCGCGCTCCCGAACCCGCCCCACTCGTCGTCATGCTGCTCGCGCAGGTTCCGGTAGGCGGCCGTCAGCACGTCGGTCCCCGGCAGCTGGGCGTCGTCGGCCGATGCCAGCGCAGCGGTGCGACCGATGGCCCCCGTGAGCTCGTCCGCGTGCTCGAGCAACTCGCTGCGCCGGTTGCGCCACGCGTCGTCGACCGCTCGACAGATGTCGAGGAAGCTCGGCATTCCACCACGCGACTGCTTCGGGAAGTACGTGCCGCAGTAGAACGGACGACCGTCGGGATCGCAGAACACGGTCATCGGCCAACCACCGTGACCCGTCATCGCCTGGGTGGCGTCCATGTAGATCGCGTCGACATCCGGGCGTTCTTCGCGATCGACCTTGACGTTGACGAACAGGTCGTTGACGACCGCGGCGGTGCCTTCATCCTCGAAGGACTCGTGTGCCATGACATGGCACCAATGGCACGCCGAGTACCCGACCGACAGCATGACGGGCTTGTCCTCGGCCTTCGCCTTGGCGAAGGCCTCCTCGCCCCAGGGATACCAGTCGACCGGGTTGTCCTTGTGCTGACGCAGGTACGGGCTCGTCGCGTCGGCCAGGCGGTTCACCCGCTGGACGCTACCGGGGCATCAGTTGGGGTACTGATAGCCGCCGTCGGAGCTCGAAGAACTACTCGAGCTCGACGAGCCGCCGGCACCTG
>JBEEFX010000065.1:0-5099 GCA_041166365.1 Acidimicrobiaceae bacterium
GTGGTGTTCGTGGCCCCCGTCTGTACCGCGGTTCCCGGATCGGGAGCGACCGACCAGGCCGGACCCTGCGTGTAGAAGTCGTCCGTGTTGTCGAGGTGGTAACGACCCCACATGTTCGTCTGCACGCGGAAGATGTCCTCGGGGTAGCGGAAGTGCGCCTTCAGCTGATCGCTGGGCTCCGACCCGGAGAACAACTTGGGAAACGCCTTCTGGTACGCCCGGATGATCGGGTCTTCGTGATCGACGACGTACAGAGTGGTCGTGCCGTCGTAGGCGTCGATCACCGCCTTCACCGAGTTGCGCACGTAGTCGAAGCGACCCTTCAGCGAGGTGTTCGCGTCGGTGACGGCACGCTGCGCGTACGGGTAGCGGTCCGTCGTCGAGTAGCCGTCGACGATCCACTTCACCTTGCCGTCGATGATCACCGGGTACGGGTCGGCATCGAACGTGAGGAACGGCGCAATGGCCTGCAACCGCGCGTTGATGTCGCGGTTGATGAGGATTCGAGACGAGCTCGTCACGTTGCCGGACACGAGCGGGTTGAAGTCGCCGAACCGCAATGCGAAGGCGGCGCGCTTGATCCACGAGTCGATCTTGATACCGTCCGCGCCGGTGTAGGTCGTGGTTGCGTTGCGACCGGCGGCGTCCTCGAAGTCGATCTCCTCGCGCTTCGAATTCACGACGACGTACCCGTCGAGCCGCTGACCGAAGTAGATGCCCGGCTGGTCGAGCTTGATGTCCGTCCGGTTCGTGGTCGGGATGCCCTGGATCAAGAGATCCGGCTGACCGTTGTTGGTCTGCGCGCTCGAGCTCGACAACACCACGCCGTAGCCGTGCGTGAACGCGAGGTGTGTGCCTTCCCACGACTGCTGTGGCGCACCGCCGGAGTCCAACTCGCGGGCGGACAAGACGACCTGCGTCAGGCTCCCGTTGAGCACGTAGCGATCGACGTCGACGTCTTCGATCTTGTAGAAGGGCTTCAACGACTGCAACGCCCGATACGTCTCCGGCATGATGTTCGGATCCCAGAGACGGATGTTGTTCACCGTGTCCTGGTTGGCGACCAGGTTCGGTGTGGTGATCTGGTTGTCGTTGTCGAAGCTCGTCGTCGTGACGTTGCTCAGGTTCATCGCGGCCCGAGTGGCCTTGATGTTGCGATCGATGTACGGCCGCTCCTTGGTCGACTCCGACGGCTCGACTTGGAACTTCTGCACGAGCGTCGGAACGATCGTTCCCGCGACCACCGCGACGAACGCCCACAAGCCCACGCCCAGCACCGGCAGCACCCAGCCTCGACGGAAGATGTTGTACAGGAACAGCGCGACCGAGAAGAGCGAGATCACCATCAGCAACCGGATGGCCGGCAGCTGGGTGTGCACGTCGGTGTACGTCGGACCGTCGACCGTGCCGCGGGTCGAGACGCTGAGGGAGTACTGCTGCACGTAGTAACCCGCCGCCTTCACCAACGCGATGACGGCGAGGAGCACGGACAGGTGCGCCTTCACCTGGGGCGTCACCCGCTGGAAGGGCGTCTGCACGCGGATGCCGCCGTTGAGGTAGTGCGCGACCGCGCTGACGATCAGCACGATCACGAACGCGGCGAAGAACCATCCGACGAGGAAGGAGAGGAACGGCAGCTGGAAGACGTAGAAGCCGACGTCCTTGTGGAACTGCGGATCCTCGACGTGGAACGGCACGTAGTTGCGGAACAGCAGCCATTCCTGCCACTGGCCGGATGCGCCCGCTCCCGCGATCACCGCGAACAGGAACGCGACCCCGATGCGCACCAGGCCGGTGCGGCGGCCGACGAGCTCGTGATAGCGCTCGATCAGCTCTTCCTCCGGGCCGGCGGGCCGGAACTTCGGCGCGAGGCGATCGGCGATGAGGAGGTTGACCCACAACAAGAGGAAGAAGATGGCGATGAAGACGAACGCGAGCGTGAGCTTCGTGCCGAGCACGCCGCGCCACACGCCGGTCTGGCCGATCGACTGGAACCACAGGTAGTCGGTGTAGAAGGACGCAATGCTGCGCAGCGTCGTGATCAGCAGGAACAGGCCGACGGCGACGACGACGAGGAAGATGCGCCCACGGCCGGGGCGGCGCGCTCGTCGCGCGCGGGGCTCCCCACGGGGCATGTCGTCACCAGCGCGCATCTGCGGGGAACCTTAGTGAGGCGGCGGCACCAACAGACAGCGGCAGCCGGGATGGGCCGGCGGATAGCAATGGCCCGTCGGGTACGGGTCGCCCTTCACCACGAGCCCGGCGAGGGAATTGTCCTCGGCATCCGGGCACGGCGACCCGCCGTCGTCGACCAACCAGCGTTGCACGACGCCATCCGCCGTGGCCTCGTACAGGCCGAGATTGAACGCGGCGAACACCGTGTCGCGGGTCTGCATCCCGATGCGATGCGCCTTCCAGTCACGATACGCGGCGCGCACGCCGTCGGCGAGCGCTTCGTCGTCGCCCGCCGCTTCGCGCAGCGAAGCCGACACGCGCTCCCGCAGCGGGAGCGCGAGCGCCTCCCCGAGCTCCTGGGCCAGAGCGTCAACTGAGGTGACGCTGCCGCTTTCGCCATAGAACGACGCCCCGGCCTGCGCGGCTTCGCTCAGCGCCGCGCTCGCGGCGTCCGCGTAGCGCCCGGCGTGCTCCTTCGGCGCGGGGAGGAGGTCGCCGAGCTTCGCCTTGCCGTTGCGCCGTAGCCGGTCGAGCACGTCGTTCTGCTCGTCGGCGAGGACGCGCTTGAGCTTGCGAGTGGCTTTCTGTTCGGCTGCATCTGTGGCCGCGTCGCGGCGTTCGAGGAGCGCCTGGTCGTCGGGCGCGACCGGCGGGGGCACGTAGTCGTCGGCTGGCTCAGGCTGCACCGGCTCGGGCTGCACCGGCTCGTCCGCGAGCACCTCGCGGGCCTTCGCCACCTCCTCGGCCCGGGCGGCGCGGATGCGCGCGAAGAGATCGTCGACGTCGACGTCGGTGGCCTCGGTGTCCTCGTCGGCGACCTCCGCCACGACCTCCACCACTTCGACCACTTCGACCACGTCGACCACGTCGACCACGTCGACGACGTCGTCGTCCTCGATCACCCCGATGACCGCCGCGGCCTCGGCGCCGGCAGCCTCGGTGTCCCCGGCGACATCGATCACCTCGACGACCTCGACGACGTCCACCACCTCGAGCGGCTCGGCCCGTTGCTCGGGCTCGCTCTCGGCGATCAGGCGCACTTTTTCGAACTCGGCGGACGGTTCGATCGGCACCATCTCGCCTTCGGGCAATTCCTCGTCGAAGTCCTCGAGCTCGAGCTCGTCCTCGACAAGGGGAAGCCCGGCATCACGCGCCGCCTCCACCTCCGCTTCGAGTTGCTCGGCCGTCGCCGCCGGCTCAGCTTCGACGCGCCGCGCCGCGGCGTCGGCCACTTGCTTTGCAGCTCTGAGCGACCCCTTCAGTTCGTTCGTCGCTTCGTCGAGCGTGCGGCGGACGATCTCGTAGCTCTCCAGCAACCGGTCTCGTCCGCCTTGCAGCCGTTCGAGCTGAATGCGCGCCGCCTTGCGTTTGCGCGACAGGTCCTCGAGCACACGCGTCCGGACGAGGAGGGCTTCGTCGACCATCTCGCGACCTTGCGCCCGCGCGCCTTCGAGGACCGCTTCCGCCTCGGCTGCCGCGTCGTGGCGGATCCGCTCGACCGTGGCGCGCGCTTCATCGGCGGCGGCCTCACCGGCGGCCAGTAACTCGACGACGGCCGTCTCGGCTTCGGCGTGCGCGGCGGCGATCTCGGTTTCGGCCGCTGAACGGATGGAGGCGGCCGCCTCTTCCGCTTCGTGCGTGCGCCGCCCGAGGATCGACTCGGCTTCGCTCTTCATGCGCGTCGCTTCGTCCTGCGCCTCTCGCAGCAGGCGAGCGACGCTGTCCTCTCCCTTCGCCCTGATCTCGGCGGCGGCCTCGCGTGCCGCCAGGAGCACCCGCACGGTCTCCTCGCCCAGCGTCGCCGTGAGCTGCGCTTCGTCGGGATGCGACGCCGATTCGGCTCGGGCCTCTGCCGCCTCGAGTTCGGTGCGGAGCGCGGCCTCGCGGTCACGCGCGTCGCGCAGCTCACCGGCGATGTGCTCGAGGAACACTCGGACGTGGTCCGGGTCGTAGCCGCGAAAACTCGTCGGAAACGTCGTGCGGGCGACGGCATCGGGACCGACGCGCGCCGGACGATTCTCGGCGTCGCTGTCGGCAGGCATCGTGTTGATCGTAGGACGGGTCAACCGCCGGGTGGGCCACCCCCTGGTACGCCGCCCAGCAGGTCGTTCACGGTCTTGACGATTCCGTCGACGACCGGCGAGCCCGTCGGCGGCACGATCGTGGTCGATGGTGGGGCCGTGGGTGGCGTCGTGGTCGGTCCCCCACCAGGCGGTGTCGTCGGGGGTGACGTGGTCGGTCCTCCGCCGCTCGGAGCCGCGGTCGTGGCGGTCTGCGGTGTCTGCGCGGCCAGCGCGAACTGGAACTGGGTGTTGTTGAGCGCATCCTGGATCGCGGAGAGCAGCGGCTCGCTCGCCACACCCTGGTCGAGGGCGACGAATCCCCAGTTTGCGCCCGCAACACGGAAGCTGAACGCCTCTCGCCACCGGTCGGCGAACGAGCCCCGGCCGCTCAGGCTGGCGATCGCCGCTCCGATGAATTTCTCTCCGGACTGCGGCGGCGCGGCGGCGAGCAGCTCGTCGGTGAAGTCGCTCTCGTTGGCGAGGGTCGGGAGCACCTGCTTGTACGCCCCCACCGTGAGGCCGCTCCCGCCGAGCGTCTGGGTGTACACGGTGGCGTAGCTGGCGAGTGTGTGCCCGAGATCGATGGCCTCGCCGAGGAACCGACGATCCCACGGGTCGGTGTCCGGCTCGTCGACCTTCAACGGGCTCGCCGCCGTCGGTGGACGGCCGAGGGCCGACACGTCGAGCGCCCGCAAGGCGGGGATGACGCGCGTTTGGCCGGCCGAGTCGAACGTCGCGCTCCCGCGGTACACGGCGGCCCCGACGGCCAACGAACGCGACACGCGTGCCGCGCTCGGCCCGTCGCCTCCGGCGTCGAGGTGGACTCGGTTGCCGCCGGCGTCGACATCCGCGCCTTCCGAT